>CAYTEF010000001.1:0-49920 GCA_964436845.1 uncultured Candidatus Saccharibacteria bacterium
GACTTAACCTTTCTGTTTTTGGTTCAATACCATATTCGGCAACAGGCCCATAAGGGATCCCATCGACATGGAACTTGCAGTATCTATGTATTAGGCGTAGAAAGAAAAAGGGAGATCGCGATGGCTATAAAAGCCTTTTTTGACCAAATGAAGCAATGTTCAATGGGCACGTAGTTCAATGGTGGAACGCTATCCTGATAAGATAGAGGTCGTAGGTTCGATTCCTACCGTGCCCACAACTTATGCTTACCATTGGTATTGTCGGGCTTCCCAATGTGGGGAAGTCATCGCTTTTTAAGGCACTCACTAAAAACGAGGTAGAAATCGCCAATTACCCCTTTGCCACTATTGACCCTCACGAGGGCATTGTTGAAGTTCCTGATGAGAGGCTGGGCAAACTCGCCCAAATTGAGCACTCAAAGAAAATTATCCCCACCATTGTTACCTTTGTTGATATTGCCGGGCTCGTAAAAGACGCGCATAAAGGTGCCGGGCTGGGCAATCAGTTTTTGGCGCACATTCGCGAGGTGGATACGATCGTGCAGGTAGTGCGCGCCTTTGACAATCCGGAAATTATAAGAAATGAAGGACCCATCTCTCCCAAAGACGATATTGAAATCATCAATATTGAGCTTGAACTTGCAGACATTAAAAAACCAACCCTCTATATACTGAACACCGACAAGGGTGAGGATGCAAAAGAGCTTGTGGCCGAACATAATCTTTACACTCTTGGCATTATTCCCGATCAAGTTATTCCCTTGAATGTCAAGCAGGAGGTGGAAATGGCGGATTTCACCAAAGAACAGCAAAAAGAACTTGGCATGGAAAGCAACCTTGATACCTTGATTGTAAAAGCGTACAAGCTTTTAGACTTAATCACTTTTTTTTCCACCGGCGAGGACGAAACCCGCGCGTGGACGGTAAAGCGGGGGGCAAGCGCTCCGGAAGCCGGCAAAAAAATTCACACTGACTTTCAGGATAAATTCATCCGCGCCCAGGTTATTCCCTGGCAGAAACTCATTGAAGCGAACGGATGGAACGAAGCAAAAACAAAAGGCTGGGTTTTAACCAAGGGAAGGGACTATATCGTCCAAGAAGGCGACGTGATTGAGTTTAAGATTTAAGCCTAACCTGTTTATTTAATACGTTTTAGAAGTACGACATTCTATGTGAAATACATGGACTATGCACTCTTTGGGTAAGAGTTCGGGGTAAATCCTGTATGAGAAACAAAACACGCTCGGCGCCTTTGCGAGGTATCTTTTTAAGCTTTTTGAAAACATCCGGATTAATTTGTAAAATCTAGTTTTCGTTTAAGTTCATTGAGGCTTAATACATTGCCTTTCTCTCTGTTCTTTCTCGCCTTAGATAAGGCGGACTTCTGCGTACGAGTCGCTTCAAACTCTTCAAACGGATATTCCTCTTGTAATAAGCTTCGAACACGTTCGGCAAGTTGAGCTTTTTTATGAGTCTCTCGTATGTATTTTTGGGAAAAGAAATCATTGATCTCATAGTATGTATATTGTAATAAAATAAGGTAAAACAATCAAGTGTATGTATGTGTCCACCATTGTATCTCATCTTGTGCATACTTCTCTATCCGGCAACCACCCCTCCCCCGACCACTCTTTGGGATTCATTTTAGATTTTTTATAAACCCTACAAGCGGCTCTTCCCAACCAAAACACGTCTTGATCCCCTCAAGCTCGTGGAAAACTTTCGTACAAGAAGGATCTAATGTCGCGTATTCTTTAAGCATCTGTACAGTTTCCTCTATAAATCCACCCACGGTGCCGTCGGAATCATCAACACCGCCATAACTCAATTTTTTATCAAGCCGTAACAGCATATCAACGAGTAAGCTTGTCGTTTGCTCGCTTACGGGTAATTCCGAGATAATTTTTGATAAACGGCCGCATCCTTCTGAAAGAGAATCCTGATAGGAAAACCAGATTCTGGAGGGGCCATTGTACGGTTTGATATATCGCATGGCGTCAGTAATTGATTTTTTAGCTGAAGACAGCTCTTTCTTGCTCAACGATCCCAACTTACCGCTGCACATGGGCTGACCGACAAGCCGCTTATCGTCATCGGTAAGCGGCTTCCCTTTCTTTAGCGCATAAATTGCTACCGCGACCATATGCTTACAAAGGGTATCGTTTTGACCAAGGTAACACTCGCAATTGCCGTGACTATATCGGCGCTCATCAACAGACACTCTATACGGCTTTGTCCCAAGAACCACTGCAAAATACGCCCCCATTCCTTCCTCAAACTGCATCACCTTTCCGCTCTCATAAAGCCCGACGGCTCTCTCAAACGTCCCTTCATCTGTTGCAAATTTTATTTTGTCCAAGTTAAATTTCTTCTGCATAATCTACAAAAGTAGAAATTGGATATAGGGATTAGACCGAGTCGTAAATCCGCCTCTCAGATTATCTACAAAAGTAGAAATTGGATATAGGGATTAGACGAAAATGTCAAGCGATTCCAAGCCGCATCTACAAAAGTAGAAATTGGATATAGGGATTAGACTTTTGAGCAAGCTGAAAGAATAGCCAATCTACAAAAGTAGAAATTGGATATAGGGATTAGACTTCAAGTCTATATACTGCAGTCTCAATCTACAAAAGTAGAAATTGGATATAGGGATTAGACTTTTTGGAATAAGTGTGGAAACAGGAATCTACAAAAGTAGAAATTGGATATAGGGATTAGACATAATTACCACGCTATCAGTGTAGAATATCTACAAAAGTAGAAATTGGATATAGGGATTAGACACTTTAGGATTAAAAAGTTCCTCATATCTACAAAAGTAGAAATTGGATATAGGGATTAGACCGAGGGGTTATCAGGGGAACTAAACGAGATCTACAAAAGTAGAAATTGGATATAGGGATTAGACTTCAGCATCAACTGCGGCGTTGACCATCTACAAAAGTAGAAATTGGATATAGGGATTAGACATAAAAAACTATGCAAAACAATCAACCATCTACAAAAGTAGAAATTGGATATAGGGATTAGACACAAACGGGAGGAAACGAAAATGATATATCTACAAAAGTAGAAATTGGATATAGGGATTAGACGTAAAACAATCACAGTAGAAGCAGATAATCTACAAAAGTAGAAATTGGATATAGGGATTAGACCAAGCATACTCCGATGGGATACAAAGATCTACAAAAGTAGAAATTGGATATAGGGATTAGACAAAAAATGTTACTGTTGAAGCAGTAGTATCTACAAAAGTAGAAATTGGATATAGGGATTAGACAAACAAGATATTGAATCTTGGTTGCATCTACAAAAGTAGAAATTGGATATAGGGATTAGACTGCGGAAATGGCTTTGTTAAGCACTAAAGATACAAATAGCGCTGAAAGAGTCGCTACGACTTTTTGGCTCAACAAAGCCACTTTTTGTTTTAGGAAATCCATAAAGACAAAGGTTTCCGCAGATAAAATATTGGTCTAATCACGTACACGACAATTTCCGCTTTTTCTATTTATTTTTCAAGGCGCTTACTCAAAGACAATCACGTCTTTTTCCTCATTTTTTGCATAGCCGTAGCGGATTACCTTCTTCTGGCACGCTTCGCAAAACGGCATAATAACCACGCTATCGGCGTTCCTGAACTGCTTTTTATACCGTAATTCTACCTCACTAATCACATTTTGCAATACCCTTTGGCTATGCTTTACTTCGTAAACAGAATATTGGATTTTTCGCCCGAATTTCTTCAAGAATTTTGAAAATCTTGCCCGTACATTATTATATTCAAAATCATACGACACAATAAGCATGGTCAGCGTGAAATCTTAAAATGGGGAAAGGGGTTAGCCTCACTATTCATGAAAAATCGATAGTAGCCTTGCACGTAACGATACATCTCTTCCTTATGGTTCATGATTGCCTCAAGAAATACCTGTGCGTATTTCGCGCTATGTTCGAACGAAAGCAAAAGATTCCCATTCCTTTGCTTAAAATCCTTTTCTTGAATTTTTTTAAGCGTATACAGCTTGAGTACTTCTCTATCAATAATCGCCCTAAACGGCTCAACAATATCGCAAGTAAGAGATTTTCTTTGGAAAAAAAGTTTATGGTAACACCCTTTATACGTATCAAATCCATAAAGACAAAGTAAAGCGTCAAGAGTGTTGAACATCATCGTATATCCTATATCAAGAAGGAAATTTGGAATATCTGGCTTTACGCGGGGCATACGCCACGACCACCCGATTGGCCCAAAATATTCCTTAAAAAATTCTTTTGATACATTACCCTCTATGCCGCGTAATGAATCCTGTTTTCCTGCACTATCTATTGCTTCCATAATTTCTTTTTCGCGCGCGACGATATTTTCCCCTATTTCCCGCGATTTTAGAAGCGAAATCTGATTTGCCACTTTATTTTTTACGATTTGCCGCGCGATAAAGAGCTCCTTGTCGTCTTCCAACTCATACTGGCGCATTCTTAAAAGATAGTTGCCTTCTGATGCCGCGTTTATCGCGGCATAGGGTTCAAAATTATATTTCAAGAGGAAAAATGATACTCCAAGACGTCTTGCCTGCTTAATGAGCTCGCTGGTGAGCGAAATATCGCCAATGATAAACGCCGCAAATACCCGATGGCACGATGCCCTATTTGCCACTTTATCATCCTTCAAAAACACAATATTATCATTCTGAAATCTAATTTTATTGGAAACATTACGCTGGGTTTGAATAAAAAGAATCTGCTTTTGTTTGAAATCAGGTAACGTGATCATAAAGATTTTTACCAGCTTAGCGCGCCGTAAATGCTCATCTCGCATTTTGAACACCGATGCGACAGTAATGTTTTTGGATCAAAATTCCTTATTGCGCTCAATATTTCCTCAAACCTTATTCGTTCCTTATCGGAAGGAAGCGGGACATCATAGTTTCTATTATCTTCCAGCGAACGTAAAATGAGTTTTTTCACCGGATAGCCCATTTCTTCAAGACAAAAATATTGCGCGTATAGTTGGCATATATATCCTTCAAAAATCTGTTTAATCCGCGTTTTGCGCTCGATGAGTGTCTGTGTTTGGGTATCATACATGTCAATCTTGCCCATAATTTCGTACTTCTGGCTATACACCTCAAGCCCCACAATGAATCGCCGTGCCGTGGAGTAAGTATTTTCATCTATTGCTTCATGGCGCAACTTGCCCACCACCTGCGGCTTTTCATGATAGGTTTTTTGTGAAAACCCCTCATACATCCCATGCAAATACAGCGACGCCGGGCAATACAAGAAATCATTTATTTTTGAGATTTGGATATAGGGCTCCATTATTTTTGAACAAATTTATCCCAGTCGTACTCAGAAATATATATATCAGGGTTTCCCGGTCTTGTCGTGATTGCATCAAGAATCAACTTGCCTTTGCGTGCAATATTATAAGCCCCATTAGCATCGCCGTTAAACTCCTTAATTATTCGCTCTCCTTCGGGTCCTATAATCTTATTTCTAAAGTTTGCTAAATTTAACGGCGATAAATTGCCATATTTCTCGCTCTTAGCATAGGTACTAAAAAATGGTCTGACGGGTGAAGCAATAAAATCTATGTCTTCGCCTACTGACTTTATTCTTGTCTCGCCGCGTTCATCTTCATAACTTTCCCATTTCTCAGAGAAAGAATTGCGAATCTGCATTACTATGTTAAACAAATAAATAAAAGCGTGGTAAAAACTTCGCTCTCTGCCATCTATTACATACTTTTCCTCTAATTCCCCATCTTGGATTTTACGACATATTTCATCATGCAAATCTGCTGCTTGCGGATCTTCAAATTCCCATAGCCTAAATAACTCCCCGAATTTTTCATTTACATCTATAGGCGTATATTGCCAATAACCTTTCTCGTCTTTTTCGCGCCTAATACGTGGAACTTTTGCGTATACTGTCCAGCCCTTTTGCGGAGAATACACGATATTCTTATATCTTTCCTCCACAAAATTTTTAGGATTATAAGTAAAAAAGTAGCTTTGCTCTTCTTCACCCCATCCGATGGCATCAAATTTTTCTATCGTTTCTTTTATCTTCTTCTGCGATGCAGAATTGCTAACGTATACATTCTTGCGAAAACCGGTCAAAGGATCAGTGCCTGAAGTATACTCGGCTTGTGTATAGAAAATAATGCCGGTTTGCTTGCCCATTTTTTCAAATGATACAAAGGGAGCAGTCAATTGATAACCCTTTAAAACCCCGCCAAATTCATGCGATTGTCGATTCTTGAAGATCAAATAACCAAATTTATCTATCAGTTGTTTTTCCAGTTGCTGATATACGCTCCGTTCAATACCGCCGCGAATTTGTTTAAAGCGCATATTCAGATCCTCCATTACCACAATGGCGTTATAATGAATTGCGAAGTCGGCTATTTTCCGAACAACCTGGGAAACATACCCTTTCTTAATATCTTTAATTTTTGCTACTGGACTCCACGATTGCCTATTTCGTAAGCGTTCCTTCTCACAATTTACGAGTTTATCTCTATAGTTCTGGCCATTTATTTCATTCAAACTACCTTGGTCAAGAATTTCGCCGTTTTGATTGATAATCGAATAGTACACCAAGTGCTTCTCGCCACGATCAAGACCAATAATATTGACTTTATTTTGTCTCGCGTACTTTGCTAATTCAACTCTTATATTTTTATTGTATCCACCAACAAAAGGCAATAATTTTCTTTCCGACATTTGTGGCTTCCTTGCGGCATAGTTCAATATAATGGAAAGGTGTAAAAAATATTTTCTTTCTGTGTATCTATTATAAACAAATTTGATTACCCTGAATTTATCTCTTAAGAACTTTGTTATATCTTTACCTTTTTCTTTCGTAAGGATATGTTTAGGATTATCCTTAATACTCTTGGTAAATTCTCGTAGAAACATTTCCGATCCTCCGGAGATTTTGAAAATAGGATCTTTTAAATTTTGTTCAGAAAAAAGTTGTTCAAAATAAAACGTGTGAATATTTTTTTAGATGCTGGCTTTTTAAATTCTTCCCAATCCTTATTCTTAAGAAGAAATAGGTATAGACTACCACTTTTGAGTTTATCTTCTACCTGACTTTTATCCATTGGTATAAATGCATTTTCCGAGTATATTTCAATGCATACATCATTAACCGCTTTAGTAAATTCCTTTTTACTTTGAAACTTTCCATCGACTAATGATTGTAGACCAGGGTGCTTTTTGAGATGCCGTTCTCTGATAAATTGTTGAGCATCCATGATTGCTCGACTTTCATCTTTCTGTTCCGTATATTGATAACCAAATATAGGTTTGAACGCCTTATTAATGATATTTTGAAACTTTAATTGCGATGCCGGAAAATAAAGATAATCGCTCATCTTTTTGATTCCCACTTTTTCATCTAATTCACGTTCACCTTTTTTAAGCACTCCGAGATAGAATTTATCTCTTCCGTTTATCATGCTCTTAAATAAATAAGAATTGTATTGTTTTGAAAAGCCCTGAAGTAGAGTATCTTTCTCGAAATTAAGCTTTATCTTATTTTCGTCAAATGGCTTCTTGGTTATATAGTTTCGGAAAGCATTATAATACTTGATAAGTTGAAAATCCTTAGCGTACGGTTCTAACTGCGCATAAAACTCTGTGCTAATATCCGTAAGTTTAGCCATATCAAGTTCATCCAGGGCCAAATATTTCATCATTTGATAAATACGCAAAGCGGCATCGGCGTAATTTTTAACTTTCGCAATTTCGTCTTTTTTACGCGCCTTAGAAAAATGTTTCAGTGTACATGCTTCTTTTAAACGACTATCGTAGCCATAAATAATGATACCATCTTCTCTTGTAGTATCAGTAAACAAGCCTTCAAATTCATACTTCCACATGCTTAGAAATTGTTTCCATGGCTGATGATCTTGCCGAATAACGCCTTTTCTATAAAAATCCTCTCTAAAAGGTCTATCCTCCAGTCTTTCAATGGCCTCTTTTATGTCAGAAATCGTCACAAACTTTTTTACCTTAATCACATCGTTTTCCTTTTTATTTGAGGAGACCTGTGGCAAGTTCCTTTCAAAATCATAACCACTCGCAAACCAGCGGCGTGAAATAGTATTGATAGTAGAATTTCTTACATAGATCCTCTCGTATTCTGATGCAAATTCCTTATCAATAAGGAATACCTGCATAAATTTCTTAGCAGCATCAAATCGCACCTCATTTGCTGCTATAAATTCCTTGAATCTTTCAATAAAAATTTCTTCTTCTGTTTTTTCTTCAGTAGCCTCTATAAGCTGTGCTTGCTGCTCTATCTCGCCCAAAATTTGTTTCTCAAGAGTCCTGAAAGTAGGAAAATTGCTTTTCTTAAAATCACCCTTTGCCGTTTTTGCTTCGCTGATTTTTTTATCCCCGTACTCTTTTATGACTTTATTTATGCGCCCAATGACTTTATTGTAAGAATTATCGCTGTCCTCTGCACCTTCTAGCGCTTCAATATTTTTCTGCAAAAGATACTTACTGTAATTTTCTACTTTGAAAATGTCAGCTTGCTCAAGACCAATCTCTTGAAAATTATCTTTATACTTTTCGTCAAAAATCCTTGCATTTGCTGAAAACAAATCAAAATTACTCACGATGCGAGTGGCTAACGCAGTTGCCATACCATTATCCGCGTAAACATTTTTGCGCGTCGCTTGAAATTTCGTTAGGTAGCCGGAAAAACGATCAAAGCTATCAAAAATATACCGTCGTTTGTTTGGGTTTTCGCTTTCCTCTACAAATAAACTCGGCCAGCCCAGTTTTTTGTATTCCACGTCCTTTGATGCGGGGAACTCGTATTTAAGTATTTGTAGAACGCCCGCCGATGTAAGAAATCCGACCCCTTTTTCATTTTCCCTTTCTTCGTTGTTGTTATTTCTCTTCCCAAAATTAATTGCACTCCCATCTTCCAATTTTTTGCCAAAATAATATTTTTTCCATTCGCCTGCCTGGCGATTAAACAAATTGACGATTTGTTTATAAAAATCTTCCTTTGTGTCCTGTACCTTTTTTCCAAGGCTATTTATTTCCTTTTGTATGGAATCAGTCGCTTCCCTTTTCTCTCGTGCCAATCGCAGCACGATTCGTTTTTCATTAAGCTTTTTCTTTATTCCTTGCAAAAATTGTGCAAATGCGCGAAAATCCAGCTCCGCTACCTCATCGGGAGCTAATGCAGTATCTATAAATCTCTGATGGAGTTTATCAAAGTAAAACTTTGCTTGGCTATAACTATCGTCAATAGTTTTATCTTTCTCAAAAACTTTATTCTCCTTTAAAAATTGTTCAGTTTCTCCCACCGGTTTTAACTCAAATCTCAACGTTTTAGAAAGCTGATATTTTCCAACAAATTGATTAAAAATACTTTCTCCATTAATCATAAGAATGAAGGTGATTTAATAAAATCCTCCAAAGAAAAACTAAAAAAGGACGACGGTTGTCGCCCAACAGATATTGCTTACCAAACGGTTAAGCGCTATTGGAACCGTCGCCCTTTTTTAATCTCAAGGGCAACAAAATTCCGTTTGGCAACAAAACACATCTGTTTAAGCGACGCTATCATTATACGCATTGACGGAAAAAAGTCAAATTTGCCTTGATACATTTACGGCGAAACGGCAGCCGCAAATAGGCGTTCAGTATTGACTTTTGTATAGGGTGGCGGTAATATAATTGTATCACGATGGGAGCAGGTTCATAAGGTGCCGTCCTTATGCAATTGGCTCCCGTTTTTTATTGCCTTTTTTGCCCGCTTTTTGAAGGCGTTTTTTTCACTCAAAAGTGAACGTGTGTCTACCGCAACGGCGAACCGGTGGGATAGCGGTCAAGGTCCTGTTGGGTACTAAGAACTTCTACATTTTCCCACTTCAATTTTCTTCGGGCAAAGGCTTTCTCATCTTTTACCCACTGCTTGACGCCATTTTTTAGGAAATAAACCCGATAATCATTTACATAGCGGATTAAGCGGTCGCGCGTACTTTGTTCCTTTTGTTTTGCAACACTTATTCCGCGGCCAATGCAGTAAACCGGATCATCGCAGTTAATGTCTAAAATAACACCGTCAATGTCTTTACGGAGCGCTGAATTCTCTTCTTCTTCCAAAGTCACATAAAGAATAAAATTCTTTCCCGCGCCGTCCGTCCAGTAGCCGTAAAGAAGCCCGTCTGTTGGCTGGGCAGGGAAACTTCCTTCAATGCTTCGTTTGCGGCTCTGGCCTTCGCGCTGATTGCCCGCCTGACTCACAAGCGCTGTTTTTAACTTTGCCCATATATTTTCGCGGCGGTGCGAAAGTTCCTCTTGCATTAAAGGATCACTGCCCACCTCGTCAAAATACGCCTTAAGGTATCCGTCAACGCGCGAAAGATCGCTTACGCGTTTAGAATCGCGCGAACTTGTACGCTTGCCTGATGCGTCCTCGGTTACATAGTGAATAGTAAGCTCTCGCAAAATAGACGTTACATTGGGACTGGAAGAAGAAAAGACTGCTTTCCAGCGAAGCTCTCTGCCCGTGGTAGAAAAAAGCACGCGCTCGCCTGCATTGCCGCTAAACCAATGATCGCCATTATCAGGAGAAAAAAGATAGGTAAGCGAGCTTCCCGAAGGAGTTGAGGCATCGTGAGAGAGGGTTAATTCCACCACATCAAAAGTACCGCGGGCGCGAATCGTGCGCGATTCTACCGACATGCCTGCCCCATATCCATTATCCTGAATTAAAAATACTTCCTTACCATCGGCAATGATCATGCCTCCGCCTGAAACGTCTGTCTCAAGGGAGTGAATACCAAAGTCAACGCGAGGCACCTGTCCAAAGACATTTACCAGGATTAAGCCGTCAAAGTAGGAAAGATTTCTCCCACCTCCTGAAAAAAACCACGCATTTCCCGACCATGCAACTTGCGTGCGCGAAGAGACGCGTAATTCTTTAAGCTCGTTATTTGCTTCCTCGCGCCACACCCCGGACCGGAAGGAGAAAAAGCGCGCGGGAGAAATAGTATAAATTACCAAAAATTCATTGGAATTTTTTACTCCAATGGAAAATGATCCCAATCGCTTGTCAGAAAAAAGCGAAGGGGAATGAAGGAGTGTTGCTTTTCCTGCCTCAATCAAATAGATACGACCCACCCAGTCTTTTGAAATTTCATCGCGCGAAAATCCAAAAAGCAACACACCCGAAGGAGTAACTTTGCAGCCGATATTTCGCTCAAGTAAAGTAAGATTATGATCGCTTATGAGCTTTTTTGCATCGCACATAAATTTCTCAAGCGCGGAGAGGGGAAGTTGGCGCGCGCCATAGGTACGGCTTGCTATAACGCGCCGCCCCAATGAATCGTACCAAGCCGAGGTAAAATTAAAATCAAGCGATCCCGGAGATCGTAAGCTCTGACTAACCGTAAATTCCTCGCGAAAAACGCTCTTTGCGGGGAGAGCTAAAAATATTCCTATAAAAACAAGGAAGAGCAGGGTATATCTTTTCATGCGGTATTATTCTACCACCTTTTATTAATTTTGTAAAGACCTTGAACCTTCCTATCTTTTCACGCTATAATAGACCTTCAATTATGAAATTACCCGAACATTTAGCAAGCAGCATGCAGAAATACTGGGATAAGCAAGAATCGCTATTTAAAGAAATAAAAAAGGCCGGCGGAATTAATACCTACGTTAACTCCTTTGAAAAAAAGGGTGGGTTATTTACGCTGGAAAATCGTTCCGTTTGCTGTATAGATGAACGAACGACGCAAGGAAAAATCCATTACGCGGGTTCGGGTATTCTTGATAGAGATCAGGCAATTAATCGTATAAAAAATATAGAAGCCGATGGCGTTTATAGCCACGAAGAATGCGGAGCCGCGGCCTTGGCATTTAAAGGCCTCTCGGAAGAGGAAAAGGAGAAATTTCAAACCCCTGAAGCATACGCGAAGTGGTGGGCAGAGCATGTTTCAAAAGAGCTCGGTATTCCTTATAAAGGACACCTGGAGACACATCCCAAATTCCACATCGCGCGCGTGAGCTATTATGACGGCACCGGACGATTTGATCCTTCGCAATCTGATAAGCTTCCGCCGGGATTTTTGATAAGCCGCGCGTACCTTGACCCTGAATATGCGGCAAAGGAATTGGATTTAAGTGTCGCTATCGCCTTTGGCAAGGACGCTTTTGGAAAAGAAAAATTTATTGAATCGCCTTTCCTCATTATCCCTGTCGCGGATAAAGAAAGTTCCCACCTCACCCTTGAAATGCTTAAAGAAGAAGCGCAAAAGATCGCAAAAAATTATGAAGGGAAGGTAATTGTTGACGGATTGAGTGTTGATCTTGCCTCTCTTTTGCAAAAACCATGAGACTCATGGAAATTGAGGGGAAAAAACTTTTTGAGAAGTATGGCATTGCCATTCCTCAAGGCATACTCGCTAACGGGAAAGAGCGCCTTGCCCCGCTTGCCTCACCCGCCGTCATTAAAGCACAGACGCTTTCGGGAAATCGCAAAAAAGAAGGCGGTATTTTTTTTGCGCGCGATACGCGAATGGCGCAAAGAGGCATTGCAAAAATCATAGGAAAAACCATCAGCGGAGAAAAAGTAAGGGAAGTGCTGGTTGAAGAAAAAATTTCTGCCGTAAAAGAATATTACATAGGCATCAGCTACGACACCGACGAAAGAGGACCCGTCCTTTTACTTTCACCCAAAGGCGGATCAGGTGTGACGAAGGCAAAAGCGATTCCCATTCATTTCAGCCTGGGCGTTCCTCCTTTTTTCTTGCGCGCGGCTTTAAAGGAGGCAGGGTTTTCCCTTGATGATGCTTCGGGCATTATTCCAGTTATTCAAAAATTATGGAAATTATTCTTGAATGAATATGCGCTTCTTGCCGAAATTAATCCCCTCTTTAAAACGAAAAAAGGAGACTTCATCGCCGGGGATGCAAAAATTATTTTGGACGATGAAAAGGTGAAGCCGGGCGAAAGACGATTTATTGAAATGGGAGGAAACATCGCGATTTTGGCTTCCGGTGGGGGCGCTTCACTCTTAAATATTGACGCACTCATGGGACACGGGGGAAAGCCGGCAAATTATACGGAGTATTCGGGAAATCCAAAAGGAGAAGTGGTAAGAGAACTTACTAAGCGCGTTTTAAATAAAGAAGGATTAAAAGGATGCTGGGTGGTGGGAGGAACGGCAAACTTTACCGACATTCATGAAACGATGAAGGGATTCGTGGAAGGGTTGCGCCAAGTTACACCAAAGCCCTCATACCCCATTGTTATCCGCCGCGACGGACCAAGGCAAAAGGAAGCGTTTGAAATGTTAAGTCAAGCGGCAAAAGAAGAAGGATATCAGTTTTACCTTTTTGGAGGCGAGACGGCGATGGCTCAGACGGCGAGGATTATGGTGAAGTTGGCATATGATGATTCAAAGCGTAAAGCGAAAAGCGAAAAGCGTAAAATAATAACGTAAAACTAAAAATATTTTTAATTTTGCATCGTTGCTTTGCATTTTTCGTTTTTCGCTTTACACTTAAATTCATGAGCATCTTAATAGACGAAAAAACAAACGTATTGATCCAGGGAATCACGGGCAATGAGGGTTCGCGCGCGTGCCGCGAGATTCTTTTATATGGAACAAAGGTACGCGCAGGGGTTACGCCGGGAAAAGCGGGACAAAAAGTGCATCGTGTTCCGGTCTATGATACAATCAAGGAAGCATTGAAAAAGTATCCTGATATTAATACCTCGCTCATCGCGGTTCCGGCAGCATTTGTAAAAGATGCCGCAATGGAGGCGATATGGAATAAAATTCCTTTAATTGATATTCTAACCGAGCACGTGCCCACCGAGGATAGTGCCATGATCCTTGCATTCGCTCGCGAACGCGGAATGCGCCTTGTGGGGCCTGCTTCCGTTGGCATCATCTCTCCGGAAAAAGCAAAAGTGGGAAGTATTGGAAGCTCGGAAGTTGAGAAAGTATTTAAAAAAGGAGGGATCGGCGTTGTCTCAAAGAGTGGGGGCATGACCGCAGAAATCGCCTCTATTCTTACGCGGGCAGGGTTTGGACAGAGTACGGTGGTGGGAATAGGGGGAGACCAGATTATAGGATCTGATTTTTGCGATATCCTTGAACTATTTGAAAAAGACAGCGAGACAAAAGCGGTTGTCATGTTTGGAGAAATTGGCGGCACATACGAGGAAAAGGCGGCAGAATATATTCGCGAAGGGAAGTATAGCAAGCCAGCGGTTGCCATTATTGCAGGAAAATTTACTTCATACCTCCCAAAGGAAACCGTGCTGGGCCACGCGGGCGCTATAGTGGCAAAAGGCCGCGGCAGTTATGCGTCAAAGGTGAGCGCGTTAAAGCGCGCCGGGGTGCTTATGGCAAAAACATTGGAGGAAATTCCCATACTTTTAAAGAAGGTACGTTATGAAGTGGCGAACATCCATTAGCGTCCATAAAGGAGACGAATTATATATAAGAGGGAGAAGGCTCACGGAAGTTATTGAAACATTCTCCTTTACCGAGGCGATTTTTTTCTTGATCAAGGGAACGTTTCCTTCAGGAAAAGAAACGCGAATGCTTGACGCCATGCTTTGCGCCATGGTAGAGCATGGAATTGCGGCCCCTTCCACGTTTGTGGCGCGCACCGCGATTTCTGTGGGCAACACGTTTAATTCAGCCCTTGCCGCGGGGATTCTTGCCATTGGCGAACACCACGGCGGAGCGATTGAGAAATGCGCCTACTACCTTTCTCTTGATAAAAGTGCGGAAAACATTGTGGATGAGGTATTGAATAAAGGTGAAAAACTTCCCGGATTCGGCCATAAAGTGTATAAAAATAAAGACCCGCGGGCAGAAATTCTTTTTACAAAAGCAAAGGCGCTGGGATTTAGCGGAACATTTGTCGCCCGAGCCCTCGCGCTGGAAAAAGAATTAAAGAGAAAAACAAATAAATTCCTCCCTATAAATATTGACGGCGCGGCTGCCGCGTTGATACTTGAGCTTGGATTTGACTGGAGGTTAGGCAAAGCATTCTTCGTTTTGGGACGCCTTCCGGGCTTAATCGCGCACGCGCACGAAGAATTAATAAGAGAGAAACCCTATAAAAGATTAGAAGAAAACGACATTGAATATGACGGCCCAAAACTTAAAACGTAATATTCTCACACGAAAAGCAAATGTTGCCGTGGTTGGACTAGGATACGTGGGGCTTCCCCTCAGCATCGCCTGCGCGAATGCCGGATTTAGGGTATTCGGGATTGGGAAGGATAAGGGGAAAATTGAAAAACTCAAGAAAGGTGAGAGCTATATCGGCGACGTCTCATCAGAGGAAGTGAAAAAGGCAATAGCGAAAAAACGATTTATCCCAAGCCTAGACGCGTCATCTCTTAAAAAAGCGGACATTATTCTTATTTGCGTTCCAACACCGCTTGATAAGTATAAAATCCCTGACGCAAGTTACATTGAAGAAGCAACAAAAACAATTGCTTCACACTTAAAAAGGGGCCAACTCGTTATACTGGAAAGTACCACCTACCCTTGCTGTACCGAAGAGTTAGTAAAGCCGCTCCTTGAACAAAGCGGCCTCAAAGCGGGAAATAATTTTTGGCTTGCGTTTTCCCCTGAACGCGTTGACCCGGGTAATACTTCCTATCCCCTTTCAAAAATTCCTAAAATCGTGGGGGGGATTGATAAACATTCAACAGATCTAGCGGCTCTTTTTTACGAACAATTTACTCCCAAACCCTTCAAGGTTTCCTCTCCGCGTGCCGCAGAAATGGCAAAACTTCTGGAAAATATTTTCCGGCTCGTAAATATTTCCCTTGTCAATGAGCTTTCCCTTCTCTGTGGGAAAATGGGCGTTGATATTTGGGAAGTAATTGAAGCGGCGAAAACAAAGCCGTATGGATTTATGCCCTTTTACCCTTCACCAAAAATTGGAGGACATTGTATTCCTTTAGATCCATTTTACCTCTCCTGGAAGGCAAAAGAATATAACTTTTGGCCGCGCTTCATTGAACTGGCCGGAGAAATAAACGAACAAATGCCGCACTATGTGGTAACAAAAGTTATCTCGGCGCTCAATGGTGTCAAGAAGTCGGTCAAGGGCTCAAAAATATTGATATGGGGAGTAACGTATAAAAAAGATATCGCCGACGAGCGGGAGTCCGGCGCATTTGAAATTATGTGGGACCTTGAAAGAAAAGGCGCAAAACTTGACTATTTTGATCCTTTTGTAAAAACCTTCACCGTTAACAAAAAATTGAGAAAATCTATTTCCTATAAGCCAAGAATGCTTAAATCATACGACCTCGTTCTCATCCTTGCGGATCATTCAGGGTTTGATTACGAAGAACTTGCGCGCAATGCGGGGTTAGTAGTGGACACACGAAATGCGATTAAAGCGCGGCATTCTCATGTAATACGCTAATGCAGTATAATAACGAACAAAAGCATACTCTCAAAGAAATTGAAGCGTACATAAAAGAACGCATGTCTTCGGCGGCTTCTGACGTGGAAGTAAAAACCCATGATTGGAAGCATGCCTTTCGCGTGAGAAACTGGGCATTGAAGATTGCGAAGGGCGAGAAATATGAAAATGCCTTTCTCCTTGAGGTCGCTTCTCTTTTGCACGATATTGGTAGATTGCAAGAGAAAGAATTAAAAAAACCTCATGCCTACGTGAGCGCTCTCATGGTAAAGGAGTATCTGACCCTTAAGAATTGGCTTTCCGATAGGGACTTACGTGATATTATTTACGCGATTGAGAATCATTCGCGAGGAGGAAAAGGTTTGTTGGTTGCCATCTTACAGGATGCGGATCGTCTTGACGGACTTGGCGCTATAGGATTGATTCGCGGTATTCAACCCAAGTGGTATCTTCCTGATTACGATCCTCACGCGATTGTGAATCCTTTTAAAATGTCTCCCGAAGAGATTACCGATTTCTTTAGGGAAAATCCGCAAGGAGAGCTGGTATCCTACGCCGTTGATCATATCGCTTATCAGGCAACGTGGTATGACCGCATGAACACCAAAACCGGAAGAAAGCTGGGGAAACCGCTTGTTGAATACACAGAAGCATTCCTCGCAGAGCTTAAGCGCGAAGCGGAAGGATCTTTCTGAATTGCAAAGAAAAAACGCAGGGAGCATTAGATTGCTTTGCAATCAACTTCCCTGCGTTTATAGCTCACCCATCCCACCTTGCCTGATCCTTATTCCATCTCAATTTTCTGGATTTCACCAAAGAGTCGAGCCATGAGGCCATTGAGCTCGGCTCTCGCTTTTTCCGTCCCCTTCTCTGCTTCAAGCCGTTTCACAACGGCCCTCAGATACGCTATCAGTTCATATCTTTCCCTTTTTGCCCCATCACGTTTAGCTGGGGTGTCCGGAATAATCATTAAGGGCGAAAGGGACGCTTCCAGCGCTACGTGCCATTGCTCCAAAAGAATAAGGCGATTTCTTAAATCATTGTCTCGCCTGTCAAAGAGCTGAGCTGCTCCCGTAAGATTGCCAGCGATCTTAGAAAGGTCAATTTCCCTTCCAACAAGCCCTCGGAGCGATTCCACCTCCTGTTTAAGTTTTTGGACTTCCTCTTTCAGCTGGCTTAATTCCTGTTGAGATTGTTGAGGTTCGCTTTGGGCAACACAAATCGAACTCAACAGGAGAAACCCCAAAAAGACCATAGATCCTCGCCAAATCTGCCGCATATACTGTCTCCTTTCGTTGGTTGGTTGGGTGGGTAGGGTTATCAATTATATACATTAAATAACGTTAGTTGTCAAGATAAAGAATTGTTGTTGACAAGTTTTGACCTCTTTTGATATACTATGAATATGGTTAAACCAGAGGAAGTTTATACGCCAAAAGAAGCGCAGGAAATACTGAAAATAAGTTCAAGCACCCTTAAACGGCTCATCAAAAAGGGTTTGATTCGCGCCAATAAAATTGGCGGGCAATATCGTATCGTGGGCCACGAAATTTTGCGCATCCTCTCGCCTGCTATTGACGAAAAAGCGACAAACCTGTATCAAAGGTTGAAGCGGAAAACAAAACAATTACTTAACGAGTAACCTCTATGCCTTCTAAAGGAAAAAAGCATGTGGCCCTCATAGGGGCAGGATATTGGGGGAAAAATTTACTTCGCGTATTTGATCAATTAGACGTACTTGACACTATATGCGATATTGACCGTGCTCTGCTCGCTGAAAGGAAAAAAGCATATCCTCATCTAAGCATAACGCCCCAAATCTCTACGATCTTAAAGAATAGAAACATCACGAGCATAGCAATTGCAACTCCGGCAAAGACCCACTATGCCGTAGCAAAGAACGCCCTCAAGGCGGGAAAAGATGTCTTTGTTGAAAAACCCTTAGCACTCAATGTAAGCGAGGGTGAGGAATTGGTAGCCCTTGCCCGCGAAAAGAAAAGGGTCTTGATGGTAGGACACGTTCTATCATATCATCCAGCCGTCACTGCTTTAAAGACACTCGTTGAAAAAAACACGATTGGCAACATTCATCACATTTATTCCAATAGACTTAATTTGGGTAAGATAAGGACCGAAGAAAATGTGCTTTGGTCATTTGCCCCTCACGATATATCTATCATTCTTGACCTCATGGGAATGCCCTTTCAAGTAAGGTCTATCGGGAAAAGTTATTTGCAAGAAAAGATTCATGATACGACCATAAGCTTTTTTGAGTTTGAGAATGGTAAGGCAGCCCATATTTTTGTTTCATGGCTCAATCCATTTAAAGAACAGCGCCTTTCCATTATTGCACAAAAGGCGATGGTGGTATTTAACGACCAGGCAGAGGATAAGCTTATTAAGTATAATCATTTTCTCAACGGCTCTGAAACTGTAAAAGGCATTGGTGAAGCCATCCCCATACCTTCTGAAGAACCTTTGCGAAATGAGGTCATGCACTTTTTGCATTGTATCCGGACTAGGAATACGCCAAAAACTGACGGGAGGGAGGCATTAGCTGTTTTGAAAGTCTTAAACGCTTGTCAGGAATCTCTAGACCAGGATGGCAAAATTATATCTATATCCTTATGAAAACCTACTGGGCTCATAAAACCGCGGAAATTCAAACACCCGTTTCTATAGGAAAGGGAACCCGTGTTTGGCACCATGCTCAAATTATGAAAGGCGCGCACATAGGAGAGGAGTGCACTATTGGACACAACTGTTTTGTCGCTTCCCGCGTGGTATTGGGCAGGGGGGTAAAAATTGAATCAAATGTGGATGTGTGGGACCTTGTAACGTTAGAAGACTATGTCTTTGTTGGGCCATCCGCGGTATTCACCAATGATCCAAATCCAAGGGCAAAGTATCCAAAATCACATTTCCCCGAGTACGGCAAATGGCTTCCTACGGTTGTCAGAGAGGGAACTTCCATAGGAGCAAACGCGACGATTGTTTGCGGAAACACCATTGGAAAGTGGGCTATGGTAGGTGCGGGTGCCGTTGTTACGAAGGATGTACCGGATTATGCGATAGTCGTTGGCGTACCGGCGCGAGTTTCTGGATGGATTTGCGAATGCGGCAACGCCCTTTCATTCAAAAACGAAAAAGCAAAATGTAAAATATGCAAACGTTCATATAAAAAGAAGGGAACGCGGGTATGGAATTCTTAGATCTTAAAGCGCAATATAAGTCATTACAAAAAGAGATTGACGGAAGTATTAAGAAGGTTATAAGGGATGGGATATTTATCGGGGGGCCGCACGTAGAAGAATTTGAAAACAGAATGGCCCAACTCTCTGGCGTACCTTACGCTCTCGGACTGAATTCCGGTACGGACGCCCTTTTGCTCTCGCTAAGAGCATTGGACATTAAAGGGGGGGACGAGGTCATCACCACCCCCTTTAGCTTCATTGCAACCGCGGAAGTTATTCTTGTCCTTTCGGCAAAGCCTGTTTTTGTTGATATTGATCCTGATACATTCACCATTGACCCCAAGCAAATAGAGCAAAAGATCACAAAGCGAACAAAAACCATAATTCCCGTCCATCTTTTTGGCCCAATGGCTGAAATGGATTCCATCATGAAGCTGGCCAGAAAATATGAGCTCTATGTCATTGAAGACGCGGCGCAAGCAATTGGCGCTACCTATAAGGAGAAAACGGCAGGATCAATAGGGGATGCGGGATGTTTCAGCTTCTTCCCTTCAAAAAATCTTGGAGGATTTGGCGACGGGGGGATGATTACCACAAAACATAAGCGCCTATCCCAAGCCGTGAGGCTTTTGCGAAACCATGGATCGTCTCCAAAAGAAAAATACATCAATATCGCGTTAGGCACGAATTCCCGACTGGATGCGCTTCAGGCAGCGATATTAAACGTCAAAATAGGACATCTCAAAGAATGGAATGCCAAACGCATGGAGCGCGCCATTTTTTACAACACACTGCTTGGCAAGATAGCTTGTATCAAAACCCCCTTCATACCTTCTTCAAGTACTCATATATTTCACCAATATACCATAAGGGCGGAAAAGAGAGACAATCTTAAAGAATATCTGAAACAAAAAGGAATTCCCACCATGATATACTATCCTTTGGGATTACACCTTCAACCCGTATTTCAGCATCTTGGATATAAAAAAGGTGATTTTCCTGAAGCAGAAAAAGCATCCCGGGAAGTATTGAGTCTGCCGATTTATCCGGAGCTCGCAAAGAAAGATCAGTCCATTATTTCAGAGCATATTAAACGATTTTATTCATGAATGTCGCCATCATAATAGGAGTCCGCCCAAACTTCATAAAAATTGCTCCCCTCATTGAGGAAATGAAGCATCATCGCGGCATAAAAGCTACCGTCATCCATACCGGACAGCATTACGATGTGCAAATGTCGGAAATATTTTTTAAGGAGCTCCGCATCCCCAAGCCAGATTACAACCTGGGGGTGGGATCGGAGAGTCATGCCATGCAGACAGCAAAAATCATGGAACGCCTGGAGCCAGTCTTATTACGGCTCCGTGCGGACTGGCTACTTGTAATGGGGGATGTTAATTCCACCCTTGCCGGGGCTTTAGTCGCCTCTAAGATAGGATTGCCCATCGGGCACATTGAGGCAGGCATGCGAAGCTTTAATAAACGCATGCCTGAAGAAATTAATCGCATCGTAACCGATCACCTTTCTTCTCTCCTTTTTTGCCCCACGAAAACTTCCGTTGCCAATTTAAGAAAAGAGGGAATTACCAAAGGAGTATATTATACGGGCGACATCATGTGCGACGCATTCTTGCGGAACATAGCGCTTGGCAAGGAAAAATCAAATATCCTCAAAAAATTACAGGTCAAACCGAAGGAATATTTTCTTTTAACCGTTCACCGGGCGCAAAATACCGAGGGTATCAAGCAAATAAAAAGTATTCTGCAAGCATTGAAAGGGGTCAGTGAACGAATAATTTTTCCGGTTCATCCGCGGACGAAAAAGCAAATGTCTCGTTTATCTCTTTTCACCTCGCGAATGCCGCATCTTATGCTCATTGATCCCTTAAGCTACCTTGACATGCTTTTTCTTGAAGCAAATGCGAAAAAAATCCTCACCGATAGCGGCGGGGTGCAAAAGGAAGCCTACTGGGCCGGCATCCCCTGTATTACCCTGCGAGAGGAAACCGAATGGGTGGAGAGTCTGCGGGGCGGGTGGAATTGCCTAGTCGGGAATGACCCGCAACGCATCTTAGAAGCAATCCAAAATCCCTTCCCCAAAACAAGGCGGAAAAATTACTTTGGCAATGGAAAAACGGCACAGAAAATCATTAAACTTTTAGAGGAGAAAATGTAAAGGTGTTATGAAGAAACAAACTCTCACGATTGCCTATTTAGCAGACGCTTCAAGTATCCACACAAGGCGATGGGTAAATTATTTCGCAAAGCGCGGCCATGCGGTTCACCTCCTCTCATTTGCCAAGCCAACGAGCGGTTTGGACGCAAGCGTTCATCTTCATATTCTGAAAAATAGAATACCCATCTCCGTAAGAAATTTTACTTACTTCCTCAACCTTATTCCCAATATTTTCCAAATCAAAAAAACGCTTGAAGCGATTCGCCCCGACCTCCTCCACGCCCATGAAGCGGTCAACTACGGAAGGTTTGCCGTATTAGCTCAATTTCATCCCCTCATTATAACCCCCTGGGGTACGGATATTTTCATCAAGTCGGCATTCCGCCTTCAAAGACCCATTACAAAATTTACTCTTCGGAGGGCCGACCTTATCACCTGCGATGGCAAGAATACGCGCCAAGAAATGATGAAAAAATTTGGCATTTCCCCCGAGAAGATAACCCTGATTCGCTTCGGCATTGACACAAAAAAGTTTAGACGGATGCCTAAAGATGAAAAGCTCAAAAAAAAGCTGAATATCACTGATGAAAAGGTAGTCATAAGCCTGCGAAGTCTTGCCAGAAGCCATGGAGTGGCAACGCTTATTGAAGCAATTCCCCGTATAGTAAAAGATATTCCCCGTGTGAAATTTCTCATAGCGGGAGACCCTTCCTACGATCCCGAATATATGGAAAAAATAAAAAAATTAGTTTCCTCGCTCCGAATAAAAGATGCCGTTATCTTCCTCGGACACGTCTCAAACGAGAAACTCCCTTCCTATCTCAACCTTGCTGACCTTTATATTTCCACCGCCCTTTCCGACAGCGGACTTTCCTCAAGCACCGCCGAAGCAATGGCGTGCGAACTTCCGGTAATTCTTAGCGATTCGGGCGATAATAACCAATGGGTGCAAAATGGCAAAGGAGGGTTTATTGTCCCCTGCGAAGACCACCGGGCCCTTGCAGTAAAAATCATTGAAACACTCAAGACAGAAAGCGCGCGAGAAATTTACGGCGCAATGAATAGAAAAGCCATTGAAGAAAAAAATGATTACGATAAAGAGATGGCAAAAATGGAAAAACTTTACTATGACATCGCAGCTTAAATCATATATCAAACGCCTACTTGAAACATACGTCATCGGAACGCGATGGAACGAATACCGCTGGGCAACGATGCACGAGCGTAACGCCAGCGACTGGGGCAGCCACTCCTCACAAAATCAGGAGAGCTGGGTTATGGAATATTGGAATTCGCGAACCCATCCCCATCGCGCATTGCTTGTTGAAACCATTGCGCAATTCTCCCCTTCAACGATTCTTGAGATTGGTTCGCATTGCGGGCCTAATTTATATCTCCTTGCAAAACTGCTCCCCCATGCCAAGCTCGTAGGAACCGACATAAATAAAGAAGCCGTTCAAATGGGCAGAAAGCTCTTTGCAAAAGAAGCTATGAAAAATGTCACATTCCTTCATAAAAAAGCCGACGATCTTCGGTCGTTTGCGGATAAAAGCTTTGATGTTGTCTTTACCGATGCCGTCCTTATCTATATCGGCCCGGACAAAATAACATCAATCGCCAAAGAAATGCTGCGCGTGGCGAGGAAAGCTCTTGTACTTCTTGAATGGCAATGTAAAATCACAGAAGCGGACCCTGAAGGACGGGGAATCTATTACGGCAGCAGATGGAAAAGAAATTATAGGAATCTTTTTCAGGACCTTGTCCCCAAAAAAAATATAACGTTAAAGAAAATATCAAAAGAGGTCTGGCCGGATAATAACTGGAGCACCTTGGGAAATCTTATCATAATAAAGAAGCCCTCATGAATAATACTATTTCAGTCGTCATCGTTACCTACAAGCGCCCTGATGACTTAAAAAACTGCCTGCAGACGGTGCTTAAACAAACGCTTCTGCCTCAAGAGGTGTTTGTCATAGATAACGCAAAAGATAGCGCAACGAAAAATCTTGTAGAGGGAAAGAGTAATGATTTCAAGAAAAAGGGTGTGGCATTAAACTATATTCCAAACACAAGAGAAGATAGTTTAATGACTGCGAGGAATTTGGGAGCCGAGCTTTCTAGCGGCTCATTTGTCTCAATGGTGGATGACGACCTCCTCTTAGATAGAGATTATCATAAAGAAATTATGCGCGTTTTCAATACATATCCTAAAGCACTTGGGGTGCAGGGATATTGTCAAACCACAAAGGAGGCCCATCCGACGACGAAAAAGAGAGGAATTAAAGAACGCGTGCTTGATTTATACGGCAGGGTATTCCAAGCCTCGGTTCTCCTTGAAAAAAATTCCTGTAAGGTCCTTCCTTCGCTCGCCGTTACATACCCATATCCCAGCATTAAAAAAGTTATTAACTGCCAATGGCTTGCGGGAGGTGCGGCAGTATATAAAAGAGAGGCCCTTCAGGAGTTTCCCTTTGACGAAAACTTAAAGCGATTCGCGTGGGGATTTGATCAGGAACACCCCTACTTAATTTTTAAAAAATATCCTGAGTCTCTTTTTTTAACGCCGTTTGCCAAGTGGTGGGACAATGCTTCACCAAAAGGACGGCTTATGCCTAAAGAACTTTTTTACATGATGGAGGTGTATGAGCTTTATGTGTTTTATAAAATTATTGATCAAACCCTTGGAAATAAGTTACGCTACCTGTGGCGAAGGGGCGGGCAGCTCTTTTTTCGGCGCGTCCTTTTTAATCTCATTACTCTTGGGAGGGGAAACCCAAGGATAGGATTTTTAAAAATGAGATACGCCCTTGGCGCCGCGTGGTATGCATTCATAAATAGAAAAAAAATTAAAAAGGGGGATTTAACATTTTTCAATAAAAACCTTACTTCGTAAGAACTTTGTTTCCTCGTTTTACTCAGAAATAACACCCTAGACTAATGGGCATCTTCACCAAAAATATACTCCATACATTCTCGCTCCAAATTATTGGTTTCCCTCTGGGGGTGCTAATATCCGTTATTATTACCCGCACCCTTGGGCCGGAGGGGAAAGGAATTTTTGCCCTGGCGATGCTTATTTTTTCTCTCCTTTCCATGTTTGCCGGTTTTGGCCTCAATCAGGCGACTGCCTATTATGTTGCGAATAAAAAATACACAACAAGGGAAGTGTTTGGCAGTAATATTATAATCGCGTCTCTTATCAGTATCTTAGCTCTCGGTGCCGGGTTAATACTTATCTTTTTTTTCAATGACACGCTATTCCCCGGCGTAAAAAGAGACTACCTTTTCTTGGCGTTACTTCTTTTCCCTGTCGCATATTTTTTTGAACTCGCTTCCCAAATTCTTCTGGGGCTGGAGAAAATACAGTCTTACAATAATGTTAAATTTTTAACCTCTCTCATCTATTTTTTCCTCCTCGCTGGAATTTTTTTGTTTTCCTCGCTAACCGTAGGGCTTGCCATAGCGGCAAATATCCTTTCCTATGTGGCAACGGGAATAGTGCTCTTCTTATTGGTAAAAAAGGAAATCGGGAAGCTCACTCTCACGTTGAACAAAGGATACTTGAAAGATGCATTTTCCTACGGCTTAAAAGTATATCCTGCGAGCATGTTTTATCTTTCGCGCTATCAAATAAATGTCTTCCTGCTCAATATGTTTCTTAATCCTGCCGCGGTTGGATTTTATGTTACCGCCCTGGGAGTGAGTGAAATTACCCAATGGTTTTCAAAGTCAACCTCCACTGTCCTTTTCCCCAAGGTCGCAGGAGAAACGAATGAAAAAAACCTGCGGGAATTTACGCCTATTATTTGCCGCAATATTCTATTTATTACATTCCTTGGTATTGTCTTTCTTTTCATATTTGCGAAATGGGTCATCATCATTCTTTATTCCCGGGAATTTCTGCCTTCTATCATGCCCTTTCAGATAATCCTTATTGGCACAGTCGCTGTCGCAGGATGGATTATCTTAAATACCGACATCTTCGCTCGCGGCAAGCCTATGATTAATACCTATATATTCGGCTCCTCTGTGGCACTCAATACCATCCTCAATATTTTTCTTATCCCTCGCTTTGGTATTATCGGCGCCTCATGGGCGCTTACCATTTCTTACCTTATAATGTTTCTCATCACGCTCATTGTGTATGCGAAACTTTCCGGCAATAAAATGTTAGATGTTATCCTTATAAAAGGATCGGATATTTGCTATTACAAAAATGCCTGCGACGGACTTATCCGATTTGCATTAAGAAAAAAATGAAAAAGGTCCTCATTATTAGCTACTATTTCCCTCCGGTAAACATTATCGCTTCCCGCCGCTACGGCGATATGGCGCCTTATATGGAATCCTTTGGCTGGAAGCCTATTATGCTCACCACCCATAGCGTAGGTGATCTGCCCGTCCGTGTTCCAGAAAAAGACATTATGCGCGTGGGCGAGAACTGCGACTCTGGTAAGAAAGTGGTGGCGGCTGAAGGGTATCGGGGTATTCCTGCGATTGTAAAGCCTTTTTATTTTCTCTATCACAAATACGGCATAGATATCACCAGTATTGATAGATTTGTCTTTTCGTGGCGGCGTGATGTATTAAAAAATTTTTCCCTCATTGAAAAAACAAAACCCGACCTTATTATTGCAACCTATCAGCCGGCTGTTTCTCTCTGGCTTGCCAGCGCCCTTTCAAAAAAACTTTCAATACCATGGGTGGCGGACTTGCGCGATGCTGTCTCTCTTTACAATACCTCTCCCCTTCGTCTCGCTAAGCAAATTGACGCATTCGTTGATAAGCAAATCATGAAAAGCGTCTCTCATATCGTCACGGTAAGTCCAGCGCTGGCAAAACTTATGGGGGATTTCTATCAAAAGCCCGTTGATGTAATCTATAACGGATTTGATCTTACTAATCATACCATCCCCCCTCGTCCTCCAGAGAAAAATTCCTCCTTTACCCTCTACTACGCAGGACGATTTCATCCCCATCGCATTCCCGCTGTAAAAATCGTAATAGACTGGCTGGCAGAAGGAGTCTTGCCTAGGGCAATCTTTCGCGCACGTTCACTCGGGCCTCAAGAAGCAAACGAAGAAATTTTACATTATGCGGAAAAAAGAGGCGTTCGTAAAACCGTGGAACTGTTGCCCAGCGCTTCGCCTGATGTCATCTTTGAAGAGGAAAGGAAAGCCGACATTCTTTTAGTCTGCGAAGACGTTGCGAAAATGAACCCTATATCAAATACTAATATGACCGGTAAGCTCTTTGAATATCTGCCTTTTCACGCGCCTATTGTCGCCATTACCCGTAAGGATTCCGACATCCGTCTTGTTTTAGAGGACACCGGGAGAGGATTTTTGGCTTCCGGAAAAAAGGAACTCGCGGACGTTATGAGAAGAATTCACCGCGGACTTTCTCCCAGCCGCAAGGAAAATCGAATCAACGCCTATTCCCGTGAATCGCAATGCCGTAAACTATGTCAAATATTAGACGAAGTGCATCAAAAAAAGTCTTGACTTAATTAACATTTATTGATATTACTTTGCTATCATCTATGCCTCAAATAAACAAAAAACGAAAAGAACGGGCAAAGCGCGCCCTTATCACCGGCATTACCGGGATGGACGGATCGCACTTAACAGAATTTTTGATCGGTAAAGGCTATCAGGTGCATGGAATTATCAGACGGGCAAGCACGTTTAACACGTCAAGGATTGACCATCTTTATCAAGACCCCCATGTGAACGGGGTTAGTATGTTTCTACATTACGGGGATCTTTCTGATGCAAACACCATTCGCAAGCTCATTTACCAAATTCAGCCCGACGAAATCTATCACTTAGGAAGCCAATCGCACGTGCGCGTCTCTTTTGATATTCCCGAATACACGGCAAATATTACAGGCCTTGGAACGTTACGAATCCTTGAAACAATAAAGGATTACGGAGAAGAGACAAAGCGAAAAGTAAAATTCTACAATGCCGCCTCGTCTGAAATGTTCGGAAATTCTCCTCCGCCGCAAAACGAGCGAACGCCGTTTCATCCCCGCAGTCCCTATGCCATCGCAAAAGTCTTTTCTTACCATACCACCATGAATTACCGCGAGGCATACGGAATATTTGCGGCAAATGGGATCCTTTTTAACCACGAATCGGAACGCCGGGGAGAAACCTTTGTGACGCGAAAAATTACCCGAGGTATTGCCCGCATCATGGCAGGATTGGATAAAAAAATCTACCTTGGTAACTTAGACGCAAAACGCGACTGGGGGTATGCCCCCGAATATGTCCAGGCCATGTGGCTTATGCTCCAGCAAAAAGAACCCGATGATTATGTCATTGCCACGGGCGAAACCCATTCGGTAAGGGAATTCTTGGAAGAGGCTTTTACGTATGCGGGGCTTGGGAATTATAAAAAATATGTTGAAATTGATCCTCATTACTTTCGCCCTTCGGAAGTGGACGTATTACGGGGAGACGCTTCAAAAGCAAGAAAAAAATTAAAATGGAAGCCCAAGGTAACATTTAAGCAATTAGTAAAAATAATGCTTGATCATGACCTCAAAAAGCATGACACTAAAAAATAAAAACATTCTCCTTACCGGAGGTGCCGGGTTTTTGGGAAGTTTTGTATTGAAAGAACTTCTCAAAAGAGGAGCAAAAGAAAAAAATATTTTTATCCCCCG
Organism: uncultured Candidatus Saccharibacteria bacterium; assembly: GCA_964436845.1. Taxonomy (GTDB): domain Bacteria; phylum Patescibacteriota; class Minisyncoccia; order 2-01-FULL-47-10; family JBBTYX01; genus CAYTEF01. The sequence continues at coordinate 28,503 of CAYTEF010000001.1, forward strand.
GCGCAAAGATTATGATCTGCGGCAAAAAGAAGTGTGCCAAACATTAGTGAAAGGAAAAGATATTGTCATTCATTTAGCCGCGAATGTCGGAGGTATCGGTTATAATAGGGAAAAGCCGGGCGAACTTTTCTATGACAATGCCCTTATGGGCATCCATTTAATGGAGGAGGCGCGAAAAGCGGGAGTGAAAAAATTTGTGGCGCTTGGAACGGTGTGCGCCTACCCTAAATTTGTCCCCGGCTCCTTTAAAGAAAAAGATTTGTGGAACGGCTACCCGGAGGAAACAAACGCTCCCTATGGTCTTGCAAAAAAAATGCTCCTCGTCCAATCACAAGCATATAGAGCGCAATACGGGTTTAATGCGATATACCTCTTACCAGTCAATCTATACGGACCCGGAGATAATTTTGATCCCAAAAGCTCCCATGTCATCCCCGCGCTCATTAAAAAAGTTTCCGACGCAAAAAAGAAGGGCGCGCCGTTTATAGAAGTGTGGGGAACGGGCAAGGCAACAAGGGAATTTTTGTATGTGGAAGACGCCGCGCGGGGGGTTGTGCTTGCAACCATGAACTATGACAAACCCGATCCGGTGAATTTGGGATCCGGTATGGAAATTTCCATCAAAAAACTTATCACCCTCATCTGCAAATTAATGAATTACAGGGGAAAGATTAAATGGGATAAAACCAAACCGGATGGCCAGCCGCGGCGAAGGCTGGACGTGTCAAAGGCGAAAAAAGAATTTGGCTTTAAGGCGAATATCGGATTTGAAGAGGGGCTTAAGCAAACAATATCATACTATGAAAAGATCACGTAACTCGTCTGAAAAAAATATTCCCACTGTCATCTTTTGCGGCGGAACAGGAACGCGGCTCAAAGAGGAAACGGAGTTCAGGCCAAAACCCATCATTAGAATTGGCGAGCGGCCTATTCTATGGCACATCATGAAAATATATTCGCACCAGGGATTTCATGACTTTGTTTTCTGTCTTGGGTATAAGGGAGAGCTCATCAAGGATTACTTTTTACGCCACAAACATTTATCGCAGGATTTTCTCTTGGATCTCCATTCCCAAAAGATTGCCTTTTTTGATCCCTATCCCAAAGAGCCGTGGAAAATTACGTTTGCAGAAACCGGGCTTGAGACATTTACTGCCGGCCGGCTCTTTCGGGCGAAGCGCTATTTGGAAAAGCATAAAAGATTTATGGCGACCTATGGAGACGGCTTAGCGGATATTGATATCGCAAAACTCATAACATTTCATAAAAAACATGGGAAAATTGCTACCATTACCGGCGCGCATCCTCATTCAAAGTATGGCCTCGTGGAAGCTACACCGGATAAACGCATAACCTCTTTTAACCAAAAACCGCGCTTACATGATTATGTTAATATCGGTTTCATGGTGTTTGAGAGGGAAATTTTTGATTACTTGGGGGAAGACGTCATGATAGAAGACATCTTTTTAGAACTTGCCAAGGATGGCGAACTCATGATGTATCAGCACGATGGTTTCTTCCACGCCATGGATACCTATAAAGATTATGAAGATTTAAATAAGATGTGGTCGGAAGAAAAACATCCGTGGAAAATCTGGAAGTAAAGATTTTGAAATGTGCTATCTCAGGAAAAGAAAAGGGCCCTTGAATGGTTGCGCGATGCAACATTCAAGGGCTCTCATTCAAGTGTTGTGTGAAGTTTTTATTTTGATAGATTGCCCCCCCTTAACACCGGAAGGCCAGCGGACCGTCACCACCAATGAAGTCTCCAGCGCCTTCCAGCGGTGGTCTTCACCTGGGGTCCAATAGGCAAAGTCCCCCAACTTTACAAGGTTCACCTTTTTATCACGAAACTCGAGTTCCCATCGGCCGTATATGAGGAATGTTACGGTCCAACGGGTCTCGCCGGTGACCCATTCCGTTCGCTCCGTACCGGCCGGAGCGACCTGCCATTTAATCTCCACGTCCTCTGTATAAAGAGGGTGATCAGGCGGCCAGAAGCCACCGAAAAGCCACTGAAACTGATCCTTCTCCCTATCAGCATTTCCTACAAAAACCATGACGTCCTCCTCTCATGCTAAAATTTCCCCATCTTCGGCTGGGAAAAATAATGCCATTTGATTCTAAAAGAACAAAATCTGAATACCATTATTATTACGTTCCGTCAATATACCGCTTCAATCATTTTCATGGTATAAAAATGGTATGAAAAAAATCAAAAGGGTCCTCGTTACCGGTAATTTAGGATATATCGGCTCAATATTGACTCCCCTTCTGGAACGAGAAGGATATGAGGTTATTGGGCTTGACGCGGGATTTTTTGAAGACGCCCATTTTGTGGCAAGGCCGAAAGTCGCCATACGCCAGATAAAAAAGGACGTGCGCGCGGTAACGCAAGAGGATTTGGAAGGCGTGGATGCCCTCATTCATCTTGCCGCGCTCTCTGACGATCCACAGGTTAAGTTGGGAGAAAAGCTCATGATGGACATTAACGCTAAGGCTTCGGTGAAGCTTGCAAAGTTGGCAAAAAAAGCCGGCGTCAAGCGATTCCTTTTTTCATCTTCCTGTTCTACGTATGGCAAAGCCGACAGTAATGAGCTTGTAAGCGAAACATCAAAGCCAAATCCTGTCTCTCCTTACGGAGTTTCCAAGGTGGAAGCGGAAAGAGGGATAGGCAAGCTTGCCGATAAAGACTTTTGCCCCGTGTTTTTGCGCAATGCTACCTGTTACGGCATCTCTCCGCGCATGCGCTTTGACTTGGTGGTAAATAATTTAATGGGTTATGGCTACACCACGGGTGAAATTAAAATTCTCTCCGATGGCACCCCGTGGCGGCCGGTAGTTCATATTGAAGATGTGGCGGGGGCTTTTATCGCAGTATTGAAAGCGCCGCGGGAACATGTTTATAATGAAGCCTTCAACGTGGGACAGAACGAAGAAAATTACCAAATCCGCGAGATTGCCGATATGATAGCCAAAGTGATTCCCCGCGCGACAGTAAATTGTTTAAACGCCACCGGCCCGGATAAACGCTCCTATCGCGTCAATTTTGATAAAATAAGGGAGCGAACCGACTTTCACCCCCGATGGCAAGTCTCCTCCTACCTTCCTTTCCTTTATAAAAAAATGGTCCAAGATAATTTTTCCCATTCGCAATTCATGAGCCATCGCTACCATACGCTCAATTTTTTTGAGCATCTTATTAAAGCAGGGAAGCTCAACGCTAACTTACGATGGCTTTAACATTCAATCCATGCAAACTATAGAAGGCGTTGTGGTAAAACCCTTAAGGCAAATCCCCGACGAACGGGGAAAGGTCATGCACATGTTGCGCCGCGATGACCCTGATTTTGAAAAGTTTGGAGAAATTTATTTTTCTGTGGTGTACCCAGGAGTAATAAAAGGTTGGCATCTCCATAAAAAAATGACTCTCAACTACGCGGTCCCCGTGGGAATGGTTAAGCTGGTTTTGTATGATATGCGAAAAAATTCCCCCACAAAAGGCGTACTTCAGGAATTATTCATCGGGGAAGATAACTACTGTCTTGTTAAAATTCCCAAGGGTATTGCCAACGGCACAAAGGGAATGGGAACGAAGCCTGCACTCATCGCAAACTGTGCGACCGAACCTCATGATCCAGACGAAATTGTGCGCATTAATCCCTTTACCAAAGATATACCGTATAATTGGGATATTAAGCATGGATAAATGAAAATACTTATAACCGGCTCGTCCGGTTTTGTTGGAAAACATCTTTTTAGAGGATTAGCGGAATCCCATGACGTTATTGGAGCGGATAAAAACAAAAGTGACTGGACACAAATCACCCTTGATATCACAAAAAAAGACGAGGTAATGACGACCATTCAAAAGATAAAACCCGAGGTCGTCATTCATGCCGCCGCCCTGCCAAGCGTTGACTATTGCGAAACACACCGCGAAGAAGCGCATGCGATTAATGTTGAGGGAACAAGGCATTTAGTTCAAAGCCTGCCAGAAAAGGATATTTTTTTTATCTACCTATCTTCTGATTATGTCTATGACGGCGTCAAAGGCAACTTCACGGAAGAGGATTTACCCAATCCCATAAGCTGGTACGGACAAAATAAATTGGATGCGGAGGAAATCGTAAAGCAATTGCCCCGCCATTTGATTTTGCGTCCTACGGTTATTTTTGGTTGGGATCCGGGCGGCAAAAACTTTTTCATGCAGCTCTATGAGAATCAAAAGACAGGGATGCAAATGAAGGTGCCAAAAGATCAGATTTCAAATCCCACATACATTCATCTTTTAGCAGAAATGGTAGGAAAAGGTATCGCAAAGAGTCTCAAAGGGACATTCATCGCGACTGGCCCTGAAACCTTGAGCAGATATGACTTTGCGCTTAAGATATGCGAGACATTCGGATTTGACAAAAGTTTGATTACCCCCGTTCGCACGAGCGATTTAGGACAAGCCGCAAAACGCCCGCTTAATTGCGGAACTGATAGCGGTAAAATTCAAAAGGCGTTAGGTATGACATTCCCTTCGCTCAAAGAAACGCTGTTGAATCTAAAATCAGTTACCCCTCAATGAAGAATAACACCATCGTCCAAAAAGACTTGGAATATATCCTCCGTAACGTTGGAGAAAGAGACCGTTTTAGGGATTCCATAATCCTTGTTACCGGTTGCGCCGGGTTTCTTGGATTTTATTTGATGCATTTTTTAGCAACCTATGCCAAAGAGCTTAAGATAAATCGCATCATCGGTCTTGATAATTTTAAGTTGGGAGAGCCGCGATGGTTAAAGGATATGGCAAGCACAAATCCTCTGGTAAGCCTCCATGCCTTTGATATTGCAAAGGATGATCTGCGAAAGGTCGCAAATGCCAAAGAGGCAGATTTTATCATCCACATGGCCTCCATCGCATCCCCCTCTTTTTATAGAAAATATCCGCTTGAGACCATTGACGCAAATATATGGGGGTTGCGCCGCCTGCTCGATTTTTATAAGGAGGAAAAAATTCGGGGTTTTCTCTTTTTCTCAAGCAGCGAAATTTATGGCGACCCCCCGCCGGCGGCCATACCGACGGATGAGAATTATCGGGGAAATGTTCCTACCATAGGGCCGCGGGCATGCTATGATCAGTCCAAAAAATTCGGCGAGACGCTCTCCTATGTATATGCCAAAACGTATGGCATGCCCCTTACCATCGTTCGCCCATTTAATAATTATGGCCCCGGCATGAAACTTGATGATAAACGTGTCGTTGCAGATTTTGCAAAAGCGATTTTTGAAAAACGGGATATAGTGATTTTTTCTGATGGCAGTCCCACGCGAACATTCTGTTATGTCGCCGACGCTTTGGTGGGCTATCTTAAAGCGTTAACCTTCGGACAGTTTGAATATTTTAATATTGGCATAGAAAAACCGGAAATCTCGGTAAAACAATTGGCCCGAATTTTTCAAGAAAAGGGTAAAAAAGTTTTTAACTACAAGGGTTGTGCTGTCCTCAACCCTCCATTAGAAAAGGAGTACTTAACGCATAACCCTTCAAGACGATCCCCCGACATACAAAAGGCAAGAACATTGCTCCGCTATAATCCTTCAATACTTGTCGATGAGGGGGTAGAAAAATTTTTAACGTTTATCAAGTTTACTAACGGTATTTTATGATTGCCGTATTGGGTTTAGGATTTGTGGGGCTCACCACAGCCCTTGGATTTGCGGAGAAAGGTTATAAAGTATATGGTTTTGATACCAATGAAGAACGCCGCAGCGCCCTTAAAAAAACGAGGCTGCCTTTCCATGAACCATACCTCAAAGACCTCCTGCGTGATCATTTGGGAAAAAACTTTTATATCGTTGACGACCTTGACCGCGCCATTCAGGAGAGTGAGGTTATGTTCTTTTGCGTGGGCACCCCTTCAAAAAAAACGGGTGAAACCGATCTCACCTATCTTACAAAAGCGCTAAAAGATGTCTTGGGTCATATCCCAAAAGCAAAGAGAAAAACGCTGGTCATTAAATCAAGCATTCCCCCCTCCACGACAAAAAACATATTGCAGCCGATTATAGAACGCATGGGCTTTCGTATTGGTAAAGACGTAAGGCTTGCCAATAACCCGGAATTTTTACGTGAGGGATTCGCATGGAAAGATTTTATAGAGCCCGACAGAATAATCATTGGGGCGGATGATAAAAGAAGCGGCAAAACCGTTGCCGCACTATACAAGCCTTTCGGCGTGCCTATTTTTATCGTATCCCTCAACACAGCGGAATTTGTTAAATATCTTTCAAATAGTCTCCTTGCGACAATGATTAGTTTTTCAAATGAAATGTCTCTTATCGCTCACGCCATTGGCGATATTGAACTTACCAAAGCGTTCCACATTTTACACCTTGATAAGCGATGGTTCGGCGAACCGGCAAACATGGCAACGTATGCGTTCCCCGGCTGCGGCTTTGGAGGATACTGCCTCCCCAAAGACGTAAGCGGGATATATGCTCAGTCTACGGTAAAAGGATATGAGCCCTTGCTCTTGAAGGAAGTGATGAATGTAAACAAAAAAATTAAAGACCACGTAGCAGAAATTGTTGCAAGAAAGGCAGGAAAGAATGAGCACATCGGCGTATTGGGTCTCTCTTTCAAACCCAATTCCGACGATGTAAGGGAGACGCCTGCAAAAGATATTATTGGAAAACTCCTGCAAAAGGGATTCGGGCATATTACCGCATACGATCCTTTAGCGATGGAAAATTTTCACCGTGCCTACCGCTTGCCCATCGCCTACGCTCAAAGCTTGGAAGAGGTTATTAAAAAATCAGACCATTTGGTTATACTCACCGCGTGGGACCTCTTCCGGAAGCAAAAACGCATAATGCTGAAAAAGAGCGTGTTTGACTTCCGCTACATATTGGAAAACGCATTGACACCAGTATAACTAACGTGTATTATCATCTCTTATGAAAACAAAAAGACGTATTAGTTATGCCCTTGCTTTACACGGTAAAGAAGAACGCGATGCCGTATTAGATGTGCTGGACAAATCCGAAACCATAATGGGTCATCGCGTGAAAACGTTTGAGCAAAAAATTGCCAAGCTCTTTGGCAAGCGTCACGGCGTTATGGTCAATTCAGGATCTTCGGCAAACTTGCTCGCCGCTGAAATTATTCAGCTTCCCCCAGGCTCGGAATTTATTACTCCCATCATGACGTTTGCTACCACCGCAGCGCCTTTTATTCAGAAAGGCTTGGTCCCGGCTTTTACCGATGTGCTTCCTGGCAGTTACCTTGTCAATATTGATCAGATAGCAAAACTCATCTCTAAGAAGACCCGGGCATTGGTAGTCCCTTCGCTTCTGGGAAATGTTCCAGACTATCCGCGCTTAAAAAAACTGGCAAAGAAATATAATCTGATACTCATTGAAGATTCCTGCGACACCCTTGGCGCGACCATTGAGGGAAAGCCTACGGGAATCTATACGGACATTTCCACCACGAGCTTCTATGGGGCCCACATTATTACCACCGCGGGCAATGGCGGTATTATCTGTGTTAACGATGATTCATGGGGAAGGGACGCGCGCATCCTGCGGGGATGGGGCAGGACGTCTGCGATAGATGAAAGCGAGGATATCACGAAGCGCTTCTCCTATAAACTTGAAGGGAAGCCTTATGACGCAAAATTTATTTTTGAGCGCCTGGGATATAACCTCCTGCCAAGCGAAATGGGAGCGGCATTTGGTCTCGCGCAACTGCAAAAGCTTAAAAAATTTACCGCGATTCGTAAGAAAAATTTTGCCGCGCTCAAGAAATTTTTCGGACGCTATGAAGAATTTTTTATCCTCCCCCAACAAGCAAACAACATCAAAACGGCATGGATGCAATTTCCCCTTACCATTAAAAAAGAAGCGCCGTTTTCTCGCCTTGACATCACGCGCTATCTTGAAGAACATAATGTTCAAACGCGACCGGTTTTCTCCGGTAATCTCTTGCGTCATCCGGGCTTTAAGCATGTCCCCGCAAAAACACTCAAAGAGGGCTATCCCATTGCCGATTTCATGATGCGCCAATCCTTTCTCATTGGGTGCCACCATGGTTTGACAAGGCAAGACATTGACTACTTAAAGGAACTTTTTTTGACATTTCTTAAGCAATATTGAACTGAGACCATGGAAACCCCCATGTTTAGCGTGTGTATTCCCACGTATAATAGGGCACGCTCACTTAGGCGCGCTCTCAAAAGTGCCGTCAGCCAAAACGTTGAAAACTATGAGATTATCGTCTCTGATAATGATTCGCGCGATGAAACAAAGAAGGTGACGGAGAGCTTTGGAGCATCTAAAATTAAGTACTGGAAAAATCCTTCAAATATAGGCATGGTTGGAAACTGGAATCAGGTGTTAAAGCTTGCGAAAGGGGAGTATGTTGCATTTCTCTTTGATGATGATGAATTTGCTACCTCCCATTTAAGAGAAGCTTCGAAAGTATTGAAAGCGCACCCGAGCGTAGGAATATATGCCGTAGGTAACCAATTTCATAAACTTCCCCGAACCGGCTTATTAAAGGCGAGAGACTACTTTGCCTACGCGTACCACATGAAATGGGTCAGCACTCCTTCTGAAACGATTGTAAAACGAACTCATGGAGGAAAACGATACGAAATCAATGAGCGTTATCAATACTGTCCGGAAGTGGAGTTATATTTAGAGATAGCCGGTGATGGATTTGACGCCTATCTAAGCCATCTCCAAACGGTATTGCGCAAGGGAGACGAAACGGCAAACAATCGCCAAAAAGCCCTTACATGGATTCCTTTTGGGGATAAGTTCAAAATCATTAAGAAATATAGGAGGCATCCTTATATTGATGAAAAACAGTTTACAAAGGCATTCAGATTCAATCTCGCAAACGCATTCAAAACATACGTGGAGGCGAAACTGCAAAAAAAGGGTGAACCAGAAAAAATATTCAAAGGAATTCGCAATGTAGCAAAAAAAGAATTCCCTTTAACGTATGGGGCGCTATGCCTTGGAAAAGGAATTACCGATATCGTAAGCATGCTCAACATCATTGATAGCTCAAGGGCTAAAAAATTATATCACCTTATCAAATACTCTTAACGGTAATCCATTTTTTATGAAGAACAACCACACGTTTATCATCGCCGAGATGGCATGGGCGCATGATGGTTCACTGGACCTCGCGCGACAAATTATCAAAGGCGCCTCTGACGCAAGGGCGGATGCGATAAGTGTCCATATCACCAACATGCCCGCGTATATGGTGCGAAACTACAAATCGTTAGCGGGCCAAACGCTTTCGGAAGGAAGAGAGGACGTTGATATTTACGGGTATCAGGATAAAATAAATATCAAAGACAAAGACTGGGGTCCTTTATTCAGATATGCGAGAAACTTAGGACTTAAGGTATGCGCGATGACCAACGATCTTGCGAGTGTCGCGTTATGCCAGAAATTAAAACCCGAGATGTACGCGATTCATGCCTCATGCTTCTTGGAAGAAGATTTAATTCGCGAGGTGGGAAAGCAAAAAAAACCGGTTGTATTACGTATTGGCGGCGCTACGCTTGGCGAAATTGAGTGGGTCATTCGCCTCTTGAAAGAAGAGGGATCGGGCGAGATTATTCTACTCCATGGCATCCAGCTTTATCCCACCACCATTGAAGATCACCATTTGAACCTTATCCCCTCTCTTAAAACCATATTTGGCGTTACGGTGGGGGTGGCAGATCACGTGGACGCAAACTCCCCCTTTAACCTCATCATGCCGCTTTTGGCAATCCCCTTAGGAGCGACCGTCATTGAAAAGCATATTACCCATAACAGAGCCCTCAAAGGAGAAGATTCGGAATCAGCACTCAATCCTGATGAATTCAAGACATTTGTTTTGAACGTGAGGAATACCGAGAAAGCGTTGGGGGAGGATCGCTTCAGAGAACTTTCCAAGGCGGAGATAACCTATCGGGGGGTTTCAAGGAAAAAAACCGTGGCAACAAAAAATATAAAGAAGGGCGAGATTATTAAAAAATCTTCCTTTACCGCAAAGCGCTCTGATGAAGGCATGCCGCCCAATGAGACCCATTTGATTATAGGAAGAAAAACGAAGCGCGACATTAAGAAAGACGAGGGCATTACGTGGGAGAAAATAAGGTAAATGTTTATGAAAACAGCGATATTTATTACCGCGCGAACTAAATCAACCCGGCTTCCCAAAAAGGTATTGCTTGAGATTAAAGGGAGGAAAGTGATTGAGCATTTAATTGACCGTGTCAAACTTGCAAAACTGCCCGATCTTATCGTGCTTTGCACTTCCACGAATCCCAACGACGCTCCCCTTATTGATATCGCAAAAAAGGAGGGCATTAGCTATTTTGCCGGAAGTGAAGACGACGTGTTAGAGCGTTTTTCAAAAGCGGCTGACAAGTTCGGCCTTGATTTTTTAGTGGTCACGTGGGGGGATGAGCTTTTCTGCGATCCGGAATATATTGATAAAATGATTGAGTTCTATAAAAAGACGAACGCCGATTTTATTACCTGTGATGAGCTTCCCTTGGGGACGTTTACCTACGGGTTAAAAGTGGACGCGTTGAAAAAGGTATGCGCAAGTAAAACAAAAACCGATACCGAAGTATGGGGCGGATATTTTAGGCAAAATAAGATGTTTGCCGTGCGAACATTGCCGGTGGATGATTCTGAACTTAGGCATCCGGAAGTGCGCATTACCCTTGATTATCCGGAAGATTTTGAACTGGTGAAAGAAATTTTCAATCGGCTCTACAAGAAAGGGGAGGTATTCAGTTTGCGGGAGATTTTGCGATTACTCAAAGACCATCCCGAATTGGCCGAAATCAACAGACACTGCCAGGAACTCTATGAAAAACGCATAAAAGAACAGGGAAAGCTATGAATGCGCTCAAGGAAAAAACTATTGTCATTACCGGCGGAGCGGGCCTTTTAGGTCAGGCGTTTTCGCGCGCGTGCGCGCAAGAAGGGGCCAATGTTGTTATCGCCGAAGTAACGGAAGGAAAGGGAGAGTACGAGAAATGCGACATCACGAATTTGGGCGATATTCAATCACTCATAAAAAAAACTCTCAAACGATTTGGAAAAATAGACGCGCTCGTTAATAACGCCTTCCCGCGAAACAAACATTACGGGAGAAAGTTTGAGGACGTTACCTATGAAGACTTTTGTGAAAATGTGAATATGAACCTGGGAGGGTATTTTCTCATGACCAAAGAGGCGGCAAAAGAGATGATGAAGCAAAAACAGGGAAATATCGTCAACATTGCATCCATTTATGGAACGTTCGCCCCAAAGTTTGACATCTATGAAGGAACTGACATGACATCGGCCGTTGAATACGCGGCGATTAAGGGAGGGGTGGTACAAATGACACGATATTTAGCCTCTTATCTTGGCAAATATAATATAAGGGTCAACGCAATTTCCCCGGGCGGCGTGTTTGATAACCAAGATTCTGTCTTTGTGAAAAACTATTCAGAGCGCGTTTTGCTGGGCAAACGCATGGCTTCGCCCGAAGATATTACGGGAATCCTTCTCTTTTTACTCTCTGATGCCTCAAGCTACGTAACCGGCCAAAACATTGTCGTTGACGGCGGATGGCATCTTTCCTAAGGCATCTTCATGGGAGCCATATATTCTAATAAAAACGTGCGGGCTATCTCGCTGGGGTTCTTTTTTATTTTCTTTGGATTTGACGCCAGTCAGCAATACCTCATTCCCCTTTTGAAATTAGAGGGCAAAGAAGAGATGGCATTCACTTCGCTCTTACTCATTTATGGCGCATTTCTGCTAAGCGGTCTTATAGCTCCCAACCTCATCCCGAAATTAGGATTGAAGAAATCACTTTTTTTGGGGAGTGCGGCTTACGTTTTATTTATTCTAAGCCTTACCACGCTTCACGAACCCATCATCTACGCAAGCGCTATTATAGTCGGAATCGGGGCTGGGTTCTTATGGAACGCTTCCGGACAAATCATTGCCGCGGCCTCTGGCGCGCATACCCTTGGGAGTAATCTTGGTTTGCAGTACTCGTCTCTCTTGCTGGGAGCGATGGCGGGAGTGGGAACAGGCGCTCTTTTGGTATCGCGCATTTCCTTTGAAGGGCTTTTTCTTTTCTTTGCGCTTGCAGCCGGTCTTGGATCACTTTTCTTATTGCAGGTAGAGGATCTGCCGCCGACGCAACCCGATAGAAAATGGCGCATAGGCTATGTATTCCATAAAAAGTTTCTTTTGCTCTTCCCCCTTGTATTTGCCGGCTATTTTCTCATCGCGCACACATTTACTGCTATAAACTTGGTCATTCTTAATTTATTTGGGCTTACGTGGGTGGGCATTCTTTCCACGATGCTTAAAATAACCATCGTGGCCGGAGCCCTTGTCATTGGCAAAATTTCTGATATCTATCAAAAAGAAAAAATTCTTTATGTTCTCCTCTTGACAGCAATAATAGGAATAGCGCTCTTTTTATTGGGCAAGACCGTTATCGTTTTTGCGCTGGGAATAATATTCATCGGACTTTTTATTTCGTCCGTTTATCCGCTCACATTATCGCTTTTGAAGGAAGCGAGCTCAAAAGAAGAATTTCAATTTGCCTTGGGAAGTTTCCATGTATATCTTACCATAGCTGTCCTTTCTTCCATCGGGCTTTCCTCTGCCATTGATCCAAAATTAAGTTTCGCGCCCGCCCTCCTTGCCATAGTTCTTGCCTTCCCCGCGCTCCAATTGTTCAAGAAACAGAATCTCAAAAAAGCAGAGGGCGCGGAATAATCTGCGCCCTCTTAAATTTCTTCCTCCTATTTATATATTTCCCGTAAATCTCCCTTGGTCCAACTCGGATCCCATAGGGCGCGGATATAGCCACAATCAACGACAATATCCTGCCCGGTTATCCCACTACTCGCTTTGGACAAGAGAAATAAAACGGTATCCGCCACCTCCTCTGGCTCAACGCTTCTCCCAAGAGGCGTGCGCCCCTCAAAGCGCCTCATCAGTTCCTTTGCCTCCCCTTCCCTATATTGAGCTTTGTTTCTTTCCGTATTTACATTCCCCGGGGAGACCATATTCACCCGAATCCCCATCGGTGCAAGAGTCGTGGCATAAGCTACAGTCATCCCCCAAACCGCTCCTTTTGCCGCGGTGTAGAGGACGACTTCTGGGGCTGCCATCAAAAGTTCAATGGATCCCATGTTTACGATAGAACCTCCTTTTCTCATTAAGGGATGACATGCCTCAGTGGGAACAAAGGTGGTCTGCGCATGCGCCCTCATCATTTTATGCCATGCATCTAAGTTCCTTCCGCCGTGAGACGCATCCCCTCCAAGCAATCCCGCATTGTTGACCAAGCCATGGAGAAAAAGGTTTTTTCTCGAGAGTTCGTCCCAAAAAATTTTTTCCATGGCTTGCCAATCCGCCGCGTCGTTTTGGAAAAATCGCAGATTGTCGTGTGTAACTTGCTTCTCTAATTCTGAACCATTAAAAGGTTCAGTGTCTACGGCAATAACAGAGGCTCCTTGGTCAAGGAGGCGAATCACTAAAGCCGCTCCGATGCCATTAGCCCCTCCGGATACCATCACTATTTTCCCTTCAAATTCCATACCTTTCCTCCTTGAGAAAGGGTGGCCGCTCCTTGAAGTGGCCACCCAAAGTTTTTTCAAATGGGTTTCAGAATGAGATAGGAAATTTGCTCTCGGATGGGAAGTTGCGTTTCTTCCTCCGTGAGCGTCTCCATGAGCGCGCGCTCAACACGTTTCCCCATGTCAAGTTTTACTTGAAAAGGGAGGTCTATTTCTCCTAATAACATGGGGAGCGCCACAAGGCATTCATCCACCGGGTTGCTGGGCGAGACAGACTCAACGTAGTCTATCCTCTTCAAATCAAATCCTCCGGCTTTCATAAGAGAAGGCAGTTGACTTGTTTTGAATAGATGAACTCGTTGAGGCACCTCGCGTTCAATCCCGCATTCTTCTTTGAGAATGCGATTGAATGCTTCGTGAAATTTAATGAAGACAGGGTGCGCCACGAACGCGTTTTTCTCAATGTCGCGCTCGCGCACAGGGTCATCGTCAAAGGTAACGAAGTCTTCCGGTTCCACCATGATGACTAATCCTGTTGGCGCAAGAACTGACCTAAGGGGTAAAAGCGCGTCGCGGCAGGCGCGGCGGAGTATCTCATCTTCCTCAATAGCTTCTTCATCTGCTATCGTTTCGCGCCGTTCTTGCACAGGCCAGTGCAGGTAGTTATTTCCCAGGATTACATCTACCTCGCCAGCTTCCCCTTGTTCTAAATATAACCCATCACGAAGGAGGCGACGCAATATTCCTCCTTGCCTGCGAAAAGTTCCTGTTTGAAACGCCTGCCTCATCCACTTCAGATGCCGCAAGGTTGGAGCGAAGAATTTTCCGAGAATTTTATCAGCTTGCCTTTCTCCCAGCCAATATCCGATATTGTCATCGGAAAAGAGCACCTGTTGCAACAACTCCATCATTCCCTTGGAACGATCCACGGCTACGATTTCTCGCGGGGAAAAATTAGCCATAGCCATGGCGGTAGTACCATAACCGCATCCAATATCCATGACTCTTTTTTGAAAGAGACCATGATACGCATGCGCCAGGGAAGCGGCTACCGTTGCCATGCGCACAAAGCCTCCGTTTACGGGCGTTTCAGCCGCGTAGAGCGCCGGATAGGCTGTTTCAAAGATATCTCGAGCGTCCTGTCCTTGTTCAACCTTATTAGACATATCGCTTCTTCTCCTCTCTGGCAACTCGGGCAAAAGCCCTACAGGTTATTTCAATGTGCTTATGAATTGGTTTTATCATACGCCTATATAGCAAATCTGTCAATATTGTAGAAAAAGTAAAAATATGCTATTAATCACTCCGTTGCAAGTGGGCTAATGAAGACGAAAGGAGAAATGGTATGGAATATCTCTGGCGCTTAACACGGGTCCCGATCGGTGAGGAAATCAAAAAGCACTTTGATCCAGACCCAGCATCGGTCGTTGCCTACCGGCTTGACCTCTTTCAATCGAGCCCGGTAGCAATCAAGCCGTGGCAGGTTGGCATATTTTCATTCATGATTAAAGGTATGACTCTGCTCGGTTGTCAGCTTACGCTTGACACTGAGCTCACGATCGAAAAGTTTTACGAAGCCCTAAGGATGACCTCTGAAAGGATGCCCTCTGAATTGTCAGAGGATCTCCGAAATCTTTTGCTCTCTACTCAACCAAAGGCCTTGTTGGCGTTGAAAAGCGAGAGCATGCGCCTTGCTAAATTCGACTTCCTTTCGGAAGAGAAAAGGGGTCGAATCGAGGAGGAAGGCAAAATTCGAGATCTCGCGCATGGGCTCCTTGAACTCGATCGGCGGATGATGGATAAGGCAGAGTTCTAGTAGGGTAAATGAAATTGAGCGAATAGCCCACTTGCTTCTTTTACGGGTGTCACTCGAGGAGTGACACCCGTTCATTCTTAAATAGACCTTGCTTGAGGGATAAAATAATGATACCTTTAACGCAAATACTATGCTAAATAAAGCAAAGAAAGGCATTGCGTTATGGAATAAAGCAAAAACGATTATCCCCGGGGGCACCCAGCTTCTCTCAAAACGGCCGGAGCGTTTTTTACCCGACCAATGGCCTTCCTACTTCAAAAAGGCGAAGGGAGTTGATGTATGGGATTTGGATGGCAATCACTTTATTGACATGTCCCTTATGGGTGTGGGTTCTTGTATTTTGGGATACGCGGACGCAAACGTAAATCAGGCGGTCAAAAAGGTGATTGATTCGGGTTCCATGTGCACCCTCAATTCGCCCGAGGAAGTGGAGTTGGCAAAATTACTTTTGGAACTCCATTCCTGGGCGGGCATGGCGCGTTTTGCAAGGAGCGGGGGAGAGGCAATGGCAATTGCGGTGAGAATCGCAAGAGCATATACCGGAAAGGAAAAAGTCGCCTTTTGTGGGTATCATGGTTGGCACGATTGGTATTTGGCAGCAAATTTAGCGAATAAACGAAACCTTGACGGCCAACTCCTTCCCGGACTCAAGCCGCTTGGCGTCCCCCGGGCGTTAAGGGGAACTTCAATTCCCTTTCGCTATAATCAGATTCATGAATTAGAACGCATTATGAAAGCGAATGATGTTGGCGTTATTATTTTAGAGACGATGCGGGAGCATGAACCGGAAAATAATTTTTTGGAGAAGGTGCGCGCCATTGCCAATAAAAGCAAAGCTGTTCTTATATTTGACGAAATCACGACCGGATGGAGGGCGAGTCTTGGCGGGGTATTTCAACTCTATAAGGTTAATCCCGACATCGTCGTCTATGCAAAGGCGATAAGCAATGGCTTCCCCATGGCGGCGATTGTGGGAAGGAAAACGGTAATGGACGTTGCTCAAGAAAGTTTCATCTCAAGCACCTCATGGACGGAGCGGGTAGGTCCGGCCGCAGCGCTTGCCACCATAAAAAAACTACGCAAGCAAGGCACGGCTAACCACTTACAAAGGATTGGGAAAATGGTAAAAGAAGGATGGAAAGAGTCAGCAAAAAAACATGCTTTGCATATGAGCATTGTGGGCATTGATCCCCTTCCGACATTTGCCTTTAATCACGGGGATGAAAGTAAAGCATTGCATACCCTCTTTACGCAAGAAATGCTCAAGCGCGGGTTTCTCGCCTCAAAAATGGTGTACCTTAGTAATGCCCATAAGCTCTCTCATATCAAAAAATATCTAAAGAGCGCGGACGAGGTATTTTCGCTCATTCGCAAGGCCATTGATGAGCGCAAGGTAACATCACTCCTGCACGGCCCTCTTGCCTCCGATGATTTCAAGCGGCTCACATGAAGAACATAAAATCTCCGTTTGCGAAAATCATTAAAAACAAAAGAATCCTTGTCACGGGCGGTACCGGGTCTATTGGAAGCGCCTTAGTAAAAAAACTTTTGGCATATGAACCAGGCGTCGTTCGCATTTTATCGCGGGACGCCGGAAAACAAATAGAACTCCAAAACGAGCTTGCCCATCATGCAAACATTCGCTTCCTCTTAGGAGATGTGAGGGACATTGACCGCCTCATGATGGCATCCGAAGATATTGATATTATTTTTCATGCGGCGGCATTCAAGCATATCCCTCAAGGTGAGTATAATCCCTTTGAGGTTATACAAACGAACGTCATCGGCACTCAAAACCTTATTACCGTCTCGCTAAAAATCCCCAGCGTCACCCATTTTGTGATGATCTCCACCGACAAAGCGGTTGAGCCGACAAACACCATGGGCGCCTCAAAGCTCCTTGCCGAGCGGCTGGTAAGCGCTACTCACTATATGAAGGGCAAAAAGAATAAAATCTTTACCACCGTGAGACTTGGCAATGTTCTTGGCACCTCCGGGTCTGTCTTATCTCTCTTTGCAAAACAGGCAAAGGGAGGGACTATTCTTCTCACCCATCCTCAAATGGTGCGCTTCTTCATGACCCTATCCGATGCTGTTAATCTCATTCTTGAGGCTTTGGCTCTGGCGCGAGGAGGGGAAATATTCGTGGCAAAGATGCCGTCACTTTCTATAAAAGACTTGGCGGAGGTTTATGCGAAACATATTTCCCACCCGCCCCTTTCAATCAAAGTGGATAAAGTGCGAACGGGTGAAAAACTTAATGAATCGCTTTTAAGTCCGCAGGAAGCACTCTATGCTCTTGAAACGCCCCATCTCTATATCATCATACCGCAAGTGGAAACGGAAGGCGTTAGCATGAAAAATTATTCCTACCCGTCGGCAAAACCCTTAACGTCTCATTCTTATGACAGCACGAACGCTCAAAAACTTTCTCAAGATGAGATAATAAGCCTTCTCAAGCGCGCCCAGAAGGAGTAACAAAAATTATGCCCAAAAAAATATTAGCATCCAAGATCAAACTCAATACCATTTCCATCGGCGATGGTTCTCCCTGCTTAGTTATTCCCGAAGGATGCGATAACCATATGGGTTCGCTTGATCGGGCAAAGCGTATGGCCGAAGCGGCAAAGAAAGCGGGCGCAAAAATTATCAAATGGCAGCTCCACTTGCCCGAGGAGGAAATGGTCAAGGATGAAGCGATAAAAGCCTCAAAGAAGATGCTGAAAAAATGGGGATCCATCTGGCATTTTGTGGTAAGATTCCAGTTATCGGTAGATGCCCATTATGGGTTGAAAAAATTTTGCGAGAATATCGGCATTCAATATTTTTGCACGCCCTTTTCCCTTAAAGCGGCCCAAATTCTTAATGAAATGGGGGTAAGCGGTTTCAAAATAGGTTCCGGAGAAACGGAAGATTTGCCGATGATTGAGGAGGTAGCAAAAATGAAAAAACCCATTATTGTCTCAACGGGCATGAGCGACCTTTCAGAAATTGATCTCACCGCAAAAGCGATGCGAAAAACACATTGCCCCTTTGCCCTTGCCCATTGCATGTCAATATATGCAAAGCAAGGGGTAAGCGAGCTCAATTACGGCGTGATCCCGATGTTTAAAGAACGCTATGGGGTTCCCGTAGGACTTTCGGATCACACTCCCCCGGAGTCCATAAAAGCGAAGGATGGCACTATGGTAAGCCACGAAGCCCGCATTTGGGGTGCGGTTCATCAGGGCGCAAACTTTATTGAAAAACACTTTACCCTTGATCGCAAGCAACCCGACGCGGACAGTTGCTTCTCATTAAATCCCGCAGACCTTAAAACTCTGATTGAAACGGTAAAGGCAGCCCAGGAAGCAATGGGAAGCGAACGAAAAGTCTTCAAAAAGGAAGAAGGGGTCGCAAAGTGGGCGAAGAGAAGCCTTGTCAGCGCCGTTGATATTGCCCAGGGAACAGCTATTACGCGTTCCATGCTCACCTCAAAACGTCCGGGAACCGGCATTCGCTCAAAAGACTATCAAAAAGTAATTGGGAAGAAAGCGCGCGCATTTATTGCAAAAAATACGCTCCTCCAATGGGATCACCTCAAGTGACAAAAAAAATGCGGGTGGTTGTCGTCTCAGAAAGGCGCGCCGACTATTCGCGATTCAAGCCAATTTTGTCGCTCATGAGAAGCGATCCTTTTTTTGATTATAGATTAATCGTCACGGGAATAAGTCTTCTTAAAGAATATGGGGAAGATATTCTACAGATTCAACGCGATGGATTTAAGATTGCGGCCACAATTCCGATGTACCGCGAAAAAGCACCAGATACGGGAGCGGAAATGACACGCGCATACAGCAGGATTATGACAGGACTCGCTAATACATTTGAAAACCTCAAACCGGATTTGGTATTAACCGGCTTTGACATTGGGGCAAACTTTACCGCCGCGGTCGTGGGAGCTCATATGAATATTCCCGTGGGGCATATTCAAGGAGGAGAAGTTACTGGCAGTATTGACGAATCCTTGCGCCACGCGATGTCAAAATTTGCTCATATCCATTTTCCCGCCACGAAAGATGCCGCACGAAGGTTAAGAAGAATGGGAGAAAATCCTCGTTTTATTTTTGTGGTTGGCTGCCCTTCCATTGATGTACTCCTTCAAGCACCCGCAATGACAAGGCGGGAGGTTATAGCGCTTTTGGGATTTCCGAGGGATGAACCTTACCTTCTCATTGTCCAGCACCCCGTAACGACCGAAGTGAACGAAACAAAATGGCAGATAAGCGAACTCTTAAAAGCCGTCAGAGAAACGCGCATGCAATCAATCGTGCTCTATCCTAATAACGACGCTGGCACGAGCGCCATTGTTTCGGGAATAAAGGACTCTCCAATCCGCCACGTAAAAAGTTTCCCTCCCGAAATTTTTGCCAACGTCATGCGTTACTCTGCCGCGTTTGTGGGAAACGCCTCTACCGGCATTCATGAAACCGCAACGTTTCACGTGCCCACCGTAAATATAGGAACCCGTCAGCAGGGAAGGGAACGCGCGAAAAATGTCATTGATGTTAACTACGACAAAGAGAGCATTATTCAGGGCATCCGTAAAGCGATCTACGACGAAGGCTTCAAGCAGATGATTAAAAAAATAAAAAACCCTTACGGCGATGGACACTCCGCCTTTCGGATTTTGAACATTCTCAAAAAACTTGATCTTAAAAGCGTTCCTTTGCAGAAACGCTTCATTGATTGAGAGGATTGTATGCAAAAAACTTCTTCCCGAGCCATAGTCTTTTATTCAGATATTCCTCGCTTATTTCGGAGCACACTCATAGGATATCTCTACGAGATCGCGAACAAGTACCCCGTCGTTCTCGCATCCGAAGATCTTGATCCTCACACAAGACGCCTGCTTGAAAATAAAACTTTCTTCCCGCTGTTAAAAAAAGTTATTCCCGTTCATCAATTCACTCCTACTCCCCTGAAAGGGTTTAGGAAATATTCATACCTCCATAAATTAGCAAAGCGCATCATAGCCAAAGAAAAACCTGATTTAGTTTTCGCCACCGGCACATACCCATTTGAAACTTTACTGAGACGCGAGGCAACAAGATCGGGTGCTCTCACAATTTCTGCTATTGGACCAATTTATGGTAAGACGCAAGAACGAAGCTTGTATCACCTATTAAATAGAGCGTACGATATGCCGCCCCATGGACTTCCCTTAGGACTGAAAATGCCAATCGTAAAATTGCGAAAATTTCTTGCACACCTTCTCTATTATGCGGTATTTCCTATGCTTGTCGGAATGAATCCGCTCCTAAAAAGTCCCAGCTTCCCTTATATTACCGAGTACCGACGATTCAGGCACGGCGCTGATTATTACCTTACCTTCCTGAAAGAAGACGGCACCTCCCTTATCAAAGAAGGAGTCCCTTCCGAAAAACTTATTCTCATACGGCATCCTCTGGAAGGCGCTTCACGGGCATTCTTTGAGGAGGCCTATTTCGCGGACATTAAAAAACCCTTTTCCAAAGAAACAAAAACAGTTACTATAGTATGGCCGGAGCCGCGCGTTGGCTTTCGCAAAAAAAGCCTCTCTCTTATCTCACAAAAAGAGATTGAGGCGATGAATGAAAGGGTTCTCGCGCTCACCTGTCACACTCTCAATCGCTGGAAGGTTATTATAAAACCTCATCCAGGGATGCGCGATGCCCGAATACTCAAAAAACGATTCGCTTCGCAATACCCTTCAGTTATAATCACCCATCCGCGCCAAGCCATTGATTCGTACATTCAAATGAGCGACCTCATCATCGGACTGCCGCCGGTAAGTACGGCGCTATATACTGCCTCTCTTCAATGTCCGGGAACGCCCATTCTATCCATAGATTTCCAAAAGGAATTATTGGGAGACTGCTTTAAGGAATTCACAGGTATTGAATACATTGATGGCGAAAAAAAATTAACAGCCGCGCTTTCCTCTATACGTGATAACACATATAAAAAAAGCGTA
>CAYTEF010000002.1:0-4642 GCA_964436845.1 uncultured Candidatus Saccharibacteria bacterium
TACTTGGGCACAATGAACGAGGCAAGTTTCGCGGGAAGCTCAAGAAAAAAGGAGAAAACACTCTTTAGCGCGTCACCAAATCCCGCCTCCGCGCGAAGCGGGGAAAATGCCAAGAAAAAAACCATGACGCAGACGAAAACCACGAATTGTGCGCGCGGGTGATTCATGGATGAAATTATTTATAATGATAGCACGGAGAGGAGGAAATGCAAGACTTCGTTGACAGCGTTTTTGTTCCATGATAAGGATAGTCTATTATGCGTTACCGACAGGCAATTTTACATATCCTTTCGCAAAGGCGCCACCTGCGGGTGGAAGAGCTTTTTACGCCCTTAAAGGAGCGGTATCCCCTTATTAGTCTTGCGACAGTTTATCGCAATTTAAAAGCCCTTGAGGGGCGAAGCGAAGTGGTCGCTTTCTTGCATCCGGACGGGGCAGTGCGCTACGAGCTTCCCTCAAACGAACACCACCAGCATTTAGTTTGCGAAGTCTGCGGGGCAGTCATTGAGATACAGTTTGGGTTTGTGGAAGAGCTTTCGCAACATCTACAGGAGCGGGCAAACTTTAACCTCCACCCCCACCGCTTAAGCATTGTGGGGAGGTGCGTGAGCTGTCAGTAAAGATACGCCATCACCATGACACAATTTGATGAGCAGTATAAAGCCGCGATTTTGGATATCATGAATCGCGGATACGATGAAAGAAACGAGCGTACAGGGCATGAGACAAAAATCCTTCCGGGAGTTACCTTTCGTCTTGATAAAGGATTCCCCCTCTTAACACTGCGCAAAATTCCAGTCAAACTTTTCGTTGCCGAGATGGTGTGGTTCATTATGGGATCAAAAAATCCCGATGAATTTGTAAATAAATTTACGGGGATATGGAAAGATTTTACTGAAAAAGACGGAACAGTTGCTGCCGCATACGGGTATAGATGGCGCCGCCACTTCGGGCGCGACCAGTTAGGCGAGCTTATCCGCCTCTTAAAAAATGAGCCCGGATCGCGCCATGGCGTCGTCGTTACGTGGGATCCGTCAGACGATGGCCTAACAAGCGGGAAGCGAAAAAAGAATGTGCCCTGTCCTTACACTTTTACCGTGAACATCATCGGGAATAAGCTCCATCTCCACAACATAGTGCGTTCCAATGATATGATGTTAGGATGCCCCCATGACGTTGCCGGATTCGCCCTCCTCCAGCACATATTAGCCGCCACTTTGGGGATTAAGGCAGGCACCCTTACCCATTCCATTTCCAATGCCCATATCTATGATATTCACTATCCGCAGGCATGGGAATTGGTGGAGCGAAAGAACGATGAGCATGCGGAAATATTTCTTGAAGCACAGGAAGAATGGTTCTCGCGGGCAGAAAAAGGGGATGAAGCATTAGTAGAAGAAATTGCAAAAGGCCTTCATTCGCAGTACCATCCTCTCTCGCCGCTTGAGGGATTAAATATAGTTTTATAATATGAAACTTACCTTAATTATGGCAATGACGCTAAACGGCGCAATTGCGAGAAATCACAATGAACTGGTTGGCTGGACATCAAAAGAGGATAAAAAACTCTTTTCCCGAGAGTCAAAAAGGGCGGGAGTAGTCATTATGGGAAGGAGAACATATGATACCATCGGCAAGCCTCTGAAGGACCGTTTTAATATCGTATTAACATCAAATCCGCAAAAAGAGGAAGACGAGAGAGGGGTACTGGAATTTACCAATAAGCCATTGCGGGCATTGCTTTTAGATTTAGAAAAAAGAGGATATCATAAGGCGGCAGTCATAGGAGGATCAAACATTAATGGCCAGTTTTTAAAAGAAAATCTCATTGATGAAATTATTGTAAGCATTGAGCCTATAATTTTTGGGAAAGGAGTCCCGCTTTTTGCTCCCACCGATTGCGAGGTAAAAACGGCACTTATAAAAATAGAGAAAATAAATGATAATACGATAACCCTTTACTATAAGGTTATTAAATAATATTTTTTCCTATGGCAATTTTAAACAAAACCCAATTAACTGAGCGGATCAGCAAGAAAGATATTGAGTTTACTCCCCCTATTGACGCGTTCCAGCTTCAACCCAATTCCATTGATTTACGCATCGGTTGGAGTTTTTATATTCCGGAGCGGTGGCACTATACGGATGAGGGAAGGGTGGCTATGCGCCCGGATTATTTTGAGAAAGGATTTAACAAGGATTACTTTAAGTTAATTAAACTTCGCCCTGGGCAATATTTTGAAATACTCCCTGAAGAGTTTGTCTTCATCTCAACTCTGGAAAGAATCCAACTCCATGCGCATGATCTGATGGCAATCATTTATCCCCGCAGTTCAATGATCCGGCGGGGATTTACTATTGAAAGCGGAGTTGTTGATGTCAGGTATAGCGGGCATTTGATTGTCTCTATGCTTAATAATACGAACCAGTATCTGAAGGTCTATCCCGGGGAGCGGGCTTGCCAGCTCGTCTTCCATACTCTTACAAGTGAACTTTCTGATGAAGAAGCGCAAAAGCATGGCGCGATATCGGCAAAATATGTGGGGTCAACTCCTTACAATCTGGAAGCGCGCACAGATAGCGAACAAGAGATAATCTTCATTAAAAAGGGGGACATGGAGGGGCTAAAAAAGAAGTTTGAGATTCATGGCAAGAGGCAAAAAAAACGGAGCTAATTATCAATCTTCCAAACCTCATCCCTATGTGCCAAAGGGAAGGACGTATGGATACGTTCTTGAATCCAACGCGTTTATTCGCCGAGCTAAAAGTTTGGGCGCCTCAATGCGAAAAAAATTCCCCAAAGCAATTATTACCGCTTCAGTTCTGGTAAAGAATGGCGACGTTATCGGCAAAGGAATAAATAATCCTATCCATCCGTCCTTTTGCCCGCGAACGGTGTTCCAATGCCCTTCCGGCGAGGGATATGAGCTATGCCCAAGCCACTGCCACTCGGACAATCATTCTGAAGGGAAGGCAATAAAAGAAGCGAAAGAAAAAAAACGTGATGCAAGGAGGAGCGACCTTTACCTTTATGGTCATTGGTGGTGCTGTAAACCCTGCTGGGATAAGATAATTGCCGCTGGCATTTCCAATGTGTATCTAGTTGAGGGGGCAACAGAGAAATTTTCCATGCCGGTTTCAGGGAAAGGTGAACTATTGCGCCCCTTTTCTTATTATGCGGCAAGCGCGATAACAAGAGTTAAAGGCGATAGGCTAAAAATTTTTCATAAGGA
Organism: uncultured Candidatus Saccharibacteria bacterium; assembly: GCA_964436845.1. Lineage (GTDB taxonomy): Bacteria > Patescibacteriota > Minisyncoccia > 2-01-FULL-47-10 > JBBTYX01 > CAYTEF01. The sequence continues at coordinate 3,234 of CAYTEF010000002.1, forward strand.
GCTTAGAGGCTTATTGGGACGGGTGAATATTCATGCCTACCTTCCTTGGCTCTACACAGATCCCGTAGCGCACCCTCACTTAAGCCCTTCGGCGGTATATAAGAAAAATACCAGAAAGATAAGCGAATCTGATTTTGTACTCGCCTATTTGGGAGAGCCCTCATTGGGAGTGGGGCAGGAACTGGAAATTGCTCATAAGTATCAGGTCCCCGTTGTCGGACTTGCAAAAAGGGGAGAGCAAGTTTCGCGCATGACCCTCGGGGCGCCATCGCTTAGAGCGTTTTTCTATTTTGAAGATACCAAAGATGTGGTGGTAAAACTAAGCGAAGCATTGGCAAGGGTATTCAGTCAAAAATCATTGCGAAAGTCAACGAGGTAGGGTATTATTAATTTTATATACTATTATGCCAAAGATAAAAACAATTCGCGAACCAAAGGGGAAAGTTGCCTTAGAAGATATTATCAGTGAGCTTAAGGATAAGTACGGCGAAGGAGTGATTATGAAGCTAGGGGAGGTAAAGAAGGTTGATGTGGATGCGATATCTACGGGCTCTCTCTCACTTGACTTGGCACTAGGCGTGGGAGGCGTTCCGCGGGGGAGAATAGTAGAAATTTTTGGCAATGAAAGTTCCGGGAAAACGTCGCACACCCTCCATATTGTCGCAGAAGTGCAAAATCGTGGAGGTACGGCGGCATTTAATGACGCAGAACACGCGCTTGATCCGGACTACGCCAAAAAGATAGGCGTTAACATTGGCAATCTTTTAATATCGCAACCCGATACCGGTGAAGACGCGCTTGATATTGTGGAGTCTCTTGTCAATTCTAAGGCGGTTGATGTCGTGGTGGTGGATTCGGTAGCGGCCCTAACCCCGCGCGCGGAAATTGAAGGGACTATGGACCAGCAACAGATGGGCCTCCAGGCGCGTTTAATGTCAAAGGTCCTTCGCAAGATTACCGGTACCGCGGCAAAGAGCAATACCATTGTAATCTTTATCAACCAGGTGCGGCAAAAAATAGGCATCCGCTTTGGGGATCCGGAAACGACCCCCGGCGGAAAGGCTCTTAAATTCTATAGCTCGGTGCGTATTAAATTAATCCGCGCGGCAAAAATCGCCAAAGGGCAGGATATTATAGGGAATCGTGTTATCGCAAAGGTGGTAAAAAACAAAGTGGCGCCACCCTTTAAAGAAACAGAATTTGATATTCTTTATGATCAAGGCATCGCGCGCCTTTCCGATATTGTTAAAACCGCGGAACGCTACGGCGTTTTGACAAAGAAAGGCAATACGTATTCCTTTGATAAAGCGAATATCGGCGTGGGATTAGACAAAGCGCGCGAATGGCTTAAAACACATCCAAAAGAATTAGATACTATCATCAATGAGACCAAAAAAACCTATGCCAGC
>CAYTEF010000002.1:4652-10688 GCA_964436845.1 uncultured Candidatus Saccharibacteria bacterium
CTATTTCCATTGCCGTAACGGGGTATCTCCTCATTCCCATGGGGGCGGGTGCGATTATTGGCATTGACGAGCCTTTAATACCTTGCGGGACAACGATAGAAACAACTGACGGGAAGACGGAAATTAAAAATCCCTGCACGTTTTGTCACTTTTTTACGCTCATTCAGAACATCTATAATTTTTTAATCTTTATCATTGTTCCCCCCGTTGCGGTTGTCATGATTGCAATTGGCGGGTTTTTCTGGCTCACCGCGGCAGGAAGTCCGGGCAGAGTCCAGACCGGCCACAAAATTATTCTTTCCGTTTTGGCAGGCTTGGTAATTATGTATGTAGCGTGGCTCGTAATAAGTTTTGGTATCAGTCTTATCGCTAAAGACATCGGCATATATCGGCCCTCGGTATGGTATGATCCAGGAAGCTGGTTTGAGCTTGAATGCGGAGCCGATGTGAATATTCTTTACCTCTGCTCGCCGCGTGATGATTCTTGTTTTGTTGCGGGGAATTGCGATATTTATGACACGAATGCTGACTGCAGAAATAATTGTCCTTCACCGAATGGTTGCGTGCCAATTGAATTAGAAGTTCCCGAAGAAGGGATAAGCTTAAGCGTAACAAGGAAAGAGGTGCCGGATAAAGAGGCGGCTGTTCTTAGCTGGTCGCTTGGGAAAGATACCAGTGGAAATGACATTGATAAGACAAGCTGCGCATTTAGCGCAAGCCCGAACGATCCTGAAAATGTCAGCCAGACGCTTACGGATAAAGTAAGAGCCACCGGAAGCGGTTCCTATATTATAGAAGGCTTCAAGAAGGCCGGATCCCATTCTTATACCTTGACGTGCGGCAGTTTTTCAAAAACCATTGCTCTTACGGTTACGGAGTGTCAGTCAGGCGATATATCTGCCCGATGGACTGATATGGATGGAAATGCGATATCAAGTGTAAATGTTGGTGTGCGGGTTGTGGCGGTATTTGATTATGACGCGGCAAAATGTAAAGACCGATCCGCAACTATTCATGCAGAGAATTATGGCGGAGGGTTAACCGCCTTTATCGACAGCCTTAATGCGACCGGGCAATGGAAGCAAGAATATCTTACTACAGGCGCACAGGATTGTCCTGCTGCAGGAAATAAGGGCACCATTACACTTACCGGTGTGGTTGTTAATCCTTCGGGTTCTACAGCAACGGCTTCCGGTGATCTTGAAATAAAAAATTGCCTCTTTGCTCCCTAACGTTTTTTCCATGATATTTCGCGAGACAAACATCCAAACATATAAAGAGCATGAATGCGAACTGTCCAAAGCTTTCAGGAGGAAGCAGAACTTGACAATATAAGAGGAAACGAGGTACATTCTCTTTGATACTTCTCAAACACTATGAAAAAAGATTGTCTCATCTGTAAAAACAATATAGAGGTTGTTGACTATAAAGACACCCGCTTACTGCGGCGGTTTTTAACTCCCCAGGCAAAGATTGCCAATCGCCGGCGGACGGGGAATTGCGCTTTCCACCAGCGAAAAGTTGCGCGCGCAATAAAAAGAGCCCGCATCATGGGGCTGGTACCGTTTACGACGAGAACGCAGCATTAATTTAGAAGGGGATATCTTCCTCAATATTGACGTCGTCTTCAGACACCGTGGGCACTTCCTCGCCCGCTTTTTTCTTTGCGGCTTGAGGAGCAGGCTGTCCGGCTCCCATCGCACGGGGCCCTAACTGCATGGTTTCTCCCACAATTTCGGTGCGGAATTTTTTTTGGCCGTCCTGACCCTCCCATGAGCGGTATTGGATCCTTCCCTCAATGAGGATGAGGGATCCTTTCTGGAGGTATTTTCCGGCAGTATCCGCAAGCTTTCCAAAAAGCACAATGTTGTGAAACTGCGCATCCTCTTTTTTATTGCCCTGCGCATCCTTCCAGACGCGGTTTGTCGCAACACCAAAACTGGTGACGCTTTGGCCGGACGGAAGAGAGCGCATTTCTGGCTGATTGGTCACTCTGCCTAATACAATGGCTTTATTGAAGTTCATGGCTAAAATCCTATTTTATCATCCAAAATTTCTTCTAGCTTCTTGTCCAGCTGTTCTAAGGAAGGTTTTTCTTCTTTATTTAATTCCTCCGCGCGCAAAGATTGAGCAGTCTTGGCGTCCAAGGGCGTTCGCGCTCTCTGGCGAGAGACACTCTTTTGAGGCCTAACAGATCTCTCTTCTGGGAGGCGAGAAACTTTGGTAATCATTGAACGAACAACCTGTTCATTATTTGTCAGTATTTCCTTCAATACCTCAAGGAAAACGGACGCCTCTTTTTGAGGCTTAAGGTACATCGTTGCCATATATACATGACTTACCCATGACCCTCCGTGCCCAATGGGGTAGGCAAGGCTTTTCATGACAGGAAGGGCGCGCTTTTCAATAAGTGCATCGTGTTTTTCAATGTCTTTTACAAGGGAATCCCACAAGGCAGGAATACCTTTTTCATCTTCCTTTAAGAGAAGTGTTATTTCGTAGTACATAAAGCTAACAATTATAATGGCACTATAACACATTAATTCGTGCGGCGCAAGTCATGGCCTTAGAGATACTTTTTTATACTGGTAGCGAATTTTCGTATGATGAGAGCGCAAAGAATACCAATAAGTGATCCTGCAAGAATATCAATGGGCCAATGAACGCCCGCAACGACTCGGCTTAGCGATACGAGTAAGGCGGCAGCAAGATACAAGCCGCCTAAACGCTTGTGGTAAAAGAAGAGAAACATTCCAATGGCAAAAAAAGTGGCGGCGTGGGAAGAAGGGAAGGATGAAAGAGCCTCAGCGCTTGCGTCCACCAGGGGTTTGATTTCAGGAAATGCCAAAAATGGCCGCGGCGTCTGGTAAAAGAGATGAATCATAAAAACGACGAGGTAACTTAATCCGCTTGAGGCAGCCACCCCCAAGAGGATAAAAAATCGCTTCCAAAATGAAAATTGCGGCGCAAAAAAAAGGTATATAAAGAGCCCGCCTAAAAGAAGATAGGGGAGGTATTGAGCGAGAAATACGAAAGCGCTAGGGCTTAAGGAATGGAGATTGTAGAGAAAGAAAAATAAGGCAGTGTGCATACGAGTTCTATTGTATCAAGCTTCACTTCTTGATACAATACCAGGTATATGGATAAAGCATATGATCCGGCAAGAGTTGAGAAAGAGATATATCGCGAGTGGATGGCTGGGCATCTTTTCTCCCCAAGAAAGGGTGCGAAAAAGACCTTTACCATGATGCTGCCCCCACCCAACGTGACAGGCAATCTCCATATGGGACACGCGTTAACGGTTACCATTGAGGATGCCCTTTCGCGTTTTAGGCGCATGAAGGGAGAACGCGTCCTTTGGCTTCCGGGCTTTGACCATGCGGGCATAGCCACCCAGGTGGTGGTGGAGCGAGAGCTAAAAAAGAAGGGGATTAATCGGCGTCAATTAGGGAGAGAGGCATTTACGAAAGAGGTATGGAAATGGGTTGAGGAATATAAGGGAAATATTGAGAACCAGTTAAAGTCCATGGGAAGCTCGCTTGATTGGGGTCGCGCGCGCTTTACGTTTGACGAGAAATATCAGGACGCCGTCAAAGAGGCATTTTTGCATTTGCATAAAAAGGGCCTTATTTACCGTGGCGAGCGCATGATTAACTGGTGTGCGCGCTGCCAGACGGTATTATCTGATTTAGAGGTTGAATATAGTGAGGAAGAAGCAAGACTCTATTATATTGCCTACGGCCCCTTTATATTAGCCACCGTGCGTCCAGAAACAAAACTTGGCGATACGGCTGTCGCGGTTAATCCCAATGACAAGCGTTACAAAAAGTATGTAGGGCAAACCATTAAGGCGAAGTCCGTTGAAGGCGAAATCAGTTTGCGGGTCATTGCCGACGAAGCCGTAGATAGGGCATTTGGTACGGGGGTGATTAAGGTAACACCCGCTCACGATCCTGATGACTTTGAGATCGGCAAGCGCCATAACCTTGAAACGAAAACGGTTATCGGATTTGATAATAAAATGAATGAGAACGCAGGAGCATATAGAGGTCTTACCATTGAGGAAGCGCGAAAACGCATTGTTGAAGATATGGAGAAGCTCGGATTGATTGAGAAGGTTGAAGATTATAAGCACCGTCGGGGTTATTGTTCTCGATGCAACACACCAATTGAGCCCCAGATCTCCTTACAGTGGTTTATTTCCACAAAGCCCCTTGCCAGGTCTATTATAAAAGCGGCAAAAGAAGGCAAGATTATATTTGTTCCCGGACGCTTTAAAAAAATATTTTTACAGTGGCTGGAGAATATTCAGGATTGGTGTATTTCAAGGCAATTATGGTGGGGACACCAGCTTCCTGTTTTTTACTGCAGTAAAAAACAGGAAGAATTTAAAATGAAAAATGAAAAATTAAAAGTTAATGACTATATTGTTGCCAAAGAAAAACCAAACATATGCGCTTTTTGTAAAGATTGTTCAATGATACAAGATAGCGATGTCCTTGACACGTGGTTTTCTTCCGGGCTTTGGCCTTTTGCCACGCTTGGCTGGCCTAAGAAAACAAGCGATATAAAGGCGTTTTACCCTAACGATGTGCTGGAAACTGGATATGATATTTTATTTTTCTGGGTGGCGCGCATGCTCATGCTGGGGAAGGAGCTAACCGGCAAGCTTCCTTTCCACACGGTGTACCTGCACGGGTTAGTGCGGGACAAACAGGGAAGAAAGATGTCAAAGTCTTTAGGGAACGTTATAGATCCCCTTGATCTTTCAGCGCAGTATGGAACTGATGCGCTGCGCTTTGCCCTCCTTTACGGCAATAGTCCTGGTAATGACATGCGCTTTGACCCTTCGCATCTCATCGGCGGCAGAAATTTTGCCAATAAGCTTTGGAACATCGTGCGCTTCGCTAAATTAAAAGGTACAAGTAAAAATTTAAGAGTTATGCCAACTGATGCTGCCGACAGGGAATTTATAACAAAACTTAGCGAACTTCAAACATCAACAACACGACACCTTGAGCATTTTCGTCTCGCCCAAGCGTTGCAGGAAATTCATAATTTTGTCTGGCATGAGCTTGCTGATAAATATCTGGAGCATGTCAAAGTATCAAACGATCCGCAGAAGGTTTTCAATTTCCATTTTTCAATTTCCATTTTGCTAAAGCTCCTCCATCCTTTCATGCCTTTTTTAACAGAGGCACTGTGGAAGGAGCTGGGTATGGGTAAAAAAGAAGGATTTCTCATCCACCATTCATGGACGTAACCCCCTTGCCATTTATTATTATCATTGCTCTGGGTTCGTTGCCCTCCCTTATATGGCTTTTCTATTTTTTGAAAAAAGACAGGCATCCGGAACCCAAAGAATTGATCCTTCAGCTCTTTCTCTTTGGATTTTTACTCCCGCCGCTTGTCGGATTTGGCGAGACGGTATTGCAAAAAACTATTACAAGGGCTGATCAGATTATAAGCCTTAATTTACTGCTTTTCTTACTTGCGGCATTTTGGGAGGAAGCCGCAAAATACCTTGGGGCGCGGAGCATTTTTCATCACGAAAAAGAATTTGACGAATTAACGGATGCTATGATATATTTGATTACCGTTGCCCTTGGCTTTGCGGCGTCTGAAAATATCATCCACGCCTTAAGCGGCTTTATGGGAGAAGCAAGCGAACCCCTTTTCATCAGCATTCGGGTTATCATGTTGCGCTCAATCGGAGCGACACTGCTCCACGCGCTCGCTTCCGGCGCCCTTGGATATTTCCTCGCGCGCAGTATATTTTTGAAAGAGCGTTTCAGTTTATTGAAAGGATTTGTTGCCGCAACGGCTATCCACACGCTCTTTAACTGGCTGTTGTATCTGCAGGAGGTACTGCAAATGCAATCCTTAATGTATCTTGTAATAGCATTGCTTATCGGAGGATTAATCATTATACTTAGAGATTTTTCTCAACTCAAACGATATGACGGACAATAATTCACCCTCTTTTTTTGATAAATTGACGGGCGCGACCCGAGTTAATGATGCTCCTGCCCACGA
>CAYTEF010000002.1:10698-38346 GCA_964436845.1 uncultured Candidatus Saccharibacteria bacterium
GAAGAGTACCACGTTTCAAAGGATTATCGGGACACCGCTTCTCGCGTAGAGGTTAATAAAAAGCCTCCGCTTGTTTCGCGCGAGGAGGAGGAAGAGGGACAGTTAACGATAGACGTCTATCAAACGGACGCGGAAATCGTTATCAAATCACCGGTCGCCGGCGTGAAAATGCAGGATTTGGATGTAACCATTACCAACGACATGGTGACTATAAAAGGGCGGCGCGAAAACGAGGAAAAACTGCCAAAAGAAAATTATTTTTTCCAGGAGCTCTATTGGGGACCATTTTCCCGTTCGGTTATACTGCCTACGGAAATAGAAATAGAGCAGGCAAAAGCGATCTTAAAAGATGGAATTTTAACCATCCGTTTGCCGAAAGTAGAAAAGGAGTCTGCAAAAAAGCTATCCATTGAGATGGGCTAAGAGACCTCGTTAGTTTTTAGAATCCTTGCCGAGGTGGTGAAATGGCAAACACGCAGGGTTTAGGACCCTGTGCCGTAAGGCTTGTGGGTTCAAGTCCCGCCCTCGGCATCTTTTTTGATTGGAATATTATAGGCTTTTTTTGTTTGTGCAGATTGGTACCATGCCTCAAAGCGTAAAAGGAGATTGGCAAGAAATAAACTGGCTATGGCGACAGGAATAGCCACGATGTAGTCCACCACATAGTGCTGGGCAAAATATACCCCGCCCGTAAGTAAGAGCAGGAGCCAGGGGATGGTAATGGCAAGAGAAAACGGAGCGAGTTTAAAAAGAAAATATATCACAAACATCCCCCACACCGCGTGCATACTGGGGAAGCAGCTTATGGGCACGGTGTTGTCTTTTTCAACGTTAGTTTCGGCTTGGGCTATTTGCCTTACTATCTGTGAAGTAATTATAGAGGGATGATACTCTTTTATTGCCTGATGAACTTCAGGTGAAAGAGACCGTCCGTGCAAGTTTCTTAAGAAATAATTACCGGGGTCCTGGCAGGGGAAGGTAAAGAAAAGAGGAAATCCTATAACGATTGAAATAAGAAATGTGAGAATGGCTTGCCGAAAAAGCCCTTCTTTTTTTAAGAGATAGAGGAGTATAAGATTCGCGCTCATTATGAACGCGAGAGAAAAGTAGGCCGACTTAAGAAGAGAAACGACGTATTCGTTTGCAAATTTAGTGGGGAGAAAAATAAAAGGATAAGCGCTGAAGATTGCAAAATCAGCGCGCAAAAATAGTTCATCAATTCGCGTAAAACGCAAACCATAAGACATATTTCCCAGGAGCGTCCAGAGGGGTCCGGTGGCAATGGTGATGGGAGCTAAAAGGTAAAAGGGTCGAAATAACTGGTAGAAAAGGTCTTTTCTCTCAAGAGAGGAGGGAGGGGTAGAATTTAAAAGATAATTGCTGGTTATTTTGACCAACTTAATATAGAATTTTGCGAGGAATAAAAGGTAGATAAATAGAAAGAACCATACGAAAAATGCGTTGCCAAAGGTAAAATAGCGAATCATCCACTGCAAAACGCCCTTTACGGAAAAAACGTTCTGGTAAAAGAAGACATTGATAAATTGCGCGAGAATAGCAAGCAAGATCGACAGCCAAAATTCAATGGAAATCGCCTTAATGATTTTCATTTATACGTTGGGAGTAATGAGAAAACCCCACCGCAAGCCAAAAAAATGGCGAAAAGCGATGGGGTGCCTCAAATACAAAAAGATTAAGGCTGCTTACTTTACTAATGCTTCATCTATGAAGAAGTTTCCGACAACTTGTACCAATGACCATGCAAGCGCAACTACCGCTACGCCGACGATTGCATAAATAATAATCTTTACTGCCGTACCTGCTCTTTCTGGGCTTCCTCCGGAGGTTATGTACATGATTCCGCCAATAATGAGTGCCAATACAGCAAGAATAATTGCGATGACAAAGGCCCATCCAACGACATCCTGCAAAATATCAAACCAATCTGTTACTGTTGTCGGTCCGGATTCTATCACTCCAGGAGGAGTAGTAGGCTGTGGAGGCGTGGTGTCAAACTGGGCAGCTGCTCCAAGGGGAAGTAATAGAAGAGAAAGGAGAATAATAGATAATATTTTTTTCATTCCCTATTCACCTCCTTTCGTAGAATTTGCATATAGGCGAAGATAATTAATACAAGAGAATCGTAGATTTGGGGCTAATCCACTATCCTTTTGGCTACAAAAAAGTTTCCTACCGTATTCACAATTGCCCAAGCGAGAGCTACTATAGCAACACCAATAATGGCATAGAGGAGCATGTTTGTCGCTGTTCTTGCCCTGTCAGGATTGCCGCCAGAGAAAAAATAGACGATGCCAGCGAGGATGATAACCCCTAGCCCCACGATTATTCCTACCACAAAAAGCCACCCAACGATATCTTGTATAATATTAAATACTTGACCCAAGCTTGTAGGACCCCCGGTTGGCGCGTTGGCTGGACGCTCTGCGCTTATTGGAGCCGCGAGGGCATCTGTAAAAAGTGTAGCAAAAATTGGCTTGCCTGTCAAAAAGTTTGCGACAATGTTTATAATTGACCACGCGAGCACGGCAATCGCTACGCCGATAATAGCATAGAGGAGAATGCGTAAAGCGCGGCTTGCCCGTTCCGGGCTGCCCCCGCTAAACATATATACAAGTCCTGCCGTAATAATAATGGCTATTCCTGCGATAATAGCAAAGGAGAAAAGCCATCCGGATATATCGCGCAATACCTCCAAGAGTGCTTCAAGGGTAGAGGGACCCATTGGTGCTTGCCCGGACACCATGGGGCCAGAAACGCCTAAGAAATCTTGAATAATCGCGACAATGCCCGAGGCAATAAGTAAAATGCCAAACCCTAGAATAACCCAGATAAGTGCGCGCGTGGCAGTTTTTAGCTGTTCGGGCTTTCCTGTCGCGGTCATATAGAGCACGGCTGCCCAAATGATTAAAATTACCGCAATAGGGATACTTAAGCGGATGAGTCCATTAATGATTGTATAGAGGAGAGCAATCAGATTATCCGCGGTGAGCGGATTGGTGAGAGAAAATGTCATGAAATTACCTTGATATGAGCTGAAGGCTGGAAGCGCCAATACGCAGCGCTTCATCCAATGTAGTTATACCCCGATGGACATTACGAATCATCTCATCAAAAATGGTTTCAATTTTTCGCTCGTCAGGCTGATAGGGCGAATACATAGCCGGCACTTGGTCAACGAATGGCTTTAAGAGCGGATCATCGCGCTGAGTTTCTAACAGGTCATCCTTGGCGGCAAGCCGTTTTGTTTGGGTAATGTAGGCGAGATACTGGTCGCCAGAGGAGAAAAAGGCGAGAAAGTCCCATGCGGTATCTTTTAAGGCACTTTTATTTGATACCGCAAGGCCCCAGTAATTCCCGATGGTGATCGCCCTTGCATTGCCCTTTCTAGGCAAAGGTGCTAGGGCAAAATTCAAAAAAGGAGCCTTCTTTTTTATTGTATCAATATTATACGCGTAGTTAAACATCATGGCAAGATTTCCTTCCCAAAATCGGTCAATAGAATAGTGCTGATCCTCGTTCCATGTATAAGCTTCTTTTGAGGGATTGGCAAAATCAGTATAGAAGCGAAGGGCATCGCGCGCCGCAGTGAGTGCTTCGGGGTTGTCTTTCCAGCTCACCTTTTTCGTTTCTCGCTCAAAGGGCTCTACACCATTTTGAAGCATGAGGAGAAGCAGAATATCCCCTGCCCGATTAATACTTTGGGAGTCAGTGCCCATTGCAGTGCCAGAGCGAAGGAAGGACCCGGCGGGAGAAAAACGCGTAAGAGCTTTTATGTATTCCTGAAACTGCTCCCACGTTCTTGGGGGGTCAAAAAGGCCTTCCTGCGCCAAAAGGTGACGGTTATAAAAGAGCGCTAAATTATCAATCCACAGGGGTAGGGCGTATGCCGTAGTGCCTCTTTTAAAACTTGTCCTTACAAAGGGATCATTGAATTCTGAAGGAGCCGGGGTAATCTTGTCAAAATGTTTATCCATCCACGTATTATGGATCATGAAAATGTCCGGTCCTCTATTTGAGGCCAGCGCGCCAATTAAGGTATTCTCATATTCGTCCCATATAAACTTGCGATAGCGTATAAAAACATTCGGATTTCTTTCGTGATAAGCGTCAATAATGGGCTGGTACACGTCGCTGTCATCAAAAAGACCCCATATTTCAATGGTTTTTTGTGAAGGAGGCGGGAGAACCGTTGGTATGGTGCCATTATCTCTTCCGCCAAAGACGAGGAAATAAACTCCGATGATTACTCCGATGCCCAACACAATCCCTATAACGCCAAAGAGAATGATTTGAGTGCGGCTATACATAAATGCTATAAGCTAAAAAGAAGTCCATAATGATAAGCATCAACCGGGAATTCTCTCTTTACGCTAAAGCCAGCATGGGATGCAAGCCCTGTTATCTCATCTTTTGATACGTTATATCCCTTAGGGCCAAGGGGAGCATCGGGATTCCAATCAATAACAATAAGGAATCCTCTCGGTTCAAGAACGCGTTTTGCCTCCTTAATGATTGCTTCTTTTTCGTCTGACTGGAAGAGAATATTCGCAAGAACCACCACTTGTAAAGAGGCGTTAGGAATGTTTGTTGCCCCTGCTTTTTCCAAGTTTGCCCGGATAGGAGTGATTATTCCGTCAATGTGTGCGAGAGAAGCTTTTTGCGAAAGCGCGTCAAGCGCGCTTTGCAATACGTCAATTGCAAACACATGACCGCTTTCGCCAACCATTTTTGCCAAGGGCAGGCTGAAATAACCAGCCCCGCAACCAAAATCGCCAACCTTCATGCCTGGCTGGAAAATACCTGTTTCCTGCAAAATCCCTTCGGGATTGAGAAAGCTCATTAGTGATGTGAGATAAAAAAATTTAGAGCAAAAGAGCGGATGCCACTTTATCCCCGGCCTTTAAGCGGATGAGCCTTATCCCTTGCGCGGTTCTTCCCAAGAGGGGGATGGCGCTTGCGTTAATTTTGAGCGTTTTTCCCTGGAGGGAATAAATAAGCAAGCTCTCCGTTTTTGGCGGGAGCACCAGTGCCAGCTTTACATTGCCGGTGCGCGGTGTAACATTTAATGCTTTTATGCCAGACGTTCCCCGATGGTGCAGAGAAAATGAGGAAGCTTTCACCCTTTTCCCATAACCCTTTTCCGTAATAAAAAGGGCGATATCTTCAGGGCTTTCCAGCTTGAGGAGTTTTACCAACTCATCTTCCTTTTTCACCCGCATGCCCCTGACTCCCGTGGCTTGGCGACCCATAGTGCGGATTTCCTTTAAAGAAAATTTGAGCGCCTGTCCTTTTGCGGTACATGCCAAAAGATTTGTCGCGGCTTGCGAGGCAAAAATATTAAGCGAGGCATCACCGGAGACAATATTAATAATTCTTATTCCCTTTTTGGGAATTCTCGTAATAGCACTGAGTAAGACTTTTTTGATTAACCCCTTGCGGCTCATGGCAACTAATGCCATTGATTCGTCTTTTCTTATGTCTTGGGATATTGCATAGATATCCGAAATTGGTGTTTGGGAATCAAAAAATTCATAGAGTCCCTCGCCTTTTGCTATGCGGGTTTTTTCCGCAATGTGGTAGGCCTTGGTGGAAAAAAGCTTGCCGTCCTGCGAAAGGAAAAATAAATCATCGTGGGTAAAGACGCTTAAGCTCTTTTCTACCACGTCCCCCTCGGAAAGATTAATCCCGCTCACCCCAATGCCCCCTCTGCCCTGAACATGGAATGCTTTTGGGGAAACCCGCTTGATGTAGCCGTTTTTTGTTAAGAGAATAAGCGCCCGCTCTTGGGGAATTAAATCTTGGGCTTCAAACCCGGAAAGTGATTCGGGAATGACCTGGGTCTTTCGTGCGCCTCCGAAGCGTTTTTTAATTTCTCCAAATTCACCTTTAATGAGGTTGAGGATTTTTTGAGGGCTTGCGAGAATTGACTCTAATCCCTTGACGAGTGCCCGCTTTTCCTCCAATTCTTGAATAATCGCTTCACGTTCTAATGCCGCTAATGTCTGGAGGCGCATTAAAAGAATCGCCTCCGCCTGCAGTTCACTTAAGCGAAACTCTTTTTGGAGTGCCTCGCGCGCGGCCTCCTTATTCTCTGATTTTTTAATTAACGCGATGACCGCATCAATGTGAGAAAGCGCAAGCTCTAGGCCTTCTAAAATATGCAAGCGTTTTTTTGCCTCGCGCAGCTCAAACTCCGTTCGTTTTATAATGGTGCGTTCCCGGTGGGCGAGAAAGAGGCGTAAGAGTTCAGCGAGGGATAGAAGACGCGGTTCAATGCCGTCAACCAGTCCGATCATTAAGACGTTAAAATTTTTCTGAAGTCTTGTATGGTGGTAGAGCTTATTTAACACATGCTGGGGGTGCGCGCCCCGCTTTAGCTCAATGACAATATTAACGCCCCCTCCCCGCGATCCATCAATAATATCCTGTACCCCCTCAATTTTCCCTGAACGTACAAGATCCGCCATTTCGGTAATGAGGTCAGCTTTATTTACTTGATAGGGAAGTTCGGATACCACGATGTATTTTCCTTCCTTCTCCTCTTTAATATGAGTTTTTGCCCGCATGGGAATCGCCCCGCGGCCAGTCGCGTAGGCAACTTTAATTGCCTCCCTATCATATATCATCCCCGCCGTAGGAAAATCCGGACCTTTCACAAATTGGAGTAATTCATCAACCTCTGCCTTTGGATGCGCGATAAGGTATATGAGTGCGTCAATAAGTTCGGAAAGGTTATGCGGCGGAATATTAGTTGCCATGCCAACCGCAATGCCCTGGGCACCATTTAAGAGAAGCTGGGGAATTTTTGCGGGAAGAAATTCAGGTTCTTTGCGCGTTCCGTCAAATGTTTCTTTCCAGCCTACGGTTTCTTTATCAATTTCCTCTAAGAGTTCTTCAGCAATGGCGGAAAGCTTGGCCTCCGTATAACGCATCTGTGCTGGACTATCCCCGTCAATGGAGCCGAAATTTCCCTGTCCTGTAATTAAGGGATAGCGAAGGGAAAATTCCTGCGCCATGCGTACGAGAGCTTCATACACGGGTGCGTCTCCGTGCGGATGATAGTAACCAAGAATGGATCCCACAATACGCGCGGATTTTGCAAACTTTGCACTATGCTTCAAGCCAAGCCGCCACATGCCATAGAGGATGCGCCGCTGGACGGGCTTTAGTCCGTCGCGCACATCTGGTAATGCCCGTGCCACAATAACGGACATGGCATAATCAAGGTAGCTTGACTTAACTTCTTCTTCTATGTTAATAGGGGTAATTTTTCCCATTATGGTAATTCGTAATGTTACTCGGGGAAGGGCTCAAATCCTTTTTCGTTTAAAAATTCGTTTAATTCATTGCCTTCTCTGATGGGTGCGGGGGTATCTATTTTTTTCTCTTGCCGCGAAAAGAACGAGAAAAGGGAGGCGCTTCCTTCCTTTGCCGCGTCAAAAAACTCCTGCATACGCACGACGTAACTGGTTGACTCTCCTTGTTTGACTTCTTCTTGTGCTATTACTGTTTTCGGGGAGGCAAGAGAAGCTAACTGATTTCCAACTTGATAAAGCCATACCCAAGAAATGCCCGAAAAGAGAATGAGCGATCCTATCCATACAATGAGATGTCGTTGGTAAAGGGGACGGTCTCTTAAACGTTGTATAAAATCATTCATACCTTGTTTTTGAGTATTTTTGCTTGAGGAGTTAGCTGAACTATTTTCGTGCCCTCTGAAGGAACATCCGTCATTTTTACTTTCCAGTCTCCTTCAAGGACAACCGGTTTTTGTCCCATTGCCTGAAAAAATCCTTCGGGTCCTGCCAATTCCTTTATGGTAAGGCCGGGAATTTGATAGTGCATGGGTATTGCTACTTTGGGCTCTAGCTGGCTAATGATCTTTGCCGCCTGGGTGCCGTCAATGGTGTAAAATCCTCCCACAGGAATAAGGGCAATGTCCACTTCGTTTAGTAATTCAAGCTGGGCGGGGGTGAGTTCTCCTTGACCGAAATCGCCAAAGTGGGCAAATGAAAACTCAACGCCATCAACACGCATAATAAGGTTTGGCCCCCTTTCCGTGCCAGAAACGTTGTCATGAAAGGAGGGAATAGCGCGAATAGCGAATCCTCCTACCTCATATTCCCCGGGCTCGCTTATGATAAAGGGCTTCCCGGAAACACCACCCTTGTTATTATGGTCAAAGTGGTCATGGCTTAAGGTAATCACCTGGGCTTCCTGCTTCGGGAAGGAAAATCCAATACGCTCCTCGTAAGGATCAAGAACAAGGGTGGAAACGCTGCGGTTCTCCCCCTGCTCTTTAATAATAAAGCCAGCTTGGGCAAGCCATTGGATGATCATGGTTTAATTATAGCAGATTCCTTATATATCTCAAGGCTTCGCCCCATGTCTTATACTGATTCTAATACCAATGATTGATACACGGCTTGAATCACGCGTTTCGTTTCCCGAGTAAGAGTTTTCTTATCTTCCTCAAGAATACCTTTTGCGAATATAATACGCAAGAGACGCTGGTCTTTTTTAATAAGCGCTCCCCTTCTGGGCACGCCGTCGCAAATGAGGAATTCTTTTTTTGAGACAATATGAAGGGGATTATAACTTGGTTTTTTAAATGTGAGGCCCTTTTCCCCTAACTGATATATCCCCGGCCGTAGGGTTTTTGTAACACTCACCTCTGCCTTTAAGCGATTTTGTAAAAAAATATGAGCGCTTTTTTCATAGTTGGAAGGGAGGGAAGATTCTTTTTCCCAAGCGTTTATCGCTTCCTTGGCAAGTACGCTTTCCTCCTTTCTTAACGAGAGAAATTCAAGAATATGGAAAAGAATGAAGGGCGGCATGCCTTGGCGTATCTCCTCATAGAAGAGCGTGGGGAACGTTCCCAAAAAGCGAGGATTTGCTTCAATAAAGTAAAGGATATCTGTCTCCTTTTCCCACAAGAAATCCAGACCGAAAATGCCTCGGTACCCTTGTGAGTGCATATACGCTCCCAGCTTTTTTATGTAGGCATCTGCTTGACGCTTTACCGCCGGAGAAAAACTGATACCAAAATCGTGTCCGCAGAATATGCCAAATCTAAGTAGAGCTTCGCGAAGTGTTTCTCTTGCGTCAATAATCTGCATTTGCAAAGGGGTGTGAATTGTACCAAATTTCGTCACTGCCGCCGTGAGCGAGGGAGACCATCCTTGTATGAGTTTTGAAGCAAAAAGGGCGTTTTCAATTCTCCCCCGCGGGTACGTTTTCTTTATTATTTCAAGGCACTTGGCAAATTCGTGAGCGCTTGAAATGAGTGAATTTCCCCTCCCTCCTCCCCCAAATACCAGTTGTAAAAGAAAAGGAAGACCCAGCGTATTTTTCGTTTTTTGAAACTGTTCGTCAACATCCTTTTCATGGGAAATAGGCTCATAGGGAGGGTAAGGAAGCTTGAGGCTCTTTAATATAGTCCTGAAGCGAAGTTTATCTTCAAGCCAGGGCTTGGTGTAGCGATAGGGATTTGCCGCAAGAAGGAAGCCTTCTTTTTTACAGATACGTTCCATCGCAAGCGAGCTCTTGTATACAATGATAACGGGTATCTTCCCCTTGGCGTTTGTTTTTATATAATCGCACACCTCCCCGCAGCGCAAAAGTGAGGTGGCATTTTTTTTGAATGATCGTTTCCCGGTAGCCTCTTCAAGGGAGTAAAGCGGGATACGTTTTCGTATAAGATCATTATCTATGCTGTCGTTAAAACAAATGATATGGTAGTTAGGAATGAATGCTTCAGGCCCGAGACGATTAAATGCATGGACGCCTAAACCAAAAAAAGCATAACGCCCGGAGAGCATTATATAGAGTGCCTCCATCTTCCTAGCAGCCAGGCCCATAGGTAGTGGACTTTCTTTAGATTTTTAGCACAACGGGCAGGATGAGTGGTCGGCGGTGCGTCTTTTCGTATAAAAATTCTCCTAACTCATCGCGAAGACTATCCCGTACATACGTAGGGTTGAATGGTTCCTGATGAGCGGTTTTTTGGACAATGAGCTTGATTTCTTTTCTTGCCTCATTGACCAGCTCGCGTGAAGCATTCATGTAAATAAAGCCGCGGGAGATAATATCCACCGGCTCTTTGAGCTTTCCCGTTTGCGAATCAATGATTAAAATAATGGCAAACATGCCATCCTGTGCCATGCGCTGGCGATCTCGCAAAACAATTTCTCCCACATCCCCCACGCCTAAGCCGTCAACCATAATATAATTGGTGGGCACTTTTTCTTTTGCAATCCAGAAGTCCCCCTCACTAATCGTTGCCACTTGTCCGTTATCAAGTACGTGGACGTTTTCCGGCTTTACCCCCAATTCCTGCGCTACCTCTGCGTGAATGCGAAGCATAAAATGATTGCCGTGGATGGGAATGAAGTGCTCGGGACGGACGAGGTTAAAAAGCATTTTTGCATCTTCTCTATACGCATGCCCGCCCGAATGAATGTCCATCATGCGATAGTTAACCACTTTTGCTCCCTGGCGGGCTAAGGAATCGTGCACGCCCTGCACGGTTCGCTCATTGCCCGGAATAACCGAGGAAGAAAAGAGTACCACGTCTTTATCGCTTAATTTAATGTGGGGATGTTCCCGTTGAGCGATACGCATTAACGCCGCATTCCCCTCACCCTGTGCCCCGGTACAAATAATCACAACGCCTGAAGGAGGAAGGCTCGCCGCCTTTTTTGCGGAAATAAGCGTTTTAATATCAAACTTCACGTATCCTAATTGGTGCGAAATTTCTACATTATGCTTCATGCTTCTCCCGTCAATGGCGACTTTCCTCCCATATTTTTCTGCCAGCCGAAATACCTGTTGAATACGCGAGATGAGCGAGGCAAAGGTGGCAATCACTAAGCGATTCTGGGAGAAACGAGAAAAGATTTCGTCAAGAGATTTTTCAATGTCTGCTTCCGGAATGGAATATCCCTCTTCAATCACCGAAGTACTGTCCGCCAGAAGAAGTTTAACACCTTCTTTGCCGATTTGGGCAATGCGCCCCACATCCGTTGGTTCCTGTAAAACCGGATTTCTATCAAATTTATAGTCTCCGGTGTGGAAGACGGTCCCCAGGGGTGTGCGTATCACTAAAGCGAAACTGTCCGGAATATTGTGGTTGACATGAATGAATTCTATTTCAAACGCGCCAAGCTTTATCACGTCCCCTGCCTTTACCGTTGTTATGTTTGGTTTTGGGGAAAAAGGGAACTCCTCCTGGCGCTTAAGCATAATTCCCCGCGCAAGCTCCCCTGCAAAAATGGGCGGATTTCCCAAGCCATCCAAGAGATAAGGCACGGCCCCAATGTGGTCGTAGTGTCCATGGGTAATGACAATGCCGCGCAGGTCACTTAGTTTATTTTTGAGGTAGGAAATGTTGGGAATGATATAATCAATGCCCATCATCGCTTCTTCGGGAAACTGCAATCCTAAATCCACGATAATAATATCGCGCTTTTTGCTTTGCGGATCGTCATACTCAAACACGGTTGCGTTGCGACCCACTTCTTCCAACCCTCCTAAAGGGATCACCTTGAGAAGGGGTTTTGTGATATGCTCTTTTTCCATAAACTCCAATAAGTTAAAAATTAATTACGAGTCCGCCAATTGGCGGACGAGTCTGCTACGAAGGCAGAAAATAAAAAACGAAAAGGTCAATATAATTGCCGCGGGTGGGAGTTGAACCCACACGTCCTTAAGGGACATACGGCCCTGAACCGCATGCGTCTGCCTATTCCGCCACCGCGGCGAAGAAATATTATCTGCTCATGCGTTTGGTAAATATATACCACTGGGAGACCTGATTTAAATAATCTTCCGGAGAAGAAAGCGGGCTTTGGGTGATACCTTGAATGGCATTATCAGCGAGTACATGATGGTAGGGGGAGTATAAGAAAAGAGCGGGAAGGTCGTTTACTAAGATAGATTGAAATTTTTCAAAAAGTTCTTTGCGCTTATCCGTATCAAATGTTTGACGCAATTCCTCTAATATTTTATCTAATTCAGGATTTTTGTATGACGTAAGATTTAACCCAGGGTATTCACTTTGGGAAGAATGCCAAAGGGAGAAAGGATCTGGTTCCAGGGCAAGCGCTTGCCCAAAGAGGAATGCCTCATACGTGCGGTTTTGGAACACCTCGTCTCTTAATTTTCCAAGCTCAACGGCATTTATGGTTACCTCTACCCCTACGCTTTCCCAATAACCCGCAATTGCTTTTGCGACTTGCGCTAATGTATCATCCCGCACGCTTGTAAAGGAAATCTTGAGAGGCTTTTCTTTTGAGAACCCGGCTTTTTGTAAAAGCTCCCTGGCCCGGGCAGGATTATAATCATACGTAGGTAATCCCTGCAGGTGATATTTTTCAAGGGTAGCAGGAATGGGGGATACCACCTTCCTTGCCTCGCCGCCAAATATTGAGGAAACAATAGCGTCTCTGTCAATGGCTAATAAAAGTGCTTCCCTGACGTCTTTTTTTACTAACGCAGGATTCTGTTTTTCATTGAGAAATATGGCGAAGTAGCGGGGGAGAGGAAAGGAGATAAGATAGGCATTCTTTTGTGCGACAAGATCTGGCGCAAAGGACTCAAAGGGAATACTCATGAGGGTTATCTCTCTTTTCTGGAATCCTTCAATGAGGTCGGTGGGTGTAAGATAAAAGCGAACGGTCAGTGAGGGGATAAATGGCGTTTCGCCCAAGAATCCTTGATAGGAAGAGAAGGTAATTGAGGTGATTGTGCCATTGGATTTTTCAGTAGAGGCAAGACGGTAGGGACCCGCACCCACGGGTTCTTTATTTTTTTCGGATAATGCAAAGTTTTCTACGCGCACTCCTTCCCAAATATGTCGTGGCAATATGCCAATGGTGACGTTCTGAAGAAAGAAGGCGTATGCGTCTGGAAGAGTGAAGCGAACCGTTTTTTCATTGACTGCTTCAACGTTCACTCCTTCCCAAAGCCGAAAAAGAGGCGAAGAAATTTTTGGGTCCTGAATGGTCTTTATGGTAAAAACTACATCGTGCGTATCTAAAGGAATGCCATCATCCCACATGACTCCCTCGCGAAGCAGGAATTCATAGACCTTTCCATTATCTCCAACTTCAAAACTTTTTGCGAGAGAGGGAACGAGATTGCCCTCTTTATCGTATTGCAAGAGCGAGGGGTAAATGAGCTTTACTAAGGCCTTGTCTACCTCGTTGGCCGGTGATAAGACGGGGTTGATGGAGTGGGGGGCGCCTGCCATTCCTATGGTGACACTCCCGCCAAATGCGGGTGTCTTTGCGGTCCCTTGCAAAAACGATCCGGCAACCAGCCAAAGGAAGGAAATGATGAGTCCCGCCGCAAATATGAGAACAAGATACCGCTCGGACCTGGAGAATGTCCTCTCAAACTGCCAAAAAGGGATCTTCATACAAAAAGGTTCGCCAAGCCCAACCCTAAAAACAATACGGAAAGCGCAATAGTTCCAAAGAAGAGGCCCTTCTCAAGCCCTCGGCGGCTGTAATAGCTTTCCTGCCTTCCCCCAAAAATACCGCCTACGTCAGTGCCTTGTTTTTGAAGAAGGATAGTCCCGATAAGTGCCACAGAAACAATAACTTGAGCAATGGTGAGGTATGTTTGCATAAAGGTAATGTGTGAGGGTTATGCTTCACGAAAGTGATTGATGATAAGGTTAATAGCGGTAATGAGTGCGAGTGTCCAGAAGTACGCCCAAAATCCGTTAATGGATAATTCCGGTAAGAGATACTGCGTAAGCCAGAGAATAAAGAGGTTTATTATAAAGATAAAAACTCCCAATGTCAAGAGTATCAAGGGAGCGGATATAATTTTGAGCGCTGGTTTTACAAAGACATTGAGAATTCCTAGAAGCACTCCTGCGATAAGCAAGTCAATAATATTGCCTTGAAAGAACACCCCTTGAATAATACGGGCAGATAAATAAATACCAAGGGAATTTCCTAGAATGTGAAGGATGAGATAGGTCACGGGATAAGTTCTTTTTTATGAACCTTTCGGTAGTAGGTAATAGCAAAACGGTGCGCTTCATCGCGAAGGAAAGCGAGAAGCCGCGCTTCTTTAACATCCAGGCGCATTAAAGGTATCACCGTATATTGAGTATACAATTCTTCCTCCTTTTTTGCAAGCCCCCATACCGTGGGGATTTTATCCGGGCTTAGAGCGCTTTTTAACGCCTTGAGTGCGGCATTTCTCTGGGTTTTCCCCCCGTCAACGAGAATAAGGTCCGGGAAGGGCCACTCGGGATGACGCATTCGTCTCGTAAGAACTTCATGCATCATGGCAGGGTCGTTGGCACCCTTTACCATTTTAATTTTAAACCGTCGGTAGCCACTCTTTTTGGCAGTAAAGACACCGTGGCTATTTTGCTCTACTACCACCATTGAACCCACCGCAAACTGCCCCTGCACGTTTGAAATGTCATACCCTTCAATGCGCCGGATTGCTCTTAAAAGGGAATCTTTTTTGAGAGCCATGGAAACCTCTCCCTTTTGTTCAATGACGCGTCTATGAGCAAGAACATGCTGGATGCGTTCTATTTGATTGCGTACCTTTGCCGCTCTTTCAAAATCTTGTTTTTTTGCAGATGCCGTCATCTCTTTTTTAAGTTCTTTGAGCACCATTGTTTTTTTGCCGTTGAGGATCTTTTGTATATGTCTGATATTGAGTGCATAATCTTTGACACCAGTCTGCTGTTTTTTGACACAGCAGTAGCCCGGATCTATACCTATAGCATAGTTGACGCAGGACCGTTCGCTTTTATGCATGCGTTTGCAGCTGCAGTAAGGAAATATTTTTCTTAAGGCATAGAGGGTGACTTTCAGCGATCTGCCGCTGACAAAAGGGCCAATAGGAGGAGCCTCTAGTCTATAGTTTATAGTTTTTAGCCGATGAAATACAACAATTTTTGGAAATAATTCTTTCGTAAAGCCGACATAAAAATACTGCTTGTCGTCGCGCATCAAGATATTGTAGCGAGGCTTGAGTGTTTTTATGAGTGTTGACTCAAGGACGAGTGCTTCAATTTCTGATGAAGTCTCATTAACTTCAATACTCGCAATTTCTCTTTTCATGCGTTCGTGGAGGGGGTCATCCTTGGCGTAGGTATGACCAAAATACGTTCGTACCCGGTCGCGCAAGCGGCTGGCCTTGCCCACATAAATAGGTATCCCGTTTTTGTTCCTGAATATATATACTCCCGGCGAGCGCGGAAGTTCTTTGACTTTTTGTGGAAGATTCGTTACCATAGAGATGGAGATAGTGCAAAATGAAATGCGTTGATGACGTTGGCGAGGACTATTGGCAGGGCAAGCGCGTCTTGGTGCGCGTAGGATTTGACGTAGGCAAGGAGTTTGGGCCTTTGGAAGAATTTCGCATTCAAAGCGCCCTTCCCACGATACAATTTTTGCTTAAGCGCGGCGCGCGCATTATCCTTTTAAATCACAACGGGCGGCCGGAAGGGAAAGTTGTTCCGGAGTTGAGCAATCTTCCCATCGTCAAGCGCCTAGAGGCAGATTTGGGAAAAGAAATTCCCCTCCTTCCCTTGGATGTTGATCATGTTGAGGCGCCTCTTGTGCTATTAGAAAATCTTCGTTTTGATGGGCGGGAGGAGGCAGGAGACAAAACGTTTGCCGAGCACTTAGGGCGTCTGGGAGACGTCTATGTGAACGAAGCATTCTCAAATTCCCATCGGGCGCATGCGTCTATGGTAGCGCTTCCTGGCCTTCTGCCGCATTTTGCGGGATTGCAGCTAAAAAAGGAATTATCCACACTCGGTGAGGTAAGAGATCATCCGTCCCATCCGCTGCTGCTCATTATCGGCGGGGTAAAGGTAGAAACAAAGATAAAAATCATTAAACGTTTTTGGAACAACGTGCAGGGCCTCCTTCTAGGGGGTGCTTTGGCAAACACGTTGCTCCATCTTAACGGAGTCGCGGTAGGAAAGTCAATTATTGTCCTAAAAGAGGCAGAATCGATAAAAGATATTTCCCTCACTGACACAAAGCTTCACCTTCCCGTGGATGTTCGGGTGGGGGCAGGTATGGAAAAACCAATAGATATGCGTATCGCTCCGGTGGGAAAACTCAATGACGATGAAATAATTTTAGATATTGGACCGGATACGGAAATCCTTTTTGACAACCTGATAAAATCTGCTAAAATGATCGTGTGGAATGGACCGCTTGGGAAATGCGAGATCCCGGAATTTTGTAGAGGGACCGAGCGGCTGTTTGAGTCTCTTACGAAAAGTAGCGCTAAGGTTATTGCGGGCGGGGGAGAAACGGTGGAGTTTTTAGAAAAACGAAACGCCCTAAGCACCTTTTATTTTGTTTCTACCGGTGGAGGAGCGATGCTTGATTTTCTTGCAGGTGAAGCAATGCCGGCCCTTGAAGTGCTAAACTAACCATTTATTAATTTTTATGGTTGACGAATCATTAAAACCGCGCATACTCATTGTGGATGATGACGAGGGAAGCGTTCGCTTGCTTCGCTCTTCATTTCAGGAAGCTGATTTTGAAGTTATTACGGCATTTGACGGCGTAGAGGGATTGGATCTTGCGACAAAGCACGTACCCGATGTCATCATTACCGGTATTGTCATGCCGCGTATGTCAGGATTTGAAATGATGCGTGATCTGCAAAATAATGTCACGACGGCAAAAATTCCCGTACTGGTGTATTCCCACTTAGGCAGGGAGGATGACCGGGTGCAGGCAGAGCGTCTGGGAGCAAGAGACTTTCTCGTAAGGGGCATGGTGACCCCCCACGAAATGATTGAGCGCGCCAAAAAGGTCATCTCCCGCGGGAAGGAATACTACATTGAATTTGATCCGCAGGAAGGGGACGCGCAGAACCTCCGTGACGCCTTTAATTTTAAGCCTTACTTTGAATGTCCGGATGGTTCGCGTATGAAAATCAAGATGGAACCCACGACAGGTACGGGTGCCGAAACCGTGTTTCGCGCAACCTTTGTGTGTAAGAGTGAATAATAAGAAAAACGCATCATTGAGGCACTCTTGAGTAATGATTAAACACTGGACCCTTAAAAAATCAACATTTTCTGATCCGATAGCCCAAATCCTCTCCAACAGGGGCATTAAAGGGAAAAAAGATCAGGAGCGATTCTTGGAACCGCGCTATGAAAGGGATCTCTTTGATCCTTTTTTAATGAGGGGCATGAAAGAGGCAGTAGCGCGCATCAAAAAAGCGCTCG
The DNA here is from genome assembly GCA_964436845.1 of uncultured Candidatus Saccharibacteria bacterium. GTDB lineage: Bacteria > Patescibacteriota > Minisyncoccia > 2-01-FULL-47-10 > JBBTYX01 > CAYTEF01. Next base: position 27,959 of record CAYTEF010000002.1, read on the forward strand.
CCGCCCAGGAAAAAATCGGCATTTTCGGGGACTATGACGTGGATGGGGTGTGCGGCAGCATTATTCTCTGCGAATTTTTAGAGCGTTTTGGAGCGACACCTTTTTTTGAGACCTATCTTCCCGACCGCCAAAAGGATGGTTACGGGCTTAATATGGGAGGCCTCTCTTATTTTAAAGAACAAGGGGTAACATTAGTAATTACCGTTGACTGCGGCATCACCGATCATAAAGAAATTCAATGGGCAGGCGAGCATGGCATGGATGTTATTGTCACTGATCACCATGAGGTTTCCCAGGGGCTCCCGCCGGCAAAGGTAGTGCTAAACCCCAAGCAAAAAAACGATACCTATCCCTTTTCCAAATTAGCGGGGACCGGCGTTGCATTTAAGCTTGCCCAGGCATTGCGTAAGGAAATGAACCACGAGCGCATTTCTGAATCATGGGAGAAGTGGCTCCTAGACCTTGTTGCTTTTGCCACGGTTGCCGATCAAATGGATTTGGTTTCGGAAAACAGGGCCTTAGTGAAGTATGGCCTTTTGGTGTTCGCAAAAACCCGACGCGTGGGATTAAAGGAATTAATACGAGTCTCCCGCATTGATCAAGGCGAAATAACCACCCAAGACCTCCTCTACCAGTTAGCTCCGCGGGTCAACGCCGCTTCCCGCATTGACCACGCGCTTAAGGCATTTAAGCTTTTGACGAGCAAAGACGCAGGCCAAGCAAGAGAGCTTGCAGACGAAATTGATCGCTCAAATAAGAAACGCCAAGCACTCGTGGCAAAAGCGTTAAAGGAAGCGGATGAGCATATACAAAAGAACTTTTCAACAATAAAAAAAGATTCTTTTATACTGGAAGGATCAAAAAATTGGCCGGCTGGAGTATGCGGCCTTGTGGCAAATAAACTCCTTGATCGCTATGGCTACCCTGCGTTTATTTTTAGCAAAGGCGAAAAGGTAATAAAGGGTTCTGCCCGCTCTTACCCGCCCTTTTCCGTGGTAGAGGTGATGAAGGGTGCGGCCCCTTCACTCCTTGACTGGGGAGGACACCATCAGGCAGGGGGGTTTTCGCTCCTTTCCTCAAAGCTTGGGGCATTCAAACAGTTGATAAAAAGAGAAACCGCAAAACTCAAAGGCAAAAAAATAGCGCCTACACTTACCATAGACCTTGAACTTAAAGCGCAAGATGTCACCCTTGACTTATGGGATCGTCTGCAAAAGTTAGAGCCATTCGGCAAAGGCAATCCGGAGCCACTCTTTCTTTTAAAAGGGGTCGCGGTGAATGCGGCGCGAAAAGTGGGCGCGGCGCAGGATCATTTCAAATTAGCGCTCAAAAAGGATGATCACTTTTTTAACGCCATTTATTTTCGCGGCGTTGCCGATAACCATTTATTAAGAGAGGGGGACAAGGCGGATGTGGTGTTTCATTTAAAACGTTCCACCTGGGGCGTAAGTACCCAGCCAGAGTTACACATTGTGGACCTGAAACGGAAAGCATGAAGGATCAAACATTCCTATTCATCACAAAATCTGCCTCCCAAACAGAAAAAATTGCTTTTATCCTTGGCCAAGAGCTTGGCTCGTCGTTAGACCCTGACCCCATTATCATCGGGCTCGTGGGGGACTTGGGTGCGGGCAAAACTACGTTTGTAAAAGGACTCGCAAAAGGGTTGGGAGTGGATGAGACGGTTTCCTCACCCACGTTTATTCTAATCGCCAGACACGAGAGTAAAAGGAAAATTCTCTATCACGTAGACCCTTACCGCTTGACGGATGAGAAAAGCATCGTCCCTGATCTTAAAGAGCTTCTCTCTCAAAAAAACGCAGTCATCGCAATAGAATGGGCAGGGCGCTTTTCGGACGTATTGCCAAAAGATACCATTTGGGTAGTATTGGAGCATAGAGGAAAAGATAAAAGAGAAATAAGCATTAGCAATTATGAAGAGCGAATCAAGGGTGTGCCAAAACTGTAAAAAAGGCTTTACTATTGAACCCGAGGACTTTGCCTTTTACGAAAAAATGCAGGTCCCGCCGCCGACCTTTTGTCCGGAATGCCGGCTTATTCGGCGGTTAGCATTTCGTAACGAGCGCACCTTCTATAAGCGGAAGTGCGATTTTACTGGCGAGGAGGTCATCTCAATCTTTGCTCCTGATAAACCCTATAAAATATATCAAAATAACGTGTGGTGGTCTGATAAGTGGGATCCGATGAGTTTTGGCAAAGAGTACGATTTTTCTAAACCATTTTTTGAGCAATTCAGGGAGCTAATGCTGCGAGTTCCATGGGCGAATTTAATAGGCTCGTATCAAACATGGGTAAATTCGGAATACAACAATCATGCGAGTTTCCTGAAAAATTGCTACATGGTAACGCATACCTCGCAAGCAGAAGGATGCATATATTCATCGGATGCTTCAGTTTCAAAGGACTGCATTGATGGATATAAAGTGAATGAATCTGAATTATGCTATGATTCGCTCTATTTGACCAAATGCAATAAGGCATTCTTTTCCATAAATGCCGAATCTTCTTATGATTCCTATTTTTTGCGCGATTGTATAAACTGCTCAAATTGTTTTGCATGTGTAAATTTACGCAACAAACAATATCATATTTTTAATAAGCCCTATACAAAGCAGGCGTATGAGAAAAAGATGGAAGAGTTCAATTTAGGCTCATATAAAAACCTTGAGAGACTCAAAAAAGAGGCGTATACATTTTGGCTCAAATGGCCTGTAAAATTTATGCACGGCCGGCATAATGACAAAGTGAGCGGTGATTATATATACTATTCAAAAAATGCCTTCCATTGTTTCGATACGCGCCACGCCCAAGATGTGAAGTATTGTAATTTATTGGTGAATAAATATACGCGAGATTCCTATGATTATACAGAATGGGGACAGATGGCAGAACGCGTGTATGAATGTATTGACTGCGGGATTGAGCTTTATAATCTTAAGTCGTGCTACAACTGTCGGCTTAACTGTAAAGACCTTTCTTATTGCATGTTTTGCTCTGGCTCTGAAAATCTCTTTGGATGCATAAGTTTGAATAAGAAAAAATATTGTGTCCTGAACAGGCAGTACTCAAAAGGCGAGTACGAATCATTAATTCCCAAAATTATTGAGCAGATGAAGAAAATGCCTTATCAAGACGAGAAGGGAAGAGTGTATCGCTATGGAGAATTTTTCCCCTGGGAGCTAAGCCCTTGGGGATATAATGAAACAAGCGCACAAGAATACTTTGAGTTAAAAAAAGATGATGCGTTAAAAATGAGATACAATTGGTATGAAACATCAAAAAAACACTATCAAGAGCAAATTTACAAGATCCCCGATCATATTAGCGAAGCAAGGGATGATATCCTTGATGCTATTTTAGCATGTGTAGTCTGCGCCAAAAGCTACCGCCTCATAAAACCAGAACTTACCTTTTACCGACAACAAAGTATTCCCATTCCAAGAATATGCCCTGACTGTCGGCACAAAGTTCGTGTTGCATTAAGAAATCCCTTAAAACTGTGCCACAGAACCTGTCAATGCGGCGGCGCAAAATCAGAAAATGGAATATATTCAAATACTGTCGAGCACTTTCACAGACAAAGTCCCTGCCCCAATGAATTTGAGACTAGTTATAGCCTAGAGCGGAAGGAGATAGTCTGTTGCGAGGAGTGTTATGTAGTGGAGGTTGCGTAATCGTGTATCTTGTAACCTGTAACGTATGACCCAAGAAGAAATTGAAAAATTCTTGCGTTATACGCTATACGTTACACGTTACAAGAATTTATGAGACTCGTCATCCTCGACGCCGACGCTCTTATACATCGGGCGTTTCATGCCCTGCCGCCCCTCTCTACTCAGCGGGGCGAGCCGACAAACGCGATTTACGGCTTTTTTTCCATTTTTATTAAAATGGTCCAAACGCTTGAGCCCGATTATATTGTGGCGGCTTTTGACACGCCCGCTCCCACGTTTCGCAAAAAAGCCTTTGACGCCTATAAAGCGCATCGCCCGAAAACGCCTGACGAGCTCATTTCCCAATTACGAAAAGTTAAGGAAATCTTGGAAGAACTGGGGATCGTGACTTTGGCAAAAGAGGGTTTTGAAGCAGATGATATTATTGGTACCATCGTTTCAAAACTGAAAACTAGAAACTCAAAACTTGAAACTATTATCGTTACCGGGGATTTGGATACACTTCAATTAGTACGTCCGGGGGTGAAGGTATATACCATGCGAAAGGGCATGAGTGACACGGTAATATATGATGAAAAAGCCGTGCGCGATCGGTTTGGCCTTGCCCCAGAGCAACTCTCTGATTACAAGGGATTGGTGGGAGATGCTTCCGACAATATTCCCGGTGTTTTGGGCATTGGCCCCAAAACCGCGGCCGATCTTTTACAAAAGTATAAAACCTTAGACGTGCTCTTTAAAGCAAAAGATTTGCCCAAAAAGCTTGAAGGAAAGAAAGACGAAGCGTTCTTTAGCAGGGAACTTGCAACCATAAATGTAACCGTTCCGGTTTCGTTTTCCCTTGAAAAAGCTAAGTGGCAGGGGTTTAATACTGCCTTACTTGAGCCCATGTTTTTTCAATTGGGATTTTCCAGCTTACTTCGCAGAATTGCCACAACCCCTCAAGTTTCCGAAAAGCAGGGCTCACTTTTTGGCGGGGCAGATAAGAAAACACCCGCGCTCCCCCAAGGCGAACAAAGGCTTGCCCAAATTGCGACATGGCTCCTGCACCCCGAACTTAAAAATCCCGAGCCCGCCGCATCGCTTAGCGAATTAAGAAAGGAATTGACATCCCAGAATCTTTTATCCATATTTGAGACCATTGAAGCCCCCTTAGTGCCCATATTAGAGGGCATGAGTCATAGAGGGATTAAGGTAGATAAAAAAGCTTTAGAAGAACTGGAAGCAGATTTAAAGAAGGAATTGCGTACCCTGCGGGAGAAGATTAGTCGCATCACCGGGGGAGATTTTAATCCTGCTTCTCCTGATCAACTTCGTTCGCTCCTTTTTGAAAAATTAAAGCTTTCCCCCGCAGGGATTAAAAAAACACCTGGCGGCAAGGTTTCAACTAAGGAGAGCGAACTTACCAAGCTCGCGCACCAGCACGAAATTATCCCCCTCATGCTGAAAAACCGCGAGTTAGAAAAGCTCATAACCACCTATATCACCCCTCTCTATGAAAAGATTGCCAAAGATGGAAGGGTGCACACCACCTTTATCCAGGCAGGTACGGCCACCGGACGCCTCGCTTCTCAAAATCCGAACTTACAAAATATACCCGTACAGGGCCAGTGGGCTTCCCGCGTGAAAAATGTCTTTGTGGCAGAAAAAGGCTATGATCTTGTCTCGTTTGATTATTCCCAAGTAGAGCTTCGCGTTGCCGCACACCTTTCGGGCGACAAAGACATGACCCGCGCATTTCAAAAGGGAGAAGATATTCACACCCATACGGCTTGCCAGGTTTTTAACGTGCCGGAAAAAAAGGTCACTCCCCTTATGCGCCGTACGGCAAAGGTCTTTAATTTTGGCATCCTCTACGGGCTTTCCGCCCACGGGCTTTCACAAAGTCTTACCATAAGCCGCGAGGAAGCGCAGGATTTCATTGATAGCTATTTCTCGCGATTTTCCGGCGTTAAACGCTATATTGAGAAAACACGCGATGACGTGGTAAAAAAAGGATACGTCCAGACCCTCCTTGGCAGGAAGCGATGGTTTAGCGAGTTACAGTCTCCAGGAACGCTTCCCCACAACGTGCGCGAGGCAATGTTTCGCGAAGCCGTAAATTTCCCCATCCAGGGAAGCGCGACCGCAGACATCATTAAGCTTGCCATGATTAAGGTGTATCCGTTATGCAATGATGATGCGAGGTTATTACTGCAAATTCACGATGACTTGCTTTTTGAAATTAAAAGCGATAAGGTAAATATGGTAATGCCGGGCATTAAAGAAGTAATGGAGAGCGTGGTCAAGCTAAGCGTCCCCTTGGTGGTTGAGGTAAAGGTAGGCAGGCGATGGGGCGAGCTAAAACAGTTAAAAGTCGGCTATGGAACTTATTGAATATATAAGGATTATTAAGCAATATAAAGTTCTTGCGCTACAAATCCTTGGCGGCGTTATCATTATCGCCCTTGCGATAAGTTTCGTTTTTAGCCAGCAGCAGCAAGCGGTTTTTTCATTAATCATTCGTCCCAAGGTGATAGAAAAAACCGAAGGGTTTCAGTTTACCGATGTTCTTGAGGCATCCGACAGGGTAACACGCATGACCCAAAGCTGGCTAAAAGAAGAAGGATTAGACATTGGCATAGGACGCCTTGGCAACCAGTTTCTTAAAGTTTCCTTTAGCACTTCTGATGAAACGTTTGCCAAAGAGCGCATGGCAAGCATTAACAAAAATACCAACGAATTTCTCTCCTCACTCTCGCCTTCCGGAGGCCTTGGTTCCTTTGAAGCGGTCACCTCTGATTTTGTCTTTGGAGCAAAAGATCCCCGCTGGATCTTATCAATAAGCGCGGGCGTAATTTTAGGCATTATGTCTGCTTTATTTGGCGTTTTTTTGAAATACTACCTTGCAAAGAGATAGAAATTTAAGCCCTTTACATTAAGGAGGGAAAAAATGAGTTGCAATTTTTGCTATGCGCCACTCACTCTCACCTTTGATGAAACAGGGTGGGAGTGTCGCCTCTGTAAATCTAATCGCTGGCCTACCACACCAGTGTTGAAAGAAGAAGTAAAGGAAGAATCAAAATTGCCGCTGGAAGAAACAAAAGAAGCGGCATAGAAAGGAGGCAGTTATGGTTGATCGGAGACTTGCCGGTGCAAAATGCCGGATGCTCTTTTATATCCGCACAGTCAAGGGTGATCTATCTCCCAACGACCAAGGAACGATTGTTTACGAGTATGAAAGCCTAGAGCGCATACAAATACTCGTAGACTGGGACAGAGGCTTCACAGTTCCAGTATTTCCCAACGAGATAGAGATACAGTCGGAAAAGGAAGGAAAAGATGACGATGGAAAAGTCAACGTGGAATGGTAGCTCATTCAAGGGAGAGCGTGGCGGATGTAACAAAGCACATCACGCAAGTGCCCTCCCCGTTTTCATGTAGGAAGGGAATAATATTGACAAAATTAAAAAAATATGCATAATTATGTTTACCTCGTTACCTAATCGAACCTTAAAATTTCTTCCGGTTGTGATTTGGGCAATAGAGCATTGCTTAAACCGCAGCCGGAAAGCACATACGTGACGAGTACGGCGCATAAGGAGGGGATATGAAAGAATTCCTGATGCAATATGGTGGGCTGGTTGTTGTCGCATTTTTGGCTGGCCTTATTCCTCAAGTGGTCAAAAATGCTCGTGGCAAGATATACCAAAGCGGATCGCTTGCGAGCTGGGTGGTATTTTGTTTTGGGTATTTTGCTTTCGCGCTCTATGAATTTTTAATAGGAGAGCGATTGGTGGGGTGGCTGCAATTGATTGGAGGAGTTCTTTGTACGGTGATTATCGTACAAAGTTTTATCTTCGGCAAGAAGCAAGCCGTGGTGCTATCCACTCGGGGGAAAATTCTCGCAGCTCTCCTTGCGGCCGAGGAGGAATGGAATGCGCAAAGGAGCGTTTTGTTAAAGAAGAGCGATTATGCTCTTATTTTGTTTCTTCGGGGGGTGCTTTCCTTCAAAGAGGGGGACGCACAGGAAGCAAAACGTGCAATAAGAGAGGGGCTAAGACAGATAAAATAAACATAGATTAGGTAACCAAAACGGCCATGGCAGAGGGCGAAAACTCATACTCTGCCGCAAAAGCCCAAACGGGCTTTTTTTGTTGTATAAAGGGTGCTAGAATAGGGAAAATGAAGACACTTATTATAGACATTCGTCCCCTCCTGCCCAAGCATCCGCCCGGTGGAGTGCCCGAATATACGAGGGAGCTATTAAAGGCGATGTTTGAGACTATTGAGGCAAAAAAAATGCCATGCCGCATAATTCTTTTTTCCTCGGGAAAAGAGAAGCCAGAGTTGCAATATTTTGAAAAGTATAGAAAAGCATGCCTCCACGAGCATTTATTTATATATAATCAGGCCCTTAACGCGTTATTTAAATTTTTTCAATTTCCTGAAATTGATTCCTTTATCAAAAGAAAGTACGGAATAAAGGGGGAAAAAAGACTGACTGTTTTTGCCCCGAATATCAACCTTTTGCCGCTTTCCAGAAATGCCCGACTAGTTGCCACGTTTCATGATTTATCCTTTAAGCGTTACCCCTTCTTTTTAAAGCAAAAGGAGCGGCTCTGGCATAAAAGCATTAACCCTGAAGCATTCGCAAGAAGGGCTAATGCCATTATTGCGGTATCTAAGTCAACGAAGCAGGATTTAGTGAATTTGTATCATGTTGATCCTAAAAAAATTGAAGTAATATATTCTGGAATAACAGACGAGCTTAAGCAAAGAAGGCCACGGGCTGCAAATTACAAATTACAAACTATTTTGTACCTTGGAAGTCTTGAGGGGAGAAAGAATGTAGAAGCGCTTAAAAGGGCGTTTGCCTTGGTTAAAGGAAAATTAGGGGATGGGAACGTAAAGCTTGTTTTAGCAGGCCCTCCCCATCGCCCCGTCTCTTCCCAAGAGAGGATAAGACTTTATAAGAGCGCTTCCCTTTTTGTATATCCAAGCATATTTGAAGGATTCGGCCTACCCCCTCTTGAAGCGATGCGCTGTGGCGTTCCGGTTATTACCTCGCAAACCTCCTCTTTGCCCGAAGCAGTGGGAGATGCCGCCCTTATGGTAAATCCCCATCGGGTGCATGAACTTGCTGGAGCTATGGAGGAGCTCTTGACTGATGAAAAACTCCGCGCTCACTATATTGAAAAAGGGTATGAAAGGGCAAAGCAATTTACCTGGCAAAACACCGCAAAACAAACACTCAACGTCCTGCTGGAAACTGAAAACTAAAAACTGAAAACTATGCGAATTGGTATTGACGCTCGCATGTACGGGCCAAAACAAACCGGCATTGGCAATTACATTAAATATCTAATCGAATATTTAGCACGTGCTGATAAAGAAAATACGTATTATATTTTTTTGCGCGAAGAAAACTACAAAAGCTTCACGCTTCAGCCTTCACGCTTCAAGAAAGTTCTCGCTGACTTCCCTTGGTATTCCCTTGCCGAGCAGACGGCATTTTTACGCCTTCTTTCCCAATACCCTCTTGATGTCATGCACTTTCCGCACTTTAACGTGCCATTCTTCTATCAAAAGCCCTTTGTGGTAACAATTCACGATTTAACGCCCAAATTCTTCCCCGGCGAGAAGGTAGGTAGGTCATGGGTGAGAAGAAAAGCCTATGAGCTCGTACTGCGCCACTCAATTGAGAAATCAGCCGTCATTATAACCCCCTCACAGTTCACCAAAGACGACATCTTAAAATATTTTTCGGTCAACACTTCAAAGATTCGTGTTATCCACGAAGGCATTCCGTTTATATCAGAGTCGCCAACTGCTACAAACTACAAACCACAAACTACAAACTATATTTTATACATAGGCGTATGGCGATCACATAAGAATTTAGCAGGGCTTATAAAAGCATTCGCGCTGCTAAAAAAAGAAGGCCTTCCCCATAAACTTGTCATCATAGGGGATCCAGATATTTACTATGAGCGCACCTCGTCCCTTTGGAAGAACTTAGGACTAAAAAAAGAAGTTATCACCCCGGGATTTCAAAAGGACGGAGCGCTTACGAGCTGGTATAAGAACGCTTCTCTTCTGGTTCTCCCGTCATTCTATGAAGGGTTTGGTTTGACACCACTTATATCACTCTCGCTTAACGTTCCCGTGGCAGTTTCTGATATTGGTGCCTTGCGGGAGGTGTTGGAAGACTCGGCATTTTTCTTTGATCCCTCAAGCCCTCAGGATATGGCGCGGATTATGAAAGAAGCTCTTACAGATAAAGAAGAGCGTCAAAGGAAGGTTGAAAGAGCAAGGAAGCTCTTAAAGCGCTATCAATGGAGCAGGATGGCCCAAGAAACGTTACGTGTCTATTCGTCATTATTCATTGACAATGTCGTTTGAAATAGATACACTACAAAATGTTCGTGGACAAAAGGGGCGCGTAGCTCAGTGGCAGAGTCCGCCGCGGCGGATTTACACTAAATGGTATGACGGTAGAAGCATATTTCGTATACGTTCTGCAGAATAGAGAGGGCAGGCTATATATCGGACAAACATGGAATATAGAGAAGCGGTTAACGGAGCATAATGTGAGGGGAAAGGGTTATACGTCTAAGTTTAGGCCATGGCAACTTGTATATACTGAGCGATTTGTTTTCCGGGAAGAGGCGTTACAAAAAGAACGATATTTAAAAACCGCTGTTGGACGTGAAT
>CAYTEF010000003.1:0-32924 GCA_964436845.1 uncultured Candidatus Saccharibacteria bacterium
AACCCTTTGAGTCCACTGGTCAAACCAGTGGTTTACCTTAAAGCTAACTAATTAATATCGTCGGCGTTTTTTCTGCGTTTTTCTGCGTAAAGTCTGCTAATTTCTGCGAGTACTTCCGACAAATTTATTTTAAGGAAGTACTATGCGTTGAGATGCCGCCTGATGGCGATGAAGGAGGAAGCAGCGCCTATAATAATTCCTAGGGTAAGCTGTATGAAAAGGAAGCTCACCCAGTTCGTTGCGTAGTAGTGGGCAAGGCCAATTGGCCCTACACCCTTAAAGTATCCTTCAATGGTTGAGTCAATTGTCTGCAGGATAATGGCGGAGAGGAAGAGTGTCAAGAATGCCGCAATGGCACCATATATAATTCCCTGTACAATATAGGGACCGCGCACGAAGTTATTTGAAGCACCCACCAGACGCATAATGGAAATTTTATTGCGGTCGTTATAAATTGCAAGGCGCAGCGTGTTAAAGCTGACAAGGAAGGATACGATGCCTAAAATGATAATCATGCCTATTACTGCCTGTTTCACGTTGGTGGACACCTTGCCCAAGTTTTCTATGGAGTCCTGGCGCTGGGTGTAATCAACGGCGTCAATGAGTGAGGCGTATTGGGAAGAGTCAATGAATTTGACAATTTCGGCGTAATCCTCGGTCGCAGCCGCTTTAATCGTGAGCGAGGCGGGCAGAGGGTTTTGACCGCCTAACTTATCAAGCGCTTCGTTAATGGTTGCGTCACTTTTGTGGTTTTCTCTAAATTTCTTTAAGGCGTCCTGGCGCGAGGTGTATTCAACATTCTTTACACGCGACATGCCCTCAAGGGCGGTTTTTAACTGAAAAATTTGATTTTCCGGCGTGTTGTTTAGAAAATAAACCCCAACGGATATTTTATCTTTGAGCGAGGCAAGAACCGTGTCGGTTAATGTCTGAAAAAGCATCATGCCTGTGGTGAGCATGAGGGTGACAATAATAATGAGGATGGCGGCACTGGATATGAGTGCGTTTCGCTTGAAGCTTTGCCAGCCGGCTTTTGCAATTCTTTGTAAAAAGGTCATAGATGTGAATTAACGGTTTCAAGGAGTTGGCTCTTAAAAATGTTTTCGTCAAAGGGCTTTGCTGATGCCCTTAGCATTTTATCATCAAATTTCATTTTTTGGAAGATGCCAAGAGCATGGGCTAAACTTTCGGGCGTTTGTTCGTCAAAGAAGATGCCGTTTTTCCCCTCTTGAATAATTTCCAGAGCCCCGCCCGAGCGATAGGCGATAACGGGCGTTCCCGAAGCCAAGCTTTCCACCGCGCTGATGCCGAAGTCTTCCTCCTGGGGGAAAATGAGTGCTTTTGCGCGTTTATAATAGTTACTTACCCACTTATGGGCAACGGGCGGGAGGAATTTAATATGGCTCCCCGCCTTTTTTTTGAGAAGGGGAAGCAAAGGTCCGTCCCCCACCACCACCAAGGGCAAGCCCAAATAGGTAAACGCTTCAACCACAATGTCAGGCCGTTTGTAGGGTACCAGACGCATTAAAAGGAGATAATAGTTCCTTTGGACTTGCGGTTTATCCTGAAATTCCTTTATCGCGACCGGAGGGTAAATAACTTTAGCGTCGCGTTTATAATATTTTTTAATCCGACTTGCGACGAAATGCGAATTTGCGATAAAATGATCCACCCGCTTTGACGCTTCAAAATCCCACATGCGAAGGTAGGTAAGGCCGAAAGGCACAAGGGGTTTCACCCATGAGGGAAGGGGTGTTTTTTCAAGGTATGTCTGCGAGCCGTCCCATAGAAAGCGCGAAGGCGTGTGGCAGTAGGAAATATGCAGCGCGTGGGGAGCGCGTAAAATACCTTTACCAAAGCTTTCCGAGTCCGAAATGATGAGGTCGTAATCTCTTACGTCCAAGCGTTCTGCTGAAAGCGGCATCAAAAGGGGAAAGAGGCGGTGGCGCGTTCGTATAAAAGGCAGGCGCTGGAGGGGAGAGGAAATAATAGGACGATTGGGAAATTCCTTTGTGATTGAGGAATCGTGAAAAAGGGTGAAAATGGGCGCGTCAGGAAAAAGCTCGCAGAGCGCCTTAAGAACCCGTTCCGCCCCTCCGTATTGGTTCAAGTAGTCATGTACGAGTGCTACTTTCATGTTTCTTGCTATAGTACCAGAATTTTCCCAACGAATCAAACCTAAAACGATTCACACATTTGGACTAAACCTTCGCCTGCGGTTTCTCTATAAGAAAAGTAAGCATGTAAAGCGTATTAAGAAAAAAAGGAACAGGCGGCATCAGAAATCTAATGCCGCCTACGAAGTCTAGAGAACGAATTTTTCGAGATGCAACAATCCTTTTCGGCGCCGCATCCATTTAGAAAGAGAAATTAAGGGGACGTTTTGTTCAATTACGTTTAACAACTCTACGTGTTTTTGTTCTACGTAAAGTGTCTCTTTAATGAGGACGTGCCCTCTCCAAGATCCACGATAAAGATTTGTTTCATACTCCTTTCTCTTGAGGGGCTTGGGTTTGCTGGTAATCTGAATAATGGGGAGGGTTAAGATGAGTTCGGGATGTTTATCCTTTACCCATAGGTACTTTCCCGCAAAGAGTGATCTTTTATAGATGAAGCGGGCGAGCCGCCATTCAATTGATTCTTCCAAGATCCACCTCACTTCCTGTAAGTCAAAAGCCTATATCTTTTCTATACCACATTCCCTCAAAGGAGATGAGGCTGACTGCGCGATAGGCACGCTCGCGCGCTTGCGCAAGGGTCTGACCCACGCCTACCACATTTAATACCCTCCCGCCGGCGGTTACGTAGTTTCCCCTTTGGCACGAGGTGCCCGCATGGAAGATAAAGACCCCTTCCTGCTTGCCTGCCTCCTCCAATCCAGATATCGGAAATCCGGTATGAGAAGTTCCCGGATACCCTTGCGACGCAAGAACCACGCACACGGCCGCCTGATTTTTCCATTGCAACCCAAAGCCGATTAAGTTTTGATTTATGGTGGCATACATGGCGGGGATTAAGTCGGTTTCGCAAAGCATGCTTACCGCCTGAAACTCGGGATCGCCAGGGCGGGCATTAAACTCTATCACTACAGGTCCTTGCGATCCGAATTTTAATCCGGCATATAAAACCCCTTGAAAAGGACACCCTTCGTTGCCAAGCGCTGCAAGAGTTTTATGGATGATACTTTCCAAGACTCGTCTTTCCATGCGCGGAGTCATAAGAGGGAAAGGAGCATATGCCCCCATCCCGCCTGTATTGGGACCACCCGGCCATGCTTCCTTGGTATCCTGTGCGGCAAGCAGCGGCACTGCGCGCATGCCGTCCGTAAGCACCATGTAAGAGCACTCCGGGCCGGGAACGAATTCTTCAAGGATCAATAGTTGTCCAGGGTAGAGTGTTTTCAGGCGATCCACTGCCATAAGCGTATGGTCAATGTCACGTGCAACAATCACGCCTTTGCCGGCGGCTAAACCGTCTACTTTTACCACCATGCGGTCGCGGTGCTTGCGGATGAAGGCCTTGGCTTTTTCGGGATCATGGAAAACCCAAAATGCAGGCGAGGGTATGCCATAATGACGCAAAAGTTGCCTGCACCATGCCTTACTGCTTTCAATGCGCGCGGCACCTTTCGTGGGGCCAAAGATTTTTTTACCTGCCCTTCTAAAAAGGTCCACCACCCCACTGGCTAAATAGGCTTCAGACCCCACTATGGTGAAATCCACGGAGTTTACTACTGCTTGATGGAGCAGCGCAGAGGTGTTTTCAGGAGCGCTCTGAAGGCGAAATACACTGTTCACAAAAGGGCTTCGATTCACCATTTCCTCTATCGCAGCTTCTCGTCCACCATTTCCGACAATTCCTACGTTCATAATCCATCTCCTTTCACTATTTTACTATCCCGCTAGAATAGCTGCTTAGCTATTTGTTTAGCCCGCATTAAAATCCCTTCTTCGCTTGGTAGTACCAGAGGGCTCTCCCGAACAAATTCCTTTACTCTTCCTTCGGCAAAATCCTCAATAACCTCTATTTGCAGTTCGTGTTCTTCGGGCAAGAGTCGCTTTTTTAAAGAGAAAGCATCATCTTCCCGAAGAATGCCCATTCGTCGCGTCTTAATAAGGGTTCCCTCATCATATTCCACCGCAACCCGTTGTGCGGTGGCTTCCGTCCAGTGATCACGACCACTAGCTCGAGTGAAGAAAAGCCTGGTATAGTGGACGCGCAACCCAAACATTCCTTGCCCGCCAAAATCGGGTCTGCCCGGATCAAGGGGGCCTGGATGCTGGTTTACCATCATCCCTTGGTAGGCCTCAATCACGCTCGGCGGGGTTTTTACCATCCACCCGTACTGGCCGATGAAGTCAACCCCGCGGGCTTTGCAGGCTTTGATGATTGCTTCGCCAAAGGCGTGAGAATCATCATAGTCCTTTGGCCGAAGGACTATGACATTATCAGAGGAAATCCCCTGGGCAAGGACTTTCTGGATCCCCTCCGTCGGTCGGCTTGCAATGACTAAAGCCGGCGCAACTCTTTTAAGCCTGCCTCGGTTACAAGCCTTCAAAATAGCCTCGGCGGTAGTGCCGCTGCTGGAAATCAGCATCGCGATTCGTAACTTTTCCATTATATGCCTCCTTTTTTGGTTTTGTGGTGCACAAACCGATATTGGTTTGTTGCCTTGAGTATAATCGGGTTTGGGAAAAACGCAAGAAAAAAAAGGAACCTGCCGGAGCAAAAAGCTCCAGCAGGTCAGGTTATTCAAAGAAACATTTTTCCGCCCACTATCACATGGGCGATTCGTGGTACCTCCACGCCTTCATACGGTGTCCACCCACACTTGCTCCTCATATCCTCCTTGGTAAGTGGTTTGACCACGTTCATGTCTATGAGGACGAGATCGGCGTCATACCCGACGTCAATCGCTCCCTTTTGAGAGAGCTGTCGGAAGATTTTTGCGGCGTTTCGGGATATTAAATCAACAAGTCGTGAAATACCCATCCTCTTTTCACGCACGAGGCGTAAAAGTAGGGGAAGGGTGGTTTGAACCCCGGGAAGGCCGCTGGGGATATTTTCATACTCTTTTGCCTTTTTTTCTTCTGGCAAATGAGGCGCGTGGTCAGAAGCGACCACTTCCACATACCCTTCTTCGCAGGTAAGTTCCAAAAGTTCATTTTGCGCTTCCTCGTAGCGCAAAGGAGGATTTACCTTAAAAAAATTTCCCAGTGGAGATTGGTAATGCTTCTGATTGAGAAAGAGATGGTGGGGGCATACTTCGGCCCACACCGATACACCACTTTTTTTTGCCTCTTTGACAAGTTTGAGCGAGTCAGGCAATGAAAGGTGGCACAAGTACAGAGAACATCCTGTTTTTGCCGCTAATTCAAGCATCTCCCTTACCGCCGATACCTCCACGTCGCTTGAACGAATAATTGAATGGTCAGCGACAGTCAGGGGGTTCTTGAAAGAGGCAAGGTTTTTCTGGATAAGCTCTTCTGTTTCTGCGTGCACGGCAACGATAGCCTGTTGCTCTGCGCACAAACGAAAGAGCTCTCGCAGCTTTTTTTGATTTGTGAAAAGCAGGCTGCCGGTTGAAGATCCGCGGAAAAGCTTCACTCCAACAACGTGTTCGTGGAGGAGCGCTTTTTCTGTTTCCGCGAAATTATGCTCCGTTGCGCCAAACCAGAAGCCAAAGTTCAAGGCCACACCCCCAAGAGCTTTTACAATAATCTCCTCCTTTTTCTTTATTTCCTCAAGCGTTGTCAGCGGGGGATCGGTGTTTGGCATGTCAAACACGGTCGTGATCCCGCCATAGAGCGCGGCTCTTGATCCATGAGCCCAGTCTTCCTTACGGGTGTACCCGGGTGTGCGAAAATGCACATGGGGGTCAATGCCGCCCGGAAGAAGTAAAAGGTTTTTCGCGTCAATCCATGTTTCAGCCGTATGGTGATCACCAATGGCGCGAATGGTTGAGTCATAGATGGAAACAGTTTTAACACTTCCATCCGGCAGTGTCGCGTTGCGGATTTCCCAAACGTTTGGCATATACATTCCTCCTTATGTTGAAAAAAGTGTACGGTCAAATTGGCGTTAGTGTAGCAGAAGAGTTTTATCAGCACAAGAGAAAAAGGCTCCCCGCGAATCGTTTCTTGCGATCGCACAGGAGCCCTAATATTTTTACAGTGTCCTCGGCCAGAGTGCTCTTACTTCAGAAATGTTTTTAAAACCATGTTCCCGAAGTTTTAAACGCAAACCCTGGTTTATCATTTTAGGAAGGAAGGGACCTTGATAAACAAGGGCTGTGTACACTTGGACAAGATTGGCGCCTGCTTCAAGCATACGCCAAGCGTCCTCGGATCCAGAAATTCCCCCTACGCCAATGATAACGAAGTCCTCGTCTACCCGTTGGCGGATATAGCGCACGATTGCGTGCGCCTTTCCAAAAAGCGAAGGTCCGCTTAAACCGCCTTCTTCATTGATAGACGTCTTGAGACCTCTGCGTTCGGTTGTTGTGTTGGTGGCGATAAGCCCTTGAATTCCGAGTTCTTTACAGATGTTGATCACGTCGTCAATAGCTCCCCGAGAAAGATCGGGAGCAATTTTCACAAGAAGCGGTTTAGGGTTTGCTTTATACTGATTCGCCAGTTTTTTATTTTTGGCAATCAGCGCTTCCAAGAGCTCCTTGAGTTTATCAACATCTTGAAGTTGCCGGAGATCAGGCGTATTGGGAGAGCTGACATTAATCACAAAGCCGCAGGCATATAGATAGAGCTTCTCAAAACTGTACAAGTAATCCCGCGAAGCCTTATCTAAGGGAGTTTTTTTTGATTTCCCGATGTTAATAAACATAGGCTCTAAGGGTAGTCTTCCTTTCCAGAAATGGATATTAAGACGTGTGGCGACAACATCTGCCCCATCACTATTAAACCCCATGCGATTGATAAGGGCTTTGTCCTGCTCAAGGCGAAAAATTCGTGGTCGGGGGTTTCCCATCTGCTCTTCGGCAACAACTGTCCCCAATTCGAAAAAACCAAATCCTATTGCCGGCCATATATTTGGAACAAGGCCGTTTTTATCCATGCCGCCGGGCAACCCTACGGGGTTGGGAAAACGCATTCCCCAAAAGGTCTGGGCAAGATTCGGAGAATCCGATCCCAGAGCAAGCCGCAAAGCTTTAAGAGCCCAAGGATGTCGGTGGACTCCTTGCAAGTACCCCATCACCCGTTTGTGGGCTTCCTCAGGGTCGGAGGAAAAGCCGAATAACCTTGGCCGTACGAACTTTTCATATCCAAATTCGCTTAACATTATCTATTCTCCTTTCGGTTCTTATTCGATTGTTTAAAAAGATTCAATGTACCCCCAATGTACCTCCTTTACTTGGTTTTGAAAGATAGTATATCTTTTCTGATAAAAAAGCAACAAAAAACGCAGAACAATCTGCGTTTTTTGAATCAGGGGCGGAGGGAATCGAACCCCCGACATGGCTTTTGGAGAGCCAAGTTATACCACTTAACTACACCCCTATATACTAAACTCTACGACTAACAATTTACAGCCATCGAAGCAAGTTACAAGAGATTCAAAAATTTATTGGCGGTAAGAATCGTAACATCCTCAAAGGAACCCAATGCGAGGAGCTCTTTATCACCGGTGATGATATACCGGCAATTCCCTTCAAGCGCTGCTTCCAGTACTCTATTGTCAGGGTTGTTATCGTTTAGTATGTCCACCTGCTTGATTGGGTGAACCATTCTAAAGCTCTGTTTTATTTTGTGTTCAGTGAGTTTGAGGGTTTCTTTAGGGAAAGAGAATTTTTTGGATAAGACATCTAAAAGTTCGGCGAGGAGCGGGGGAGAGGTTACCGCTTCTATGTGTTTTGTGATAGCGAGCTTAAGGATTTCGCGTGGTTTGCCGCCAAAAAGAAGGGCGGAAATTATAACGTTGGTGTCTATGAGCACCTTTACCATGCCTATTTCTTATGGCGATAATCAGTGACTACCTTGTTAGCCCTTCTTTCATCGGTGATTCCCATTTTTTTGGCTTGGCGTTGACCTATTGTAAAAATTTTTTCCCATTCTTGAGTATTTTTGAGATACATGCGCAATGCTTCGCGAATGAGTTCGCTCCGATTACGGTATTCCTTTTTCGCCGTCCTGTCTATGGTTTTAACGAGATTCTCGGGTAAAGCAATATTCAATGTTTGTGTTTTCATAGCAGTATACAATTATTGTATGTAAACTGTATATATTTTTTGGCATGGCGTCAAGGGATCACAAAATTTATCAACTTATTGGGGACAAAGACTATCTTTTTAGGCTCGCCTGCAATCCAGTGGGTGATGGCTTCATCCTGCTTGGCAAGCGTGACTGCCTCTTCTTGCGACAAACCCATAGGGGCAGTGATTTTTCCCCGCAACTTGCCGTTGACCTGAACGATAAAGGTAATGGTGCCTTCCTGCGTAAGTGCTTCGTCAAATGACGGGAAAGATTCTTTATGAACGCTCGTTTTATGGCCAAGCTTTGCCCACAGCTCTTCGGAAAGGTGAGGCGCGAATGGAGCAAGGAGTTTTGTAAACGTTTCATAAAGCTCCTTTCCGTAAATACCCTCATGGAGCGTATTCACAAAGACCATGAGCGCGGAAATCGCGGTATTAAACTTTAATTCCTCTAAATCTTGAATTATTTTTTTAATCGTTTTATGGACAAACCGCAGCGTTGTTTCGTCCGTAGTTGCAGGCTTTCCTGCTCCTTTAAGCACAAAGCGGGAAGCCCTCTCCAAAAATCGGGCGATACCGTTAATTGCGCCGGGGCTCCAGGGGCCGCCTTGATCATACGGGCCCAAAAATTCTAAAAACATGCGCACCGCATCCGACCCGTACTCGGCTACCAACGGGTCTGGATCTATCACATTACCGCGCGACTTTGACATTTTCTGTCCGTCAGATCCCAAAATAATGCCCTGATGGCGAAGCTTGGCGAATGGCTCGGTAAAGTGAATGTGCTTTAAGTCGTAGAGCGCTTTCGTAAAAAAGCGGCTGTATAAAAGATGCAATACCGTGTGTTCTGCCCCGCCGATATAAATATCCACGGGCAGCCATGCTTTCATTTTGTCCTTATTGGCAAATACTTTATCATTTTGAGGATCAGTATAGCGCAAATAATACCAGGAAGAATCCACAAAGGTATCCATGGTATCGGTCTCGCGCGTAGCCGGGCCTTTGCACTTGGGGCAGGAGGTGTTTACGAATTCCTTTACTTTTGCCAAAGGCGAGCGGCCGTCATCGGCAGGGTGAAAGTTTTTTAATTCGGGCAGTAATACCGGCAATTCTTTTTCGGGCACCGGAACAAGTCCGCATTTGGGACATTCCACCATAGGAATCGGCGCGCCCCAGTATCGCTGGCGCGACACAATCCAGTCCCGAAGTTTGTATTGCACCTTCGGCTCTCCGAATTCTTTAGCCATCAAGGGAATTGCTTCCTGCGATTTCATCCCGGTGAATTTTCCTGAATTAGCCAATATCCCTTCCCCTGTATATGCTTCCTCTTGATTTCCTTTTTGCGAGGCGATGACCTCAATAATAGGCAGTCCAAATGTTTTTGCAAATTCAAAGTCGCGCTCGTCATGCGCGGGCACGGCCATAATCGCTCCGGTGCCGTATTCACCTAACACATAGTCCGCAACCCAGATAGGAATTTCTTTATTAGTTGCAGGGTTAATCGCTTTTATGCCTTGTATCTCAACCCCAGTTTTTTGTTTTTGTTCAGCCTGTCGTTGCAAGGGTGTTTTTTTTAGTGATTGCTTGATGTATTCTTGTACTTCCTCATAATTCCTAATTCCTGATTCCTGATTCCTTAAGATTGGATGCTCGGGCGCTAATACCAAGTACGTCGCTCCAAAAATAGTATCCGGCCTTGTGGTAAATACTTTGATTTGCATCAAAGTCGCGGAATCACGCAGAACCGACGCTGAATTACGCTGAATTTTTTCTGCTTTTTTCTGCGTAAAGTCTGCGTATATCTGCGAGGAGTAGTGGAGCGGGAATACTATTTGCGCTCCACTACTCCTACCAATCCAGTTTTTTTGCATTGTTTTTGTGCGATCCGGCCAGTCAAGTATATCCAAATCATCCAGCAAGCGCTGGGCGTAATCGGTAATGGTAAATACCCATTGATCAATCTGGCGTTGCAATACTTCAGTATTGCAACGCTCGCATCGGCCCTCCACTACTTGTTCGTTTGCAAGCACGGTTTTGCACGAGGGGCACCAGTTTGCCCACGTTTTTCGTTTTTGCGCTTTGCCCGCCTTGAACATTTGCAAAAACATCCATTGTGTCCATTTATAATAGTCGGGGTTGCAGGTAATAAGCTCGCGCGACCAGTCATACATTGGCCCCATGGATTTTAATTGCACCCGCATTGTTTCAATATTCTGAAATGTCCAGTCAGCAGGATGGATATTGCGCTTAATCGCGGCATTTTCTGCCGGAAGTCCAAATGCGTCAAAGCCAATGGGCGAGAGCACATTGAACCCTTGCATGCGCTTAAAGCGCGCGTAGGTATCAGCGGGAGCAAAGTTATACCAGTGGCCAATATGCAAATCCCCAGAAGGATAGGGGAACATCACAAGGTGGTAAAAATTTTTCCTTCTCTTCACCTTATCTTTTGTCTTGTAGAGATTCGCCTTTTCCCACCGCCTCTGCCACTTTTTTTCTATTTTTGGTAGATCTAATTTTGCCATACCAGGTAGTAGAAATTTGACTATTTTTTATGTGAATAAAAGTATTCTTTTAGCATACGCTTTAGTAATCGACCACCTTGACTCGTTTTAAGGTATTTTTCTCTACGCGTGGCATCTTCTTTATTTTGATATGCTTCGTAGAAAATGAGCTGCCAGGGTCTATAAGGCTTTGTTGAGAAAACGAGTCCGCGATTATGTTCTTCTATCCGCCTTCTTAAATTTTTAGTATATCCAATATACAACGCATCCTTGGCATTTTTTAGTAAATATACATAGAAGAACATAATCGCTGTCAAATTTTCACTACCTGGCATATGCTTTGATTATACCGATAAAGCGCCTTATTCGCAAGAATTTTTGACTTGCTTTCGGAATAAAAATAGTATAGATTTCTCGCATGAGAGAGTCAAAGGAGGATGATTCTTTTTGCTCTCTTAAATTTTGTAGTATGGAGGTATTATGGAACTCATTCGTAAAGGAAGCGTTAAGGAAATCTATCGCGTGGATCGCAAGAGTCTCGTCTCCGATTTACCGATCAGTTTTCTGTGTTTGACTGCGGGCCGCATCCCGAGACGATCCCCGAGAAAGGAAAGGCCGTCTGCGATTGTGCGGTAACATCGTTTGAAATCGCAAGACGAGTAGGCGTGTCTACCCATTTCATGGAACGTGTGGACGATGTTACGATTCGGGTGTGGGAAGCGCGCGTGGTTACTGATCGGCCCATGGAGCCTACGGAGGAGTGCTATGTCGTTCCTTTAGAGTGGATTACGCGTTTTGCCGTTTCAGGAAGTATCCTGCGGGATTTTCAGGTTGGGAAGGAAAAGCCATCCGACTACGGATTTCATATGCACAATCTTCCTAAAGAGGGAATGCACTTTCCTTGGCCAGTCCACCAGCTTACGACGAAGTATGAAAAAGTTGATCGGAAACTTTCTCCCCAAGAGGCGCTTACGCTGGCCGGGCTCTCGTCAGAAGACGCCGAGCGCTTCTGGAGTATGATTGATCGGCTGGACGGGGCCTTGGCGGAGGCGTTTTTCCGAGCAGGATTTGAGCACTTTGATGGCAAGAAAGAATGTATCCTTGACCGGGGGAGAGAACCTATGATTGGAGATGTGTTTGGCACTCCCGATGAAGACCGCCCGGTGTGGCTTGAGGATTTGAAAAAAGGGAGGATAGAACACTACGGAAAGGAGTTTTTACGCCAGCACTTCATAAAAACCGGTTTTTATGCTCAAGTGCAGGCAGCTCGCGCAAAAGGGGAGCCGGATCCTCCCTATCCATTATTACCAGAAGATGTAATAGAACAAGCAATGGATAGGTACAAAATGTTTGCACGAAGATATGTACAATCCATTCGTTAAATAATGAGGGAGCACTAATGTGCTCCCTGAATTACTTCTTGAGGAATTGCTGAATATCCGCTTGCGCTTCCTTAAGATTTTTTACCCAGTGAATACCTTTTTGTTTGGCAAACCAGGTGTATTGTTTTTTGACGAGCGCCTTTGTGTTTTTAATGATGTCGTCCTTGACTTGCTCAAGGGTTTTTTGTTTCTCAAAGAATCCCTGCCATTCTTTATAGCCGATGGTGCCTAAGAGTAGGTTATTCCATCCGTATTTATCAACAAGAGCTTTGACTTCCTTTTCTAATCCTTGAGCAATCATCTCCTGCGCGCGTTGATTGATATTTGCAACGAGTTGGTTTTTGGGGATATCAATGCCCAGTTGAAGTATTTGGAACAATTCTGGACCCTTTTTGAGCTGTTTTGAGAAGGGTTTACCCGTGATCATAGTCACTTCAAGCGCGCGGATGAGTCGCCGTTTATTGTCGTTATCTATCCTTTTTGCACTTTCGGGATCATTATTTTTTAGCATTTGATAAAGCTCCTGTTCGCTCTTTCTCTCCAACTCTTCTCGTATTTCCTTTTGGGCGGGCACTTCCGGAATTTGCAGATTATCAAGGATTGCCTTGATATAAAGCCCTGTACCGCCCACTAAAAAAGGCAGTTTTCCCCGTGCCTGTATATCTTTAATCACTTCAATCGCGAGCTTTTTATAATTCGCGACACTAAAGTCTTGATCAGGATTAATGGCATCGAAAAGATAGTAAGAGATTTTCTGTATTTGATATATTGGAATTTTGAATTTATTTGGAAATTGTTTCTTGGAAATTGATGCTTCTTTAGCTGTGCTAAAGTTTGGTTTTGCGGTACCAATCGTGAGTTCTTTATATATTTGGCGCGAGTCGGCGTTGATAATCTCTCCACCAAAAACGCCCGCTAATTCATGGGCGAGCGCTGTTTTGCCGGATGCGGTGGGACCAAGAATAACGATGAGTTTATCCATAAGTAACAAGGATACAAGAGACAAGCACCAAACAAATTAAAAATTTGAAATGAAAGAAAACAAAAACAATCAGTTATCAGATTTTTTTATAATCGCTGAGAGAATGTTTCTTAATTCTTGGGCCTCCCGATGGAGATTTTCCATTCGAGATTTAAATTGTTCATTAGCTTCTTCTATAAGAATGAGCCAATGCATTGTCTCTTTTGATTCTTTACGCGCAATCTTTAAGCGGTGGATGAAATCTCTCTTACCTAAAGCGTCATTTGCTTCTCTATAATTTGCTCCTATGGAGCCTGCCGAACCAACTATCTGCCCAATCAAGCGATCATTCATAGGGTTTTTGGGAAGTTCTTTGCACAAGCGAATTATGCGTCTTGCGAATTCAGTAGACCTATCTTCAAGGTCATACCTTTTAGTGAAGTTTTGATTATTGACCATTAGAATTTGTTTGTATCCTTGCCTCTTGTATCTTGGTTATTTTAATAAATTCTTTAAGACTCATAGCTCCCTTATCGTCATCTCCACGTTTACGGATGGCGATTTTTTGCTCCTCGGCTTCTTTTTTGCCGATCACCAGCAGATAAGGGATTTTTTGTAGTTCGCCCTCGCGAATTTTTTTGCCTATACTCTCATTGCGGTCATCAAGCTCTACGCGCAAATTGTGTTTCTCAAGCGTGGATAGCACCTCTCTTGCATAATTTACCACTTCTTCGCTAATAGTAAGAATTTTTGCCTGCACCGGGGAAAGCCAGAATGGAAAGGCGCCCGCCAGATGTTCAATGAGTATGGAAAGGAAACGCTCGATGGAGCCCATAATGGCTATATGAATCATCACAATCCGTTCTTTTCCTCCCTCCTCATTCACGCAGGTAAGATCAAAACGTTCGGGTAAGTTAATATCAAGCTGAATGGTGGCAAGCTGCCATTCTCTTCCCAATGAATCTTTGGCGATAAAATCAATTTTGGGGCCGTAAAATGCCGCTTCGCCAATCGCTTCCTCGGGGTCTACGTTATTAGTTTTGGCAATCTCACGCAGTTGCGTCTCGGTTTTTTGCCATAACGCGGCTGTGCCTAAATAATTTTTAAAGTTTTCAGGGTCGTGGAGTGAGAGGCGCACGCGCGTGGAAAGGTCAACTTTTTTATAAAATGAGTTTACAATACCCCATGTCGCTGCGATTTCTTCCTTAATCTGCGACTGGCGGCAAAACACATGCGAATCGTCTTGCGTGAATGCCCGCAGGCGTGAAAGCCCGGAAAGTTCTCCTGTCTGCTCGTCGCGGTAGCACATAGTGGTTGAGGCATAGCGTTGGGGCAGTTCGCGATAACTCCAGAGTTTGCGGCTATAAATTTGCGTATGGTGAGGGCAATTCATGGGCTTCATGGCAAAGGTATGCCCCTCCCGCGACTCTATCTTAAAAAGTTCGTCTTTAAATTTTTCCCAGTGTCCGCTTTTTTCGTAAAGCTCTTTTTTGGTAATATGGGGGATTTCTACTTTTTGGTAGCCTCGTTCGTGACGAAGCTGCCACACGGCTTCATCAAGAATGTTTCGTACGAGGGTGCCTTTGGGTGTCCATAAGGGAAGACCCGGCCCGACTAATTCAGAAAACAAAAATAAATCCAACTTTGGCCCGAGGATTTTATGATCGCGTTTCTTTGCTTCTTCCAGCATGGCCAGATGCGCATCAAGCTCTTTTCTGGTTTGGAAAGCTAACCCATAAATGCGTTGCAACTGTTCGCGCTTTTCATCGCCCCGCCAGTACGCGCCAGCAACATGGGTAAGGGTAAAGGCATCAGCAGAAATTTCACTGGTATTTTGCACATGGCCGCCCTTGCACAGGTCAAAAAAAACCTCACCCGTATAATAGAGAGTAAGCTCTTTGCCCTCTTTGGCGAGTTCATCAATGAGTTCGGACTTAAATGGCTGATGGTTAAGACGTTTTTTTGCTTCGCTCGCGGTTATTTTTTCTCCCTTAAAGGGCAATTTTTTCTTTATTATGGAGCGCATTTCTTTCTCAAGGCTTTTGAGCATGTCGGGAGCAGGTGCTTCCGAAAGCAAAAAATCATAGTAAAACCCGTTTTCAATAACGGGCCCAATACCAAGCTTTGCGTGGGGAAATTGTTTTAATACCGCCATCGCAAGGATATGTGAAAGAGAGTGACGTATATGCTCTATTTGCATAAAGGTATCAATCATAGCATAAAAGGGGAGGGTAAGCCAGAGAGATTAAAATCCGTCATATACACCTTCCTTTCTTGGCATTCTCTCTGCTTACCCCCTTTTCAAAAAAGATGTAAATAAAATACCTCTTCTGGGGAAGAGGCAGTAAGCTTTGGGATTTGCATCCTTGTATTTATGAAAACACTGCGAATTCCTCAAGAGAGGTTTTTTTGCCGTCGTATTCTTGGTAGTGGTAGCGCGGTGACTCATAATATATTCTGTCAACTTTTGTCCGCTTTTTCAAACGCTTTTATTTCAAAGGGGTTGGGATAGGTTTTTTGGAGTTCTTCTTCTATGAGTTTTTGTTGCATCTTGTCCTCTTCTATAGCCCTTGCGAGAAGCTCGTAATCAATACCCGGTGTTAAAAGGAACACGCTCTCAACAGGCCAAAATAGCGGCTGGTAAAGATACAGGAAAAAGGTGAATGAGGTGACATAGAGTACCACCACGCTAAAAACGCCCACCGCGATGCTCACATATACGAGCGAATCCCAGGGGAGGAGTTTTTTTATAAAAGGGGTAATTTCAATATTCATGGTTTTGAAAGCGCTGGGGTAAGAAAAAGATCAGTTTTAATTCCTTCGGTGGCAGAACGTGCAATCTTATTAAGCTGAATGACTGTCGCGGTTTGACGTGCCATGAGCAAAAAGTCTAAGAGGCCATTAAAGGATCCCTCAAGCTGCACGCTCACGATCACGGTGGGGGTTTCCTGGACGTTAAGTGTTATTTTATTTCCCGTTTCTTTTGCGGTTTTGTCCAGATACGTCAAAAATTCAGGCCCATCCGAGAATGTTGTTTGCTTTGTGAGCTGATTTCGCTCGCGCATAACACTCTGTTGCTCATTCTTGAAAAAGGGGAGAAATTCCATGCGTGATTGCAGAAGCTGAATTTCCTTTCGGTGTTCAGAGATAAGCCCACTATAAAGAGAAATCTTTTGGAAGAGCATGGTATAATCAAACCACAAGCTAATGAGTGTGATAAAAATCACTATTCCCCAGAGAATATAGAGTCGTATGCGATGAGACATAAGTATTATTTTTTCGGAGGAGCAAAGGTAAATGAAAACGTGAAGGTAATGTTCTCGGTTTTCTGGTAGTTTGAAAGAGGAGAGACTAAATCTTTGATCAAGGGAGAAGAGTGAAGAATATTCTCAAACGTCCGCAGTGCCTGGCGTTCCGGCGCCTTTCCATCAAGAGCGATCTGTGTAGAAGCACCCGCCTGGTTTATGCTAATAGAGCTAAGAGCAATATTCGTGGGGACGAGGTTGGTTAATTGGGTAAGAAGAGTATACCATTCAATGGCGGGTGAACTACCTACCCGAGCTTTTAATTCTTTATTAAACTGCTCTGACGATTTTTTAATTGCCTCAAGGGTAATATTTTGAGGATTCTGTTTTGCTTGGGCTAATTCTTGGGCAAAGAATGCCTGCTGATTTTGCAAGTACACAAGGGCAAAAAGCAAGAAGAGTGAAAACATTGCCAAAAGGCCAAGTAAAATATTTCCATAACGGGAAAAATGTTTTGCCTTTTGTAAAAATACGAACCGCGTGCGCAGTTCTGGTGGAATAAGGTTGAATCTAAGCATAGTATTCCTCATAGATGCCTCGAAAGGCAATACCAAGGGCTGTTGTGTAGGCGGGGTGGAGGGCAAACATTTTTTCCGGACCCCTCACGCGTTTTTTCATTTTTTTCGCGAGATACTCAAGCAGTTCGGGAAAGTTTGCCCACGCCCCGCAGACAATGATGTCGCCAAGGGATTGACTGTCCTTTTCGTGTGAATGAACTAAGTGTTCTTCGTAATAGTCAATATACTCGGTGAGTTTTTTTGCTAACCCTTGTAGAGTTTTTTGCATAGCTGACCACTCTTCTTTTCTTGTCTGAACCCAGTCGTTCCACTCCATTGCTAAGTAGTCAGGGGGAGTGGGGGAGGAGACGTCCAGCTTTATTGAGCTCGTAAATCGAATCGCACCCTTACTGAAAATAACAATAGTAACCTTGCTTATGCCAATATCCACGACAAGGGTGGGGGGTATTAATTCGTGAGGACGGAAAGGGTTAAGCGCCCCCCATAGGAGCGCATTGGGTTCGGTTTCTATGAGAGCAGGATCAAATCCGGCTTTTTGAATCGCTCCCGAATAAAAATCAATGACACTCTTTGGGGAGGCGACAAAAATAACATCAAGATGCGCGTCTTCCGTTAAGGCGTTTCCAATAACCTTCCAGTCCCAATAGACATCTTTTTGCCCATAGGGGAGGATTTTTTCTACTTCTTCTGAAAGGAGAGCTTTAAGTTCTTCGGGCTCCCTTTGGGGAAGCTGGACGATTTTAGTAAAGCTTTCCTCTTCGGGGATGGCAAGCCCAACTTCGTGGGAAATAAGCCCATGCGGACGCGCTTTCTTTACTAATTCGCGAAGGATATCAGGGAGTTCTTCTTTTTTGGTAAATTCTTTCTCCCCGAAACCATTCACCGAAAGGCGCTTTCCTTTCTTCAATATTTCCAGAATGCGTATTCTATTCTCTGACACATCAAGGGCAAACATGATAAAAATTATACCACTCTCATTTTCATCTGACAAATTTTAGCTATTCTATTTCCTTCCAGCTCTCAATAGTAACTGATCCTGCGGGTCCTGAAACAAAAAGGGCATTCGCCAAACCCGTTTCATACGTGATTGAGGAGTTGTTCCCTATGGTTAATCCGTATCCTGTCGCTTGGCGAAGAGCAAGATTATTACCAATTGCAATCGTGCCGTTTGGGGAATAAAGAATCGCGCTTGTTGCGCTATTGCCTATGTCAATTGCCGTTCCCGGGCCGAACGAGGAGAGGATCATTATATAACTGCCGGTCTGTCCAGATCCCGAGAGGATGACGGTATTTCCAAGATTTACGGAGCCGTCCACAATCAGTATGCCGCTTTTTGTTCCATAACCCGCGTCCAATTTAATGGTATCAGAATTTCCAAGGTTAACTGTTCCTGTAACCCAGACTGTTCCCGTGAGGGTGAGGATGACATTATTACCCAAGGTCATATCGCCACTAATCTTTTTAGGACCAAGACTCGCTGAGGTGTTATTTCCAAGAGTATATCCATTGAGAACGGCCCCAGCCGCGGCTTCTGCCTTCCACACATCTATTTGTGTTTGGCTGATAGGGAAATTTGCCGGTGTAAGAGGCGGGGAGAGGATTTGGGTTGATCCGGCGGTACAGTTGGTAAAAGAAGTTACGTAATGAGCCGTATTCCCGATTTGACAGTTTTGGAAACTTCCCGCATACGCGTCTTGATTAACGGTTATGTCCTTCATACTGTTGCTTCCCGCGACTTGAGCTGTTCCGGTAACAGTGCTCTGGCTTATTCCTCCTCCCTGAATATTCCCGTTGGAAAATATATTTCCCACAATGGACGTACCATTGCCCATAATAAGCCCAGCGTCTCCCACCTGTACCCCGTAGGTAAAACTGATGCCAACGCCCTCTTTGACATTAATGCGAACTTTGCGTATCGCATTTGATACATCACCTTGGGAGGTAATTTCTTTCACCCCGCCTCCCATATCAATAACATTCGTTGTCACGGAGGAACCATT
This sequence comes from uncultured Candidatus Saccharibacteria bacterium, assembly GCA_964436845.1. GTDB lineage: Bacteria > Patescibacteriota > Minisyncoccia > 2-01-FULL-47-10 > JBBTYX01 > CAYTEF01. The sequence goes on from CAYTEF010000003.1 coordinate 18,874, forward strand.
GAGGGTGAGGACCTCTGTCGGTGAATAATTTTTCCCTTTCGTCATGCGATACACAACATCTTCTGCTCCTGCCTCGCTAAGGAAGTAACTTTGTTTGGCGTCCAGATTTATAACGGCTATATGGGCTTCGGGAATGGCTAAAAACGAAAAACCAAAGACGAGCGCCAAAAATATCAAAAGAAAAAATATCATTGCGACAAGGGTCGCCTGGCCCTTCAAAGACGAATTTGAAATTTGAAATTTGAAATTTAAAATTTTCACCCTAGTAGCTTCTTCTTAGCACCGCGGTGCCGTAAAATGTTTCAGAAGAGAGGAGACGGCCCTGACCTCCTTCAATGGTCAGTTCAATGCGCACGGATTCCGTATTTGCAGAAGCTGAGAGGAGGAAGGGTCCAAGCAGGGGGGTCTCTCCGTAGTGGTATCCCATGTCAACCGTTCCCGCATCCCCCACGCCGTCTATGCGGGTCGTTTTGGAATCAAGTCCTATAGTTATCGAAGATTGAAAGCCCGTATCAATGGAAGGAGAATTAGCCGCATGTCCCGTTGCTGTTGCTTGCAGATGTACATCGGCGGGAGCGCTTACATAAAGAGGATTGGCTGAAATATTGCCCTCTGTGCCGGCGATACCCGAACAACCGCCTGCGTAATTTTGTGATGAATTATTCCATGCGTTATTATTTTTGACATTCGGGCTGCAAGGGCCGATGTGACCCGCTCCAAATGGCCGTCTGGATGAAATACCAACGACCTGATCTGAAACAATGTTATTCTCAATAATTGTTTGGGCTTTCATTCCTGTATAAAAAAGGATGCCGTGGTCAAGATTATTATTTATGGTGTTGTTTCGGATTGTTACCGGTTGCAAAGAGGAATTTGATCGGTAAGGATAGTAGATGCCATGATGGGCATTGTTGTAAATATGGTTGTTCGCTATAACGCCATCAAACCATACATGACCGGCTATACCATAATCGACGTTCCCATATATTTTATTATGTTGAATGGTCACATTATTTGCCGGCTCAAACCCTGCGTTTCCTCCATCGGTCGCTGAAATACCCCTCGTATTTCCATAAATTCTATTATTTTGCACAATAGTATTGGTGTACTCCCCATTGGCAAAGTAAATGCCTGAGGTAATATTTGCGAGGATGTCGTTATTTTCAATCACCCAGCCCGTCGCATGTGCGTATGAACCATTCCCCCAAGCGTTTGTAAGCACAATACCGTTGGTATTGCCCGTAATAGTAGAATTCCTTATTACGTTAAAATCAGATCCATGAGCAGACCATATGCCAGAGGTTGATCCGGTGATGGTAAATCCGTCAATTAAAATATAATCCGTGCCCGGCGAGTTTCCCAAGCCCGGGCTTGTAAACTGAAAGCCATAAGCGCCTCCGTCAACTATTACGCTCCCCGCGTCACCCGTATAGGCTCCGGTTGTATCAGCGATAAAACCAATATAGTTTCCCGCGGTTCCGGAAACGGTTAATACCACGGTTTCATTATATGTTCCCGCTCCGACAAGAACGGTGTTTCCTGGCACGACCACTGAAGCGGCTTTGGAAATCGTGCAAAAAGCAGTTGCCGGAGACGTTCCGTTAGCGCTATTAGAACAGCCTCCCCAGGAACCCCGCACGTAATAGGCATTGATAATGGGATTTATACGACGGAAGAGGAGTTTCGTAATGCGTACATTGTTGGTAAGAGGAGCAGAAGAAGCAGATCCTTCTTTGAGTATGAGATTTTGTCCTTGTATGAAGAATTGGCGGCCGATAGGCGTTTCATTAAGAGGACTGACGATAGTGTTTAATGAAAGTTTTCCCGGGCTGGAGCCAAGAATGCTACTTCCAATATCAATTTCGTCCGACAAACGTATCTCGCGCAACATTCGTTCCATTACACTAATACCCTGTTCATTGATGGTTCGTTTTACCCGTGCCTTCCCAAAAATTGTAACAGTTGAAACGATCGCCTCCGTAGCGAAAGTTGCTATTATACTGACAATAGCTACGTAAAAAATTGCTTCTATAAGGGTAAAAGAGCGCATGCGCCTCATAAATTTTAGTTTTGAAAGAGGTTAGTGATGTAGGTGGAAAGCGATCGCGTGGTTGTCTTATTCCCAGATTTTTTCCACAAAACATAAATCGTTACCTTCTTTGTCCCCGGATCAAGGGTTTTTGGATCGGCGGCGCCTGCGTCAACAATATCGTCGTCACTGTTACGGCGGTATACATCCTCAAATACCGCCGTGCGCGTGAATATACCCTCAATTGCTCCAGGGTCGGTCGTTGCCAAATTCCAGCTTACATTAAAAACCGGATAATAGGTGTTTCCTGATGTAAGGGGGGCAATTTTTTGCGTCCAGCTCACATCGCGCAGAGTTCGGACCGCTTCAGCCCCTTCCTCTAGCAAAAAGGCCGCACGCCCCTCCCGCGTGCTCTCATCAACGAACAAAAACGCAAGGTTTGCCGCATTTGAAAGCGCGAAAAGGGAAATTGAGACGATCGCAATGGCGATGATGACCTCCACAAGGCCAAAACCGTAGAATTTTTTCTTACTCATATACATGTTGCATTTATAAGAGCTATATCATAGAGCAGATTAGCATTCGTACCCAGGGCGATGCTTTTTCCAATAATGCTGCCCCATATATTTCCCCCATCCCCAATACTTACGCTTGCCTGAGGCGCATAGAGAATTCCGTTAAAGGAAAGATTGGTTCCCATTACAAAGGGCGAATTACCCGCTATCATGAAGGTAAGATTTTTAGGAACTGCGGTGGAACTGGAAAGATTACTCCCCGCGCCTATGTTCCCCGTATTCGCCTGTATATTTAGGGTATTGTCAGCGCTTACGGTAGCATTAGTTCCTGTAGTAAGGGTATTTGCCGCGAAAATAAAGTTTTTAGCTGTTAATATGTTTCCTCCTGATCCCAATGAAGCGCTATTTGCCCAAAGGGTTGTATTCTGTTGTGCCTGAATAGTGGAATTCGTCCCGGTGGTTAAGGACTGTGCCGTCAGGGAAAGCGCACCATCAACGATAATATTAGTGTCAGATCCCAGCGAGAAAGTATTAGTCATAAAGGAAGCATTTCCTGAGGTTTGAATAGTGACATTCGTGCCGGTTGTAAAAGACTCTGCCTTCATGTCGAGAGCTTCTATTGCTGTTAAAGAGAATCCATCACCTAGAGAAATAGAGGGAGTAGTTATCGTAATTGCATTTGAAAAGATAACATTGACATTGCTGTCAGCTGAGAATGTATTTGTGGCTATTTGACTTTCAAGGCCGTTAACGGTAAGTGTCGTGCCGCTTCCTAAGGTGAGAACATTAAGATTGAGCGGACAGTCTCCCTCAAGCGTTAAGTTTGCGTTAGTGCCGGTAGTAATCTCTGAAGGAACGTCTTGACAAATATTAACCGTGGCACTTTGGCCGCTTCCAAGGGTAAGCGGCAATCCGCTTGTGACAGGAGGGCTTATGGGAGACACAGGAGGGGGTGAGGAAATTAATGAGGCCGGAGGAATAACTACGGGTGCGGAAGCTGAAGTCCTAGATCCGCTAATAATAGCTCCTCCCGCAAGAGTGATGACGGCATTGGGATCACCTTGATATCCTACAACGCCACTGCCATTTATTTGCGCGTTTGTGCCAAGTGTAAATGTTGCAGGGGTGATAGTATTTGTCTGGACCAGTGCCTGATTGTTACCTCCCGCGCCGCCGGAATCATAACTATTAATAATGGAACCTGCGCCAATGGTAATAGCTTCATTTGCAAATACTGCCCATTCGCATTGGGGAGGGGTAAGCATGGTAACCACCCCTTGGGGGAGGATGCGAATAGTGCGGCTTTTTGCAGGGTCAGTAGTGAGACGAAATGTGATAAACCCATACTGGTCAGAGGATCCGGTCAATTTTTTAAATACCACGTCAGGACCCCCGCCATTAAGGGAGATTTCAGATATCTCTATATGGGAAGAAAGGAAGGAGACCCTATTGTCAGGATTGCCATCCACAAATACCGCCCCTTTAAAGAGTACTATGCGATTTGCTTCAAAATGAACACCATACGAAGAACCGCCTTGGGAAGAGAGTGTTTGCGACTTTGCTTCCAAAAGAAAAGACATGCCTTGCTCAACGCTTGACTGTAACTCCACCGCGCTTTGGAAGCGGGGGAGTGAACTAATAATGATCCCCGCGAGAATGAGGAGGATTGTCGTAACAATCAAAAGTTCAATAAGGGTTAACCCTTTCATTTATTGTGACCCCACTGATTGGGTAAGGCTATAGATTGGCTGGAGCATGGATATCGCAAGAAATCCTACCGCACTGCCGATGATGACCATGAGCACAGGCTCAATAATTGAGGAAAGATTTTTTGTAATAGCATCCACCTCTTCCTCATAAAATTCCGCAAGGTCGGTTAAAACGAGATCTATGCTGCCGGTTTGCTCACCCACTGCCACGAGTTGTGCCGCAAGGGGAGGATAAAGATGCCGATAGGACGCGAGCACTTCATGGAGTGCTTTCCCCTTCTCTACGGCTTTTTTTGCTTCTAGAAGAGCTTGTTTGTAAAAGTGATTCTGGAGTACTTCAGAGGTAATAGAGAGTGCTTCAAGGATGGAGACGCCACTTTTTACCAGCGTCTGGAGAGTCCTTGCGGTGCGGGCCGTATTTACCTTCTTACTTATTTTGCCGAAAACGGGGGTGTGGAGAATAAGCCAGCTTAAGGTAATTTTCCCCCGTTTCACGCGTCTAAAGAAAAACCAAAGCGCAATAAGACTGCCAAATACGCTAATAGGTAAAAGGAGGTAGTGATTGATTAAGAAGTTTGAAAAGGCGATAAGTGCCCGCGTGGTAATGGGAAGTTCAGCCTTGAAACTATCAAAAACGATCGTGAGCCGAGGGACAACAAAGACCATCATTGCAATTAATACTATTCCCATCACCACCACAATCACCGCCGGATAAATAAGAGCACCCACCACTTTAGACCGTAAAGCACGCTCTTTTTCCATATGGATAGCTAGACTGGAAAGCACTTCGTCCATAGTACCTGAACTTTCGCCTGTTTTTAACATACTCACATAAAATTGACTAAATACCGTGGGGTATGCGTTAAGACTTTGAGAAAATTCCGTACCTTTGGTGACTGCCGTTTTCACTTGGCCAAGTATGTATTTGAGAAAAGAGGAAGATGTTTCTTGCGAGAGAATTTCAATTCCTTGGGGTAATGAGAGTCCGGCTTTCACCACTAAGGCGAGGTTTCGCGTAAAGGTGATCTTATCCTTTAAAGAGACCCCCTGGATTTTTGCTAATGTGAGGCGAATATTCATAGATTATTCTTTTGTCACCCTCAATATTTCTTCAATACTTGTGATACCCTGTGCCGCTTTCATAAACCCGTCTTCAAGCATGGTAACCATACCTTCCTTTACCGCCTGTTTTTGGATATCGTCAGAGGAAGCTTGAGAGGTAATGAGCTTTTTTATTGTCTCGGAGACATAGAGTACCTCAAAGATGCCCAAACGTCCTTTATACCCTTCAGGACAATCTTTAGTCTCTTTTGATTTATAGAACGTAATGTTTTCCCAGGAGGCATTTGACTGAACCACCTTTTTTTCCTTTAATACGTCTAATATTCGTTTGATATCATATTGTTTTTGGAGTGAGGTAATTTGATCGGGAAGCAACGTATATTCCTCCCTTGCGTCCGGACAGAGTTTTCGCACCAAGCGTTGGGCTACAATGACATTAGTGGTGGAAGAGACTAAAAAGGGTTCCACCTTCATGTCCAAGAGTCGTGGTAAGGCCCCAGCCGCAGAGTTCGTATGGAGGGTTGAGAGCACCAAATGACCGGTTAGTGCCGCGTTAATGGCTAATGATGCGGTTTCGTTATCGCGAATTTCTCCCACCATAATGATGTCAGGGTCCTGGCGCACAAGCGAGCGAAGTCCTGCGGCAAAGGTGAGCCCGATTTGCGGTTTTACCTGTGTCTGATTGATGCGCGGCATGCGGTATTCAATGGGGTCTTCAATGGTGGCGATATTAACATCTTTAGTATTTAAAATATCCATAATCGCATAGAGGGTCGTGGTTTTCCCTGATCCCGTAGGTCCGGTTACAAGGGTCATGCCGTTTGGCTTTTGAATGTTTCGGTGCAGTATTTCAAGTGGTTCTCCTCCTAAACCAAGCGATTCAAGCGTGAGCCCTACCACTTCCTCATGCAAAAGCCGCATCACCACTTTTTCTCCGTCCAAAACCGGAATGATTGATACCCGAATGGAAAACTTAAATTCGTCGCCCTCTACCTTAAAACGTCCATCCTGCGGAAGGCGGTGTTCGTCAAGTTTCAAGTTCGCAAGGACTTTAATGCGGGCTATCATGGCAGGATAGACTTGCCGCGGAAGCGTCATGACGTCATGCAAAATACCGTCTATGCGATAGCGTACCACCACCGCTTGCTCGGCCGGTTCTATATGAATGTCAGAGGCACCCTGCACCATCGCATGGCGCAAAAGACTATCCACCACTTGAATGATAGGCAGTTTTTCCGCGATTTCTTTTAAGTCTTTTACCGAGATTTCTCCCTTTCCCTCGACGACGACTTTAAGTGATTCAACTTTTGATTCTTTTGAGGCTTTTGTTACAAGCTGGGCAAATTCTTCCTGGAGAGACTCTTCATATTGACGCAATACGCTCTCAAGAGATGCTTTGCTCGTGAGGCGGGGAAGGATCTCTAATCCCGTCTTCTTTTTAATAAAGTCAATCGTTTGCAAATTGTCTGGCTCAAGCATTGCCACTTCCAGGGAATCACCGTGTTTGCGATAAGCGACAATGTTAAGCGACTTTGCTGACTCTTCCGGAATAAGTTTTAATGTATCAGGGTCAATGATAGTCCGCTCCAAATTAATAAAGGGAACACCGCCTAAGTGCCCCTTTATCTGTAAAAGATTTGTTTCGGTTATTATGCCTTTTTGTAGCAACAGTTCTTCAATTTTTCCCTGGTCATCGCCTGCTTCTTTTTGAATATCCTTGAATGCTTTAAGGGTGATGGATCCCGTATCCAAAAGGAAATTTTTAAATTTGTCCGAATCAATGCGCATAAAATAATTTAGCTAAGGATTTTGATTCTTCTACAAATAAGTTGCAACGCACCCTGGCGCAGTTCTACTTTTCCCTGAATAATCGCTATTGCCCCCTCCTTAAGCTCATGAGTCATCTCTTTAATTATACTAGGAAAAATGGTAACTTCAAGAGTTTTAGTAAAATCCTTTACCTTCATGAAGATCATGGGATCTCCACTTTTCGTCGTAATCTTTTTTATAGCTTCAATCGTGCCCCCAATCATTACCTCTCTATTGGCGAGGCTATCGGTAATCTTTTCCGCCGGTATAAGTTTCTTTTCAAAGAGTTTGCGATACTTTTCTAAAGGATTCCCCGAAATATAGAGGCCCAAAAGTTCCCGTTCCCAGGCAAGCCGTTCCTGCTCTGATACGGGAGGGAAGTCGCGCAGCGCCAAGCGCGGTCGGTGGTTTCCGGCAAAGAGGGAGCCCTGTAAGGAGTTAGTAAGCGTCCTGGCTTCCTGGCCAAACTTTAAGATAGTCTCAAGATTTTCCAAGAGCACTTTTCTATCATGGAGCGCGTCAAGGGCGCCGCTTTTAATGAGCGCCTCCAGTACCTTTTTATTGAGCGACGAATGGCCGCTGCGCTCAATAAGATTTTCAATGGAGTTGAAGGGCCCGTGTTTTTTTCGCTCCTCAATAATGGCGATAACCACCGGCTCGCCGACATTTTTAATTGCTTTAAGGCCGAAACGAATACGTTTTTCCCCCACAGGCGTAAAATCAACGAAGCTTTCGTTAATGTCGGGCGGGAGCACTTTAAGGCCAATAGTCTTTGCTTCTTCAATAAAAAATGCCAACCGCTCAATGTCTCCCTGTCTTGAGTTTAAAAGCGCGGTCATGAATTCTAACGGATAGTTTGCCTTAAGGTATGCCGTTTGGTAGGCGATAAGGGCGTAGCCGGAGGAGTGGGACTTATTAAATCCATAGCGGGCAAAAGGTTCAATCAATTCCCATGTTTTTTGGGCGATGCTGGGGGAAATCTTATTACGAATACAGCCTTGGATAAATTTCTCTTTTTGTTCATCTAGAAGCGTTTTAATCTTTTTCCCTACGGCTTTAATCAAGAGATATCCTTCCCCCTTGGTGAGGCCGGCAAATTCCGTTGCCATGTCCATCACCTGCTCCTGATAGACAATAATGCCATAGGTACTTCCAAGCGCGCGCTTCATGATAGGATGAATATAAGAGATTGGCTCTTTGCCGTGCTTGCGTCGAATATAGCTGGGGATAAGTTCCATGGGCCCGGGCCGATAGAGCGCGCACATAGCTATAATGTCCTCCAATTCGGTGGGCCTTAAGTCCTTTAAATACCGTTTAATCCCTTCTGATTCCAATTGGAATACTCCGGTGGTTTGGGCTTCTTGCAATAAATTGAAAACCTTCTTATCATTCAAGGGGATAGCGTCAATGTTAATGTCTTCTCCTTTATTTTCTTTTATAATAGCAAGCGTATTCTCAATGATCGTTAAATTTTTTAGTCCGAGAAAATCCATTTTCAAAAGGCCTAAATCTTCTACCGAATGCATCTCGTATTGAGTAATGATGGTTCTATCATCTTGGGACGCATACTGGAGCGGGAGGTAATGGGTTAAGGCCTTTGGAGCTATCACCACGCCGCAGGCGTGGGTTGAAGCGTGGCGTGCTACCCCTTCAAGCTTTCGGGAAAGATTAATTACTTCGCGTACCTTGGGGTCAATATCATACATTTTTCTAAAATCTGAAACTTCTTCCAATGTCTTTTGAAGCGAGTATCCAAAGGGAATAAGTTTGGCAATCCTGTCGCAAAAGGCATAAGGATAGCTTAAAGTGCGTCCTACGTCGCGCACGCCGCCCCGAGAGGCAAGGGTTCCAAAGGTGATGATTTGCGCGACATGATCCCTGCCGTAGCGCTCTTTGGCATAGGCAATGACTTCGTCCCGCCTTGTGTCGGCAAAGTCAATGTCAATATCCGGAGCACTTACGCGGTCCGGATTTAAAAATCGTTCAAAGAGAAGGCCGTAGGCAAGGGGATCAATATTAGTAATATTTAAGACGTAAGAGACAAGCGATCCCGCTGCCGATCCTCTTCCCGGACCAACGACAATGCCTCCTTTCTTTGCCCAGTTGACGATATCGGAAACGATGAGAAAGTACGAGGCATAGCCGGTTTTCTTAATAACGGAAAGTTCGTAATTGAGGCGTTTTGTTATTTCCTCGCTTTGTTTCCCATAGCGCCATATTGTTCCTTTCATACAGAGTGCTCGCAGTTCTTCGTTTGCATCTTTACCTTTTTCTAAAGGGAATTCCGGGAGCTTCAGAACACCTAATTCAATATCAAGATTGCAAAGCTCGCTAATCCGCTTCGTGTTCTCAATCGCTTCAGGAATGTTTTTAAAACGCTCCTCCATTGTTTTTTGGGAAGCAAAGGAGAGGTCGCATGCTTTCATGGAAAGCCGGGCGTCATCGGAAAGTTCTTTATTTGTGTTAATGGCAACCAAAACCTCCTGCGCGTGCTGATCGTCTGGCGAGAGGTAGTGCAGGTCGGCAGTGGCAACAAGGGGAATCTTAAGGGAATGAGAGATTTCTTGCAGGGCGGCATTTACTTTTTCCTGATCGGGTAGTTTGGGATGGTGTTGGAGCTCAAGATAAAAATTTCCCTTCCCGAAAATGTCCTGGTATTCCTGGGCCAATTTTATTGCTCCTTCTTTTTTACCGTGCAAAATCGTATGCGAGATCTCGCCGTTTAAGCAGGCGGAAAGGCCGATGAGTCCCTTCGCGTGTTTTTTTAGGAGATTTTTATCAATGCGGGGTTTATAGTAATATCCCTCAAGATGGGCTTTAGTGCTAAGGGAAATAAGGTTTCTATACCCTTCTTCGTTTTTTGCAAGCAAAATCACGTGCCGCCGCACCTTATCCTCGGGGCGCGTTTTGCTATCATACCCGTAGGGGGCGATGTATGCTTCCTGGCCAATAATGGGTTTTATGCCTGCCGCTTTTGCTTTCTTATAAAATTCAATTGCCCCATACATAACTCCATGATCGGTGAGGGCTAGAGCGTCCATGCCGTTTCTCTTTGCGGCCTCAACAAGCCCGTCAATCTTTGGCAAGCCGTCTAAGAGGGAATAATGCGAATGTACGTGGAGATGGGTAAATTTCATAGAGACACTCTATTGTATCAGATAAAAATGAGAAGGAAACCATTGACTTTTTCCCGTAATCATTGTATTAACTCTCCAAAGGTTTTCGGGACGCGAGCCCGTGCCTTAGTAAGGAGAAGCGAATGTTCTTTAAGAATTTTTCATGGGGTTTCATTTTTATTCTTTCCTGGGTTATCATTGGGGTAGCTTCATTTCTCTTGTACCGATTAACCGCTCCCGAATATCCTTTCTACTTTGAGTATCACATGATATCTCAAAATGAGGTAACCCTTACCCCTGTTAAGATTTTGGAGTGGGGGTATGAAGAGGGAGCTTCGGATGTATTTGGCCTAAGATCATTGGGTACCAATTTGGGTTGTTCATCTTTTAACAATGCACAGTTGCCTTTGGGAACGAGTGGATGCATCATCATTCCAAGGAATGGAGACTGCATTATTGATCCTGGCGTAACCTGCTGGGATAGTAAATACACAGAAGCAACGGAATAGAGGGCAAAAGTGACGATTTATCCTCTATTTTAAAAAGGGGGAGTATAATCCCCCAAAATTTGGACACGGGGGGTTTCAATTATAGGCGAAAGGGGAGCGTGCGATGCATGCTCCCCCAAATTCTTTAGAGGGGCTTGCAAAATATAAGAAAGTGCGTATAATAAGGCAAGTGGAAGATACACGATTGTTTTTCATTTTTCGCTTTTAGTTTTAAGTTTTTTTGTGCCCGTACCAAAACAGAAAACCTCGCGAAAGCGTCGAGGAGACAGGAGAAAGCATTTAGCATTAAAGCCCATGTCATTTGCGGTTTGTTCAAACTGCCAGGCGCGCGTAGTGCCCCATCATGTGTGTCCGGATTGCGGTTATTATCGGGGCAGGCAGGTAGTAACAATTGAAGATGTTAAGGAGCGAAAGAAGGAAAAAAAGCCGGCAAAGGCAGGGAAGAAGGAGCCTCCTAGGGCAAGTAAAGAAGAATCCGCACCTTCTGAAGCACCGTTGAGCGTGGAAGGACTCTCCAAGAAAAAGTAACCTAATTCACTATTTACCATTATGTCTTCAAGACATTTAGCTCGTTCCTTAGCAATGCAAAGTCTCTACGAATGGGACTTTTACCATACCCTCTACTCCAAAGAGGAATTGGAAGGCGTGAAGAACGAGGGGCATAGTATTGACTTGCCTGACATAGTTGACAAAAATATAAAGGCAGTGAACGCCGGGAAGCTTGACCGCTCCTTTCTCTCCACCCTTATAAAGGGGGTTGAGGAAAAGGTGGACTATTTAAATGATGTGATAACCAAAGCGGCACCTAAATGGCCCATTCCACAGATTACGCTCGTTGATAGAAACGTGTTGCGCGTAGGCATTTATGAACTTCTCTTTTCCGATCCTAAAGAGGTACCTCCCAAGGTGGCGATTAATGAGGCGATTGAAATTGCGAAGAAATTCGGCGGTCCGTCATCGGGAAGATTTGTAAATGGGGTATTGGGAACGATTTATAAAGAGATGGGCGAGCCTGGAAAAGATGATACGGGTAAAAACGAAAAAAAAGAAAATAAGTAGTGTAAAATTCAAAATCCGAAATACGAAATTTCGCATTTCGCCATTCGGATTTGGGATTTAGGAGAAAAATGTCCCAGATTGAGGAAATTGAAAACCATATCAGCGTATCGTTCAAGAATAAGGATTTACTCACACAGGCATTAATGCATCGCTCGTTCGTGGTGGAAAATCGCTTGGGCGATTTGGCATCCAACGAACGGCTTGAATTTCTTGGCGACGCGGTGTTGGAATTAGTCATTACCGATTATCTCTATCAGTCCTTCCCTGATAAGCCCGAGGGAATACTTACCCAGCTTCGCTCGGTGATTGTGAATACCAAGACACTTGCCCAATCCCTGCGAAAGCTTAACTTTGGCGAATATATCTTCCTCTCGCGCGGGGAGAAAATCTCGGGCGGAGCGGAAAAAGAGCGCATCTTGGCAAACATTCTTGAAGCCATTATCGGCGCGTTATACCTTGATCAGGGATACGAGAAGGCAAAAGAATTTATTGAAAGAGCTATTTTGAGCAACGCCTCAAAACTCGTTGCGTCAAGTAGTGAGTATAACCCCAAGGGCATTTTGCAGGAAGCCATTCAGGCATCAAAACGCGTTACTCCTGAATATAAAATTCTGGAAGAATCAGGGCCTGATCATAGTAAAGTATTCGTCGCGGGCGCCTTCCTTGAGGGGAAAAAGATAGGCGAAGGAAGGGGCGTTTCTAAAAAGGAAGCAGAAGAGGAAGCCGCGAGAGACGCGCTTAATCATGTTAAAAAATAATCTATGGTAAAACTACGACTCATTCGTACCGGCCGGCGCAACGATCCGCATTTCCGGATTGTGGCGCAGGATGAACGGCGCGCGCCCAAGGGCGCCTATTTAGAGCTTTTAGGAAGCTGGTCACCGGTGCAAAAGCAAAAGATATTATATAAAGAAAAAATCCTCCATTGGATTTCCAATGGCGCGAAGCCCACCGACACCGTCTGGAACATGCTGGTTTCCGAAGGAATTGTTCAGGGCAAAAAAATACCCGTGCACGCAAAAGCAAAAAAGAAAGGGGGAGAGGAAGCGAAAAAAGAAGAGTAGCTTTTCTTGGAAGAAAAAACGAGCGTGAACTTTCAAATAGTATTGTATATGCAAAACAATATTCCCCACGAGCTTCAGGGGGTATTATGGTCAAAAGAGCTTTCCCATATTGATTTAGAACAGGATAAGGTGTATGTGATACACCAGATATTAAGTTACGGGAATTTGAGCCACATTAAATGGCTTTTTTCGGTTTATGGGAGAAAAGGCGTACAAGAGGTATTCTTGTCAGCTCCGAAGAAACTCTATGAGCGGCATGTCTTTTATTTTATCAAAGATATCATTCTTTCCCTTGGGGCAAAGCCCCTTAACGAATCGCTCTATGTCAAATCTTCATCCTGAAATTTTTTCCGAATACCAAAAGACTACATGGGGCCTGCTGGACAAGTTTTTTTCTTATGGTCTGCTTGCCGGAGGCACCGCGCTGGCGCTTCAGCTTGCGCATCGCAAGTCTTATGATTTTGATTTTTTTAGCGCAAAAGAAATAGCGCCTTCGCTCAAAAATCACGTTCAGGAAGGGTTGGGCATTAAGGAAGTTTTGGTAGATACCGGTGATGAATTAAGTGTGGTATCCTCGCTTGGCATTAAAATAAGCTTTATTGCGTATCCGTTTTCACTTTTGTATCCGCCGGTTTCTTATGGAAAAGCCCAGCTTAGCGATTGGCGGGATATTGCCGCGGATAAAGCTTACACCATAGGCCGACGAGGCGAGTGGCGCGATTACGTGGATATATATTGTTCTGTCAAAGCCGGCCACAGATTGCCTGCAATTATACTTGACGCAAGTAAAAAATTTGGCGGGGCATTTTCCGAAAAGCTGCTGTTAAGCCAGCTTTACTATATGGGCGATCTCAAAGATTTCTCCGTTGAATTATTGGGCGATCAACTCACGCCCGAAGATATTAAAACATTCTTTGCGCGGGAAGTGCAAAAAATTTCTTTCTAGATAACCCTTAAAAAGCAAGAGCCATCGAGGCTTTTTTTGTTTACTGAAAATACTTGACAAAAATATAAAAACATGCTATTATTTATCTCTACAATCAAGATAGCTTCTCGGTAAGGAAAATCCGGTAAAAAGTATTGACAAATTCTGTAAAGGGTGTATAATAGTAATATAATCAAAATCCTAAATTCACCCCCGAAGTGCAACGCGGGTGTTTTTTATTGGATGAAGTAATT
>CAYTEF010000004.1:0-6872 GCA_964436845.1 uncultured Candidatus Saccharibacteria bacterium
TATTTTCGGTCTATGGCCCGCAGGTTATCGGGCGAGGTTTGAGGCGAATGAGTAAAAATCCCGAAGAATGGGAATCGCTTTTTATCGTGGATCACCCGATTTTGAAGCATAGCTGGCTTTGGGACCACTTGAAAGCAACGGAGTATCCGGACGCCCTTGATCCGGCAAATATCATCATAGACACGGAGAAAATTCCGGAAGATAAAAGTATAGAGAAAATAGATGAGGGAGAGAAAACACTTGAAGAAGCAGAAGAAAAATTGGAAATTAAGAATTTGCCGCGTACCCCCGAGCCCCCCGAGGTGGTAGAACCGATTTATGAATGGCAGAAGTATTTGGACGACTACAAATATGATTTTAGCCGAATGGATATAGTGGAGGAGGTGGAGAGAATTAAGAGTTTGAACATAGAATCCGAACACGTTACTTCCGGCAAAGCGGATATACCGGAGATTGAAATTGAGAAAATAGCGCGAGCCACAAAGACGGAGGATTGGTCGGTTGAAGAATTAAAGGAACAATTAACTAAACAAATTCATTCCATTGCGCGATACGCGCTTATTGAATACGACAGAAACCCCGATGAGCGGCAGGTCGTTTTGGTAAAGATTATCAAAGGTCATATTAAAAAAAGATTGCTTGGCGGAGCCGAGTTGGAAGAATCAAATGATGAAGTATTGCTCCGGCGGCTTTGGGCGATTATTGATCAAGTGCGGGATGTTTTTTTAAGGCCGGAGCTTGTTGAGGGGATATTTATGAGGAAAAAATGATTAGCAAAAAAGGAACACTCACGCAACTAAAAAAGAGTCCTTATAGAAGCGAGGACTATGATTCCGCGCTTGAGCGGGAATATATGGTTGAGCTTGAACGCGATTCTGCCGTTGTGCGATGGACAAAGAAACACGGGCTGAAAATTCCCTACAAAATTTTTGGTTTTCCTCATAGATATCTCCCGGATTTTTTGGTTGTGTATAAAGACGGCCACAAAGAAATTCACGAGACGAAGGGCTTGCCGCTTATGCTCTGGCTTTCAACAAAATTAAAACGAGAGGCGGCGGAGGAGTATTTTGGAAAGTTGGGGTGGAAATACAAGATGATTACAAAAGGAAGAGCCGCATTTTATAACAAGATTTAATACAAAACTGATATCCCACGTTCAATCCCATGAATCTCCACCAACTCCTCAAACTTAATTTCGGCTACGACACCTTCCGACCCCAGCAGGAGGAGATTATCAATTCCCTTATTTCGGGGCGGGATGTGTTTGTGTTGATGCCGACCGGGAGCGGGAAGTCGCTTTGTTTTCAGTTGCCGGCTTTGGCGTTTGGCGGGGTGACGCTTGTTGTTTCGCCGCTGATTGCGCTGATGAAGGATCAGGTTGACGGATTACTTGCGGATGGCGTTCCTGCGGCGTTTCTCAATAGCACGTTATCAAGCGTTGAGGTGAATGACATTGAGCGTCGGCTTGTGGAAGGGGAGATCAAAATTCTCTACGCGGCGCCGGAACGACTGAGACTTGAGTCGTTCCAGAAATTTTTAAAAGAGCTTTCTATTAGTCTTATTGCCGTGGACGAAGCGCATTGTATCTCGCAATGGGGGCACGATTTTCGGCCCGACTATCGGGAATTAAGCAAACTGCGCGATTTATTGCCGCAGGCACCCATTATTGCCCTGACTGCTACGGCAACGGAGCGGGTGAGAAAGGATATTGTGGAAACATTGAAGCTGCGCAACCCGCGCATCTTTATTTCCAGCTTTAACCGGCCGAATCTGTATTATCATGTTGAACCCAGCTCGCACCAAAAACAGGCGCGGCTTTTGGAGGTGATGAAAGAGCATAAGGGCGAGGCGGCGATTATTTACTGCCTTTCGCGCAAGGATACGGAACGTTTGGCAAAACTGCTCCGCAAAGGCGGGGTAAGGGCACTTCCGTATCATGCAGGTCTTGCGCCCGATGTGCGCAAAAGGACGCAGGAGCGCTTCATTCAAGATAAGGTGTCGGTTATTGTGGCGACCATTGCTTTTGGCATGGGCATTGATAAACCGGATGTGCGGCTTGTGGTGCATTACGATTTGCCAAAATCTCTTGAAGGGTATTATCAGGAAACCGGACGCGCGGGGCGCGACGGCCTGCCCAGCACGTGTATACTCTTCTATTCTTACGGGAGCAAGTTCCGCCACGAGTTTTTTATCAGGCGGGTAAAAGACCCCGTAGAGTACCAGTGCTTGACGCGCATACTTGGTCAAGTCATAGAATTTTGCGAATTGACCACTTGCCGCCGGGCATACCTCCTGCAATACTTTGACGAGCGTACTTTAGATACAAACTGCAAAGCATGCGATGTGTGCGTCATACCTCATAAGGAGTTTGACGCAACCCAAATAACGCAAAAAATTCTCTCAGCCGTATTGCGAACCGGTGAATATTTCGGACTGCAATATATTTGCGACGTGCTTCTTGGAAAGCGGCTCAAGCATGTTCTTGACCGCGCGCATGACCGGTTGTCTGTTTTTGGCATAGCAAAAGACATGAGCCCCCACGATATTCGCGACGTGATGCGTCAGCTCATAAGTAATGGATTTCTTGAGAGAAATGGGGGAGAATATGATACCTATCGGGTTGGCGTGCCCGGAAAGAAATTTTTACAGCAGCGCGCGTCGCTTACTTTGATGCAGGCAAGGCCGCAAGCCGCACCGGCAAAATCCAAGGCAAAGAAGGAAGGCGGCGCAAGAAAAAGAAGCGGGAATTTTGATGATACGCTTTTTGAACGGCTGCGGGCAATACGCGCTAAGCTTGCCAAAGAGCGTTCCGTACCGGCTTATATAATTTTCCATGATAAAACGCTTCAAGAGATGGCGCGCCGCCGTCCGCGAGATCTCAAAAGCTTCCTTGCCATCAGCGGTGTTGGAGAGCGGAAACTTCAGGAGTTTGGAGCGATTTTTCTTGAGGCCATTCAAGCATGCAAAAATCCGTGAGTGTGGTAAAATCTAAATGATATGGAAATTTTAGAGATAAAAAATAAAAACATATGGGAAGGATTTTTGGCGAATAGCGAGAAGAAGACATTTCTCCATTCCTGGGCGTGGGGGGAATTTTCCAAAACCATGGGGGAGAAGATATGGCGATGGGGAATTTATAAAAACAAAGAACTTTTCGGGGTTGCCTTAGTGATTAAGGTGAGGGCGCGGCGGGGGAACTTTCTATTTATTCCCCACGGGCCGATTCTACTCACTACTCACTACAAACTACAAACTTTAATTGATCATCTAAAACAATTAGCTAAAGAGGAGCGGTGTGGTTTTATAAGGGTAAGTCCTATATGGGAAGATACGAAAGAGAATCGTGAAATGTTCAGGCGCCTTGGATTTCGTCCCGCGCCCATGCACATGCACGCCGAGCTTACGTGGGTATTGGATGCTTCAGGGAGCGAGGAAGAAATTATGGCGGGGATGAGAAAGACTACGCGCAATTTGGTAAGAAGGGGCGAGCGCGAGGGCGTTATCGTTGAGGAAGGGTCGCTTGATGAATTTTATCCCCTATTTGAAGAAACGGCCAAAAGGCAAAAATTTATTCAGTTTTCGCGCGAGTATTTGCAAAAGGAAATAGAAGCGTTCCGCTCAAACGCTGGAAACTTAAAACTAAAAACTGAAAACTCTGCTAAAATTTTTCTTGCCAAGCATAATGGTCAAGTATTAGCTGGAGCATTCATCGTATTTTATGACGACACGGCATATTACCACCACGCGGCTTCCACGCACTCAAAAATTCCTGCCGCGTATACCCTGCAGTGGGAGATTATAAGGGAAGCAAAAAAGCGGGAGAAGAAATACTATAACTTCTGGGGCGTTGTTCCCGAAAGCGATACCAACCATCCCTGGTGGGGGCTGTCTCTCTTTAAGCGCGGCTTTGGCGGCCAGGAATGGAATTTGATGCACGCCCAGGATCTGTCGCTTTCCTGGAAGTATTATATTTCCTGGGGAATAGAAAAAGCGAGGAAGTGGAAAAGAGGATACTAAGAAAATTAAAAATAAGAAGGTAAAAGGTAAAAATGACTTGTCAGAATTGCAAAAATCAATTTACTATTTGGCCGGAAGATTTGAAATTTTATAAAAAAATGGCGATTCCCGCACCTACGTTTTGTGCGGATTGCCGGTTGCAAAGGCGCTTAGCATGGCGTAATGACAGGGCATTATATAGCCGTATATGCAGCCTTTGTAAAAAAAAATATTATCGCGATGTATCCAGCGGATACGACGTTTCCCGTATATTGCCGCGCGTGCTTTTTTTCAGACAAGTGGGATGCGCTTTCTTATGGGAAAGACTATGATTTTTCGCGTTCGTTCTTTTCGCAGTTTAAGGAATTGCAAGCGAAAGTTCCGCGCATTGCCTTGCAGGTGGCAAACTCGCCAAGCTCGGAATATGTTAATCAGGTATTAAACTGCAAAAACTGCTACCTCATTAATTCAGGTAATGACAATGAAGATTGTCTATACTCTTTTCGCATCGCCCAAAGTAAGGATTCTTCGGATTGCTTTGCCGTTTTGAAGTGCGAGGAATGTTACTGGGCGATTGCTTCCCAGCACCTTTCCTCTTCGCGTTTTTGCGATGCGTGTTTTGATTCTTTCAACCTATCATTTTGTTTTGATGTAACAGGTTCGCATGACTGCTTTTTAACGGTAGGCAAGCGCCATGCCTCCTACATGATCCGCAATCGTCAATACACAAAGGAAGCATATCTCTCCGAAATGGAGCGCGTTGACTTTGGTTCCCGAAAGAATATTGCCGCTTACAAAAAAGAACTTGACGAACTTAAGCTTGGCTTTCCCCATAAGTACGCGCAAATTAAACATTCCCTTAATGCTACGGGCAATCATATTGTCAACTCAAAGAATTGCAGGGAAGTATGGTATGCGTCGGATCTGGAAAATTGTTCCTACAGCATTTTTCTCAAAGACGCAAAAGACAGCATGGATATCAATAACGGCTGCTGTACCATGTGGTCAAACTATGAGGTTTGCACCATGGGGGTAAATGCCTACAACATTAAATTTTCTGTTGACGCCTGGCCGGAAGCTTATGACCAAAGTTATTGCGATTCCTGCCACGATAATGCAGGAAATCTTTTTGGCTCTATAGGGGTGAGCCACAAGCAGTATTGCATTTTGAATAAAGAGTATGATAAAAAATCTTTTGAAGCGCTTAAAGCAAAGATCATTGAGCACATGAGGAAAATGCCTTATGAGGATAAAAAAGGACGAATATATAGGTACGGCGAATTTTTCCCCATAGAACTTTCTCCATTTTCGTACAATGAAACAACGGCGCAGGAGTGGTTTCCTTTGTCAGAAGAGGCCGCGATAAAAGAGGGTTACGAGTGGCGAAAAACTAAAGCAACGCATCATATTATTACAAAAGAAGGGGCAAAACTTCCGGATCATATAAAAGATGCTCCTTGATAATATCGTAAAGGAAATAATCGGTTGCAAACATAGAGGAATATGCCATGAACAGTGCACCGTTGCTTTTCGTATTATTCCCCAAGAGCTTGCGTTTTATCGCAAAATGAATGTGCCCCTGCCTATTCTCTGTCCCAACTGCCGTCATTACGAGCGTTTTTTAAGCCAAAACCCCCGCAAATTATGGCAGAGGGCGTGCATGTGCAAAAACAAGACTAACCATATTCATGCTGCAAATCCGTGCCCGAATGAATTCAAAACAAGTTACGCGCCGGAGCGAGAAGAAATTATTTACTGCGAAAACTGTTATCAAGCCGAAGTAGTGTAATTTTTTAATAGGCGTGATATTATTATAGAGGCATGAAAAAGGATACGGTGCTTGAAGTAAATAATCTTTGGGTAACGCTTGATGGAGAAGAGATTCTTAAAGATGTTACCTTTGAAGTAAGGCGCGGCGAAGCTCTTGCCGTCATTGGACCTAACGGCGCGGGGAAAACGGTACTTTTCCGCGCACTTTTGGGACTTATTCCCTATCGGGGCAGTATTCAATGGCAGGAGGCCATGCGTATCGGCTATGTGCCGCAAAAGCTAGCAATTGATAAGACCGTGCCTCTTACGGTTCAGGAATTTTTTCTTTTAAAGTCTGATACATTTTGGTTTCCCAAAGAGGAATTCCTTAAGCATATTTTACACGAGCTTAACCTTCTTGGCCTCCAGAAGAATATACTAAAAAAGCCCGTGCATGATCTTTCCGGCGGCCAGCTCCAGCGCCTTTTAATTGCCTGGGCAATGCTTAACCATCCGGACGTGCTCTTATTTGACGAACCCACTGCAGGCATTGATGTGGGGTTTGAAGAAACAGTGTATCAGGTGATGCATAAACTGCAAGAGGAGAGAGGTACCACAATTCTTTTGATTTCGCACGATTTAAACGTGGTGTATCGCTATGCCCAGCAGGTTATCTGCTTAAACCGCGAGCTTATTTGCCAGGGAAAGCCTTCCGATGTTTTAACTTCCAAAGAGCTTTCGCGGCTCTACGGCGAAGTTGCCATGTATCACCACGCAAGCGCCAATTAACTATGGAGCAAAACATTATCCCCTCACTTTTAATAGCACTTATGGTAGGTATTGCGTCAGGCAGTATCGGCGCGTTTGTGATTTTGCGTCGCATGGCGCTTGTGGGAGACGCGCTCTCCCATGTTGCGCTCCCGGGCATTGCCATAGCCTTAGCATACCAAATAGATCCTTTTTGGGGCGTTCTGACATTTCTTTTGGGCGGCGCAGTTATTGTGTGGTGGCTTGGAGAGAAAACAGCGCTTCCGGCGGAAGCATTGGTGGGGCTTCTCTTTACCGCAAGTCTTGCGATAGGAATTTTAAAGACACCTGATAGCGAAATTCTTGAATCCCGTTTCGGA
>CAYTEF010000004.1:6882-28043 GCA_964436845.1 uncultured Candidatus Saccharibacteria bacterium
TATTCCCGACGATGTCTCCTTTGGCGCTGGGAATATTTTTAGCCGCCGCTGCGTTACTTACCCTTTTTTCGTTTCTCTTTTCAAAGCAGTTTCTCTTCTCTATTGTTTCACGGGATCTTTCGGCGGTTGCCGGGGTGGGGAAATATTATGATTTAGGATTTTTTCTTATATTTGCGACAGCAGTGGCACTTGGCATTAAGCTTGTGGGAACATTGCTCATGGGCGCTTTAACCATTATTCCCGCTTCAGTCGCGAAAAATTTTTCTCAGAGCATGAGGGGATATATGGTACTCTCCGCGATTCTGGGAGGGCTTATTTCAGTCGCGGGAGTGTTTTTTGCCTACCAGTTTGCCTTCCTGCCCGGTCCAAGCATTATTCTTACGGGTATTATTCTCTTTATTGTATCCTTATTCTTCAGGCGATAAGGCAAAATTATGCGCAAAGGCATCATAAAAATATATAAATCACGACGGCATTTTCTTTTTACGCTTTTCATTGTTGTTTCCCCCTTCGTGCTTTTGTTGTTTTTTTCCCGCATCACGCATATTGCCGCGGGAACGCTTTTTCTTGATTTATTTATTTCTTTTTGGAGGCTCCTGGTCGCTTACGTAATTGCGGTGATATTGGCATGGATATGCGCGGTATCATTTTATAAAGGAAAGAGCGCTGCCGTTGCCCTGCCGATTTTTGACGTTTTACAAAGTTTCCCAACCTTTGCGGCACTTCCCCTCGCCACTCTTTTGTGGGGACCGTCAAATAGTACCGTTATCCTTTTTCTTGTGGTAACGGTTATCTGGCCCATTTTTTTTTCCATCATAAGCTCCCTTAAGCTGATAAAACGTGATTGGGAGGAAGTGGTAGATATTATGGGGGTGCGGGGATGGAGATATTTGAAGGATTTTCTTTTGCCGGTGAGTATTCCGGGCTTAATCACCGGCTCAATCATTGGCCTTGGCGAGGGATGGGAGGCGCTTGTGGCAACCGAAATCATTATTGGCATACAAAGCGGGCTAGGAAATTTTTTTCAGTCATCCTCTAGCGATCCCACTGTCACCGTGTTCGGAATTTTAGGCCTCTTGATAGTCATCTTTGTCATTAATCGTCTTCTTTGGCTTCCGCTCTTAGAGTGGGGCCATGAAAGGACAGAGGATTAGAAGTTTTTATGGAATTCGCGCTTTCGCTTCACCATGTAACCAAAGTATTTGAGGATCACTCAAATAAACACTTGCCGGTACTTGAGAATATTAACCTTGAAATCCATTTGGGAGAATTTTTTATTATCCTCGGACCCTCCGGTTCTGGCAAATCAACGTTACTTCGCGTGATGAGCGGCCTTGAGAAATCATTTCGGGGAGAGGTATCGTATGCTCCAGAAATTTCACGACAGGATATTAGCTTTATATTCCAGCAGTTTGCCTTACTTCCCTGGCTTAGTGTCTACGAAAACGTGGAGTTAGGGCTTATCGTAAGGCATATCTCAAAAGAGTCGCGGCATAAAACCATTATGGAAGAATTAAGGCGCCTTGGTCTGGAAAAGTTTGCCCACGTATATCCCAAAGCATTATCAGGCGGCATGCGCCAGCGCGTGGGAATCGCGCGGGCCCTCGTAACAAGTCCAAAAATTATATTTATGGATGAGCCTTTTTCGGAACTGGATTCATTTACCGCGGAGGAATTACGAAAAGAATCTTTAAGCCTATGGCAGGAGCGAAAGCCAACCATTATCATGGTTACCCACCTTATCGGAGAAGCGATAGAACTTGCCGATCGCATAGCCGTATTAACCCCCCGCCCGGGGAGGATAGAAAAGGTGATGGTCAATTCGCTTCCGCGTCCGCGTCAAAAACGTTCCGAAGAATTTTTCCGCATGGAAGATCAATTGTATAAACTCATTAAACCATAGTAATGGAATCATTGGTTTTACATTATTTATGTATGGGTTACACCGCTCCATTTTGATCCGCGCCGGTTCAGTGGGGGTATCCGTAAAGATATTTATAAAAGCCGATCTTTTGGCGGCAACTCTCTGGATACTCATTTTAACGCTTGATTATCTTTTTCCGCGCATAGCATTTCCTAATGAGCGTTCATAAAGAAAGGGAAAACAGTTCACACCGTTCTCCCCGATCCCCTCGTCTATGGATAAAGAGCAAGGTAAATATATTGGATATGAAGGAGCTTCTCTTCTTCCCTTCCGTGGACGGTCTCCCATCCCCCACCTACCCGAAAATTTTCTTTTATCCAATTATTTTGGTATGTCAATTCATCGGCCGTCATTTCTTTTAACCCCCTTCCGCCGTTGAATTGTTTCGCGGCATACGCGCTTTGCAGCGCTTCATACCACAACGCGTGCACTTCAGGGTTAGTATGATTATACCAACCCTGATAGGAGAGTACCCACCCCACAATGCGACTGTCATTATTTACTTGGACAATGCTCACAGATCCCGCGATTTTTGTAGTCGTTGGTCCCACTCCTTCGTTCCAGCGATCTACGATTTCAAATTGCCCTAGTAAATATTCAGATACCCTTGTATTAGGAAGGTAAGAATTGGGTATATATCCCATGCGAGCCCTTTTCGGACTGTAGATGACCTTACCTCCCTTAAAGAGAGCCTCTTTCCACGCTTTGCTATCGGTGATGATTGCCATTTCGCATCCTCCTATGTAAGTTCTTCCCATGCCTGGCCCCAGGTGCGGCTATAGGCAAGGAGTTTGTCTATACTCTTTGCACTGTCAAGATGCCTCACGGTCTCTTCGGCGCTAAATTGCGCGAATGAATCCTCTTTTGGATAATTTCTGTAGAAATACTGATCCAACGAATAGCGATTCACCCCCCTTCCCGCGATGAATTCATTTGTTTTGTAGGCCTTGTGGCAAGCCTCGGCTTGCAAATAGGCTACGATTGCCTTGGACACATTAAGGTACCAGTCTTCCCGGCGCATGAGCCAAATTACAGCTTCCTTATAGCATATTGTCCGGTCGGAAATAAAGCGCACTGTTTCGCCATCAAGATGGCTGGTGAAGGTTATAACACTAGAAAACACATTGTTGCATGTGGCCGAAAATTTCCAGCCAGGAACAATATGCTCCGGGAAATTTCCTGGCGGATGGTAAAGAAAATACAGCGATGATTCAAAAAAGAACTCCTTAACCTCGGTCTCTGTGGGCATATGCCACCTCCTTTGAAAAGTTGCCTATATTAAATCATATGGTAAGATAAAAGGCAATAACTGCGTTTATGGAATTAAATCAACTATTGGGAATTATTATATTAATAGGTATAGGAGTGGTAATTTATCTGCTCTTTCCCCAGCGGAGAAGGCCCGATGATTTGCATCAGCGTTTGGACAGCCTGACCAGTGCAATTTTGCTACAGATGAACCAGCAACTGGAATCCGTGCGCAAAGAAGTGGGGGAGCGGCTGCGCGATAATGTAAGCTTAATGCAGCAATCCCATCAGCATACGTCAAAAACCGTGATTGACGTGCAGACCAAATTGACGCAGTTAGAAGAAGCAACCAGACGTATTTTTGAAGTGGGACAGGATATTTCTTCCTTGCACGACATTTTGCGCGCGCCAAAAATACGGGGCGGCCTTGGCGAATATCTGCTTGGCGATCTGCTCGCTCAATATTTGCCCGCGGACAGCTTTGCTTTTCAGTACGCGTTCAAAAACGGCACCAAGGTTGATGCCGTGATTAAGTCGCGCGATTTTTTAATTCCCGTTGATTCCAAGTTTCCCCTGGAAAATTTTAGGAAAATCATGGAAGCAAAGGATACCGATGAGCAACTAAAGCTAAAAAAGCAGTTTGCGGTTGACGTGAAAAAACACATTGACGACATCGCCAAAAAATATATTTTAGCCGATGAGGGCACGAGCGATTTTGCGTTTATGTACGTGCCCGCGGAAAACGTGTATTACGAAATGATTGTGCGCGAAGTTGACGGAGTCAATCTCTCGGATTACGCCCTCAAGAAAAACGTGATTCCCGCCTCACCCAATAGTTTTTGGGCATATCTGCAGGCCGTACTCGTGGGTTTAAAAGGCCAGCAGGTGCAAAATAATGTCAAAGAAATTATGGCTAACCTCTCGCGCCTGCGCACGGATTTTTCTCGCTTCAACGAAAGTTTTGAAGTCTTGGGCTCGCACCTCCAAAATGCCCGCTCCAAATATGACGACAGCGCCAAACGGCTGGGTACTATTACTGATAAGTTAGAGCGCATAGAAACAACAAAAGCAAAGGCTTTAGGAGAAATAGAAAAGTAGTATTGACATCCAGCTTCGATTTTGTAAAAATTAATACAACTTATTAACTCTAACAATCAATATGGTTTATTTTTCTGAAGATGAGCAAAAATTTACTTCTGAAATAGGATCATCCTCGTCGTCAAGTGAAGGTGAACAAAGTCAAATAGTCGCAGAGCAGGGTAATAAAGAAGTTGAAAAAGGCGAGGAAAACATTAGTGAGATGATCGAGTTAGGTGAGAACCTTTTATCATCGCTCAATGCTTATTCAGCAAGACTCAATGAGGCCCTTGAAATAATGGATGACTGGTCCCTATCAAAGACAGTCAGGTATGGTGTCGACTTGGATCTCCGAGGACCAGATAATCGCTCTTTCTTTAGTAATCTCGTAGCGGAAGGAGCTCTCATGGATAAAGCAAAGAGTGCGGTGGAAGGGGATCTTGTTGCATTGCATAATGCACAAAAACTTTTTGAGTCGGGAGATGCTTCGAGCGCAAAGATTTTAGCGATGACTATTAAAAAAGAGTTATTGAGAGAACTCAGAGATTTTACCGATAGGAAATTAAGCACGGACTTATCAAAACGTTTTCCTCGCAGTCTTTTTTCTACGCCGGAAGTTGAATGGAATGTCAAATAAAAATAGAAGGGTTATGACCTTGCTCTACCGAATACAAAACAATCACTAGTATGCCAAATCCAGAATTAGACAATCAACCTTCTGTAGAAGCGGGACAAGAAGTAAACCAAGAGGGTAAGAAGCCTACAGAGCAAGAAGTCGTTGAGGCACCTCAAAAAGAAACTCCAGAGCTAGCATCTGAACAGAAAGTAGAGATAGAGCGCCTTACGAAGTTTGCCGACAAGTGGATAGATATGTGCCAAGAGTCACTTGCTTATTTTGGGAAAGCGTATCCCTACAATGAGTGGGAACAGCAGATAAACCAGCAGGGAGCAGAAGCGCCAAAGGACTTAGTTGAGAAATATAGGTGGGTTAAAGCTAAGATACAGAATCATACTATTCTTATTCAACGACTAGAAGATAAAAAGAAGCTTTTAACAATGGGTGTTCTAAAAAATTCTCTGGGTGAAACCACGGAGGCATCAATTCATGAACTGGTAGATACATTGTATTAAACTACGCCATAGGCGGCAGAAAAGAATAAAAAAAGTAGCCCCACTTCACGGGCTACTTTTCTAGAGAGATCCAAAAAGATATTAAGCTTTACTGCAAGTGTTCATAGTATCGCCCATTTTTTTATTTTAATATATCAATCATACCACAATAAGAACAGGCTTTTGCAAAGGGTAATCTTTGTAATTGTCTGGGGAAAATGGTTTTATTCACCCTCCCTTTTTCAAAAGAAACATCAGGAGGAAAAGGAAGAATAAAAGAATGGCAATTTCTCCGTAACTCATATGAAAATTATTCCGTAAGGCGTTTGAGTGCCAGCGCCATTGCGGCGGTGCGAAAATCAGTTTTTGATTTCTTTGCGATGGCTGACATCGCGGCAAAGGCTTTGACCATTTTTTCTTCCAAAAGTTTATCAACTTTTTTTTCTTCCCAAGGCTCATCGCGCCTGGTGTTTTGCAGCCATTCAAAGTAGGAGACGGTAACGCCACCGGCATTCGCCAGTATATCAGGGATAACCACAATGCCTCGCTCGCGCAAAATTTCATCGGCTTCCTCGGTTACCGGATGGTTTGCCATTTCCAAGATGACGCCTGCCTTAATTTTTCCCGCGTTCCCCTTGTGAATTTGGTCGTCAATCGCGGCGGGAATCAAGACATCAACGTCTGATGTTAAAAGTGCGTCGTTATCGGTGAAATTACAGCTTTTCATATGGCAGGTTGTCCCTTTACAAAAACAGATATTTTCCATAATTTCCGTGCGAAGCGTCTGGCGGAATGCCTCATCCACATCCAAGCCGTCTTCGTGGTAAACCGCGCCCGATGATTCTGAAAGAGCGCGTACCCTGAATCCCCACTGATCCAAAATGCGCGCCAAGTGCGATCCTACATTGCCAAAGCCCTGAATCGCAACCGTGGTTTTTGATAGGTCCTTTTTAACGGATGTTAGGTATTCGCGCAAAATAATTGCACCGCCAAGCCCGGTTGCCTTTTCCCTTCCGGCAACGCCGCCGTTAGCAAGAGATTTTCCGGTTACCACGGCAAGCTCCTTTTTGCCTTCCGCCTTTGCATATTCGTCCACAATCCAGTCCATAATTTTGGGATTGGTATTCACGTCGGGCGCGGGGACATCTTTTAGGGGCCCGATAATGTCGGCGATTTGTCGCACAAACGCGCGCGTTAATTCCTCAAGCTCTCCTTCAGAGAGCGTTTCCGGATTAACGGCAATGCCGCCTTTCCCTCCTCCAAAGGGAATATCCACCACCGCGCATTTTAAGCTCATAAGGAGGGCTAAGCGTCTTGCCTCTTCCATGTCCACAAGAGGATGATAACGGAGGCCTCCTTTATAAGGTCCGCGTTTATTATTATGCTGAACGCGGTATCCTTTATACCATTCAATACCTGTTTTCCGCTTTAAGGGAATCTTTACTTCAATAGTGCGGTTGGGCTCTAGCAAAAACGCAAGGGTTTTTGCATCTATCTTTGCGATATTTGCCGCTTGCTCAAAGGCGGTTTGCCTTGAAGGTTTCATATTGACAGAAATTTTTTTTTAACTACAATTAGTAGGGTATGCGATGGCATGTAGCTGGCAGGACGTATATTGTTTAGAAAAAGGGCTTTAACGTCCCTTTTTTTGTTTTGAAAAGCAAAGAGGCATGAGCGTTATGCCTATTGTATCAATCATGACATCGCGAAACGTTCCCTCCCTTCCTATTATAGAAAGCTGATGAAATTCGTCGGATACGGCGTAAAAATACCCAATGATAAAGGCAATTTCAAGAATGGACCGCAGAGGAAGCGAGGGGAAGGAATGG
The DNA here is from genome assembly GCA_964436845.1 of uncultured Candidatus Saccharibacteria bacterium. GTDB lineage: Bacteria > Patescibacteriota > Minisyncoccia > 2-01-FULL-47-10 > JBBTYX01 > CAYTEF01. The sequence continues at coordinate 14,071 of CAYTEF010000004.1, forward strand.
CGCAGTGCTCGTATCAGGAGAAGGGTTAACAGAGCATATTCGGTAATGTGCGCGAGCTTGCTTAAAAAAATATTTGTTTTCGCAGAAAATCCCGGAGAGAGGTTGGGGATTGAGGAAATAGAGAATATGAACGCCATCCATACTATTACTACGAGCCAGTACAAAAAAAGTTTTCCCCAGTTTCGTTCCATATTCGTAATAATATCATAAATGAATAAAACTACAAAATATATCTTTACGGTCGGCGGAGTGATGTCGGGCGTGGGAAAAGGAATTGCCACTTCCTCCATTGCCCTTTTGCTCAAGTCAAAGGGATTTAACGTGACGGCGATTAAAATCGACCCCTATATAAACGTGGACGCGGGTACTATGAATCCCACCGAGCATGGCGAAGTATTTGTGACGAATGATGGCATGGAAACCGATCAGGACGTCGGAAACTACGAGCGATTTTTGGATGAAGATATCCGCTCGGCAAACTACATGACTACCGGATCAGTATATCTAAGCTTAATTCAGCGCGAGCGGAATCTGGAGTTTGACGGAAAGTGCGTGGAAGTAGTGCCCCATGTTCCACTTGAGGTAATCGGGCGCATCCGCCGCGCCGCAGAACTTGCCAAAGCCGACTTCGTGCTTATTGAAGTTGGCGGCACGGTAGGGGAATATCAAAACCTTCTCTTTCTGGAAGCGGCGCGCATGATGCGCCTGGAAGATCCTTCAAGCGTTATTATCGTGCTCGTATCGTATCTGCCCATTCCGGTAAAAATTGGCGAGATGAAAACAAAGCCCACCCAGCACGCAGCTCGCTCCCTCAATGCGGCGGGATTGCAAGCAGATTTTGTTATCGCTCGAGCAACCATGCCTCTTGATGCCGTGCGCAAGGAAAAGTTATCGCTTTTTTGCAACGTGCCAAAAGGGCACGTGATTTCCGCCCCGGACATTGATTCCATTTATGAGGTGCCGCTTAATTTTGAAAAAGAGGGGTTTTCTAATCTCATACTGAAGCAATTTGGCATGGAGTCAAAAGGAAAAGATTTAAAAGAATGGGAAGCATTAGTATCAAGAATAAAATCCGTAAAGAAAGGAGTAAAAATAGGCATCGTCGGAAAATATTTTCAGACTGGAGAATTCATGCTCGCCGATTCCTATATATCCGTTATTGAGGCGGTTAAACATGCCGCGTGGGCTCATGGGGCAAAACCGGAAATTGGGTGGCTCAATTCAGAGGAATATGAGAAAGATAAAGGAAAATTAAAGGAGTTGGATAATTATGATGGCATTATCGTGCCCGGCGGCTTTGGCTCACGCGGTATTGAGGGAAAGATTTTAGCAGTAGGATATGCAAGGGAACATAAGATTCCCTACTTTGGCCTTTGCTACGGTATGCATATGGCAACGATTGAATTCGCGCGCAACGTGTGTGGATTAACTAACGCGCATACGACTGAAGTAGATCCTAAAACCCCCCATCCCGTGATTACCCCCATGGAGGAGCAAAGACGCCTCCTTTCCGAAAAACACTACGGCGGCTCCATGCGCTTAGGTGCCTACGATTGCGAATTGTCCAAGGGAACAATTAGCCATACCGCTTACAGCAGTCAGCTATCAGCAAGCAGAAAGCAGGAAGCTGAAAGCGGGAAGCTGCTCATAGCAGAGCGCCACCGCCACCGCTATGAGTTTAATAATGATTATCGGGAACAATTAACGAAAAAAGGGTTAGTGATCGGTGGAACCAATCCGCAGCGGGATTTAGTGGAAATTATTGAACTAAAAGACCATCCCTTCTTCGTCGGCGTCCAATTCCACCCTGAATTCAAATCCCGCCCGCTCTCGCCCCATCCGCTCTATCTTAGGTTTGTGGAGGCGGGGATTAAGCGCCGCTTGCAATAGCGGCGTTTTTCGTTATACTCTTGAGTTAAAGGAGGGAAGGGTATGAAAGAAACGTGTCCTAAGTGTGAGTATCCAGCACGTTTCATCTATCAAGGGAGAAGTTTTGATGGCCTCTTTGAGCAGTGGTGGTCATGTGATGTATGTCATGTAAAATATTTCACGCTGAAATATGTGGGGAATAGGAAGAAAAAAATAGTAAAAGTACTTGACCTCGCTCGCTTCAGAGAGGTGCAAAAACTATTCTTTGATTCCGTAAAATAATGGGCAAGCATAACCGCTTGCCCATTCTGTTTAATTCTAAGGATAGACATGCAACCATGCTCGTGCTATAAATACCTCATCCTGTAAGGGAAATTTGTTCTTTGAGGAGGACGGACATGAGTGTTAAAGTTATTACGCACTTTGGGATAGGAAGCGTTGAAAAGTTTCCTATTGAAGAGCCGGTCGCTACCGTGTCTTTGCAAAAACCGTTTTTGAGTCAAGAGACGGTTATCTTGAGTAGAGAAGAGGTCTTTGCGCTTACCCCATGGGCCGTAGTCCGTGTGCTCAACGTCTCGGGGAAAGGATGGTTTTCCAATATCCAGTTTCATTTAAGTTCGGAAAGTGCTCAACAATACTTATTTCTTCCTTCTCCCCCTGACGAAACGACGTTTTTTCTCGATCTCCAATCGCAAGAGGTTATGGTGACGAGAGAGCTTGGAGTCCTTGCCCGTGATTTCTTATGGATAAAACCATGGCTTGACCGGTGGGGGCAAGAAGGAAGTGAAACATTTAAAGATCGCGAATTTGCTATTACTTTGTTTGAGAGGAGCAAAGAAGCGATCGCAGGAGCAACGGGAATTCATAGCCAAGCGCTCCTTGACATGAGGAGTAAAAAAGTTCTCTGGTTCTATATCACTATTGCTCCGCCAGAAGGGGTAATAGTTGAGAAAATGTTCATCTGAACGAAAAGCCTCGGCTGGTAAGCCGAGGCTTAGCATTTATGTAGTTGTATAAAAGTAGTTTTCGTAGTATTGTTGCAAAAGATAAAACACTTTCCCCCAAACTCGTCGCCGAAAGCATTGTTAATTTTCAAAGATAAATTTCAAAAGTAAAAGTTAAACCACTATCGCCTGAAAGGAGATATTTGTATTTAATTTTTTTGAACTTGATCTTTTATAGTCCCATAATGAAAATTTTTATTAAAGCAAACCCTAACGCGAAAGAAGAGAAAATTAGAAGGATTGACGAGGCGCATTTTGAGGTGTGGGTGAAAGAACCGCCCCGAGCGGGAAAGGCCAACCAGGCGATTGTCCGCCTTTTGGCGGAGCATTTTCATGTTCCGATTTCTCGCGTATCCATCACCTCCGGTTTCACTTCCAAAAACAAAATTATTGAGGTATTATAATTCTTTAAACATCGCAATATTGAAGCCGTCCTCCTTAAAAGAGAAGCAAAAGAGGGTCACCGTTTGGTGCCCTCTTTTATGTCCTCTAAGTATCTAGGCAAAAGTTGGAGAAGCTGGCGAGAATTTCTTCCCACCATTCAGCTATCCTCTGTTGGTTTTTCCCAGAATAGTTGACTTCGGATTTAACGTGGATGCGGAGATACATGTACTTTCTATGGCAATGCACTACGAGCTCTACGCGTGTACGGGGAATGGCAAAGAATGGCACTAGCAAGCACGCATCCATATACGAGTCAATGATAAGCGAAAATGAAGGTGCAGTTCTGCTTCCTTTATTCAGTACACCGAATCCTGAAATTCCATGGGGATGTCCGGCACATGTACTTATCACTTTTGCTCCATGCAAGGAAGCAAAGAGGTTTAACCGCTCGAGCCAATCGTCTTGTAGCTCATAGTCTACTTCGTGGTCTCTCCATTTTTTGATCCTGAGCCATGGCTTATCCGTGGCCCGGGCGTTTTCAAGCACGGCACGCCACTGATACTCCCATCTTTCCTTGTCTGGATGATTGTAGCTCTCCGATAACTCCACGATCCGCTTCTCTACCTTCAAAAGGCCCATAAAATTCCTCCTTAAAAAATGTGCATCATAGAAGACTTACGTCGTTTTTACGAAGCAGAAAATAACACATGATAATGATAAAGTCAACCCAAAGGAATTAACATGGCTTGTATCAGTATTAAATTTTTGTATAGTAGTATCAAAGGCTTTAAAGAAGCTTAGCGATCGAGAGTATTTTCATTGACATCATAAAAACTTTAGGTAACATTAGTCCAAACTACCAGGAAGCACTTTCTAACGTACGCAACAGGGAACAATCCCATAGACAAGGAGGATTCCATGATAGAGCGGTATTTACGTGAGGCAATGAAAGACCTTTGGCTTGGGCCGGGGGCAAAGTACGAGACGTGGCTGTAGCCTGAGTTTGCGTTTTTATGGGCTCGCAATCAAGCGGGTGAACTACCTCTGGAAGTGTATGAGGGGATAAAAAATCATGCATGTGTGGTAGTGTCGCGGATAGAGGAGTTAGAGAGGATGTTTGATCATGACATGAACGCGTTTGTCGCAGCCGTCCAGGAATCGCTTGAAGAAGCGGGAGTCGGGGAGATTAAGGATGAGCTTCATAAATTACTCACCTCCTATGATGTGGAAGATCCCGCGCTGATTTTACGGCTTCGGCATGCGGTGGAGTTAATACTTACGGAACTCATCAAGCTGGAGCGGGTACTTCGCCAGAAAGCCCACGAACATCAGTGGACGGTGATGACAGCGCGTACGCATGGTCAGGTTGCTCTTCCTTCCACATTTGGTCAACTGCTCTTGGTGTATAGCTGTGCGATAGGCCGAAGTACTCGTCGGCTGCGTCATGTCATTGACGAGGAACTTGGTGAGGCGAAGATGTCAGGAGCGGTAGGCAACTATGCGGGCATGAACCCAGCGCTAGAGAAGTACGCTCTTGAATTTTTGGGCCTTCGCCCCGCAATGGCAGAAACGCAGATTTTGCAGCGCGATCGCCATGCGGCATTGGTTAGTAATCTCGCTATCATGGCTGGCACGATAGAGCAAATTTGTTTTACTTTCTGGCTCTTGATGCAAGAGGAGGTCCATGAATTGCAAGAACCTCGTGCGGCGGGAAAACGCGATTCGTCCTTTATGCCCCAAGGGGAGTCCATTTCAGCAAAACACTCGCACAATTATCACTGGCCCAAGATGATGCGAGAACCGCATTGGAAATCCTTGGCAAAGAACCACTGGCGAAATGTTTTGACGTCATCGCTTATATCAAGGAGGGGATAGAGCATATTTTTGAAAGGGCGAGGAGGGATTGACCAAAGAAGAGGACGGGGTGGGACTTATAAGTTCCACCCAATTTTTTATGCGGGACAAAGAAAAACCCAAAAATTTGACAAATCATTTTTCGACCGTTATACTTTAATCACAATTACATAATTTTTTAGGGAAGTCCGGTGCAACTCCGGCGCTGTCAGGCAACTGTGAGTCTTTCTAAACTTGAAAGACGAGCCAGGAACCAAAAACCCATTCCGAAGCTTTTTGGCATAGGATGGTACCTTCCAACGAAAGGTTAAGGGATTTTTACTTGGGATACACGCAGTCCTGCCTTTCGTTGGCAGGATTTATTTGTTATGCGTGATTTTTTTGAAGCACAGAAACATATCATTATAACTCTGATAGTAATAATCGCTATCACTATTGTTAGTGGTTATTTCTATTCCCCTCAAGTTTCTCCGCCTACTGATGATGTTAGCGAGCCTCCTATTCTTATTGATCCATCCAAAAGTGAGCCCTCAGAAAAAGAGAATGATTCTCTTTTGCAGAAAGTTTTTCCGGATGTAAGGATTCCGGGCGAAGTTAAAAAAGAAGCGCAGGAGGAGTCAAAGGCTCCAACTATTTCCGCTAAGCTTATTATAAGTGGACAGACGTATTCTGTTTCATTGCCCGAAAATTCTTCGGTATATAATCTCATGATTGGTGCGCGCGACATGCATGATATTTCCTTTGGCGGGAAGGAGTATATTGGGCTTGGGTTTTTTGTTGACGAGATAAACGGCGTAAAAAATAACGCGAATGGCAGTAACAAATATTGGATTTATTCTATTAACGGCAAAAAGGCGGACGTGGGAATTTCCCAGTACATTGTAAAAGAAGGGGATACTATAAACTGGAATTATGAAGATGAAGAATAATTTTTTTATCGCTCTATGCGCTGCGTTTATTCTTTTTTTTGCAAGCCCTTCCTTTGCGGGGGCAAGTGAAAACGCGACAAGTACGCCCGATGGCATTGAGCCCGAAGAACATGCCACGAGCACTAAAAGCATTACTTTCCACCTTCGCTATCAAGATGAACTGGTTTTTGAGGGATCTTGGTCTTTGGGTGAAGAGCATTTGGTGAAGATAAAAGACAATACCGGAGCGGAGCATCCCCTGAAGTCTACAAGTGCCCTTGGCGTTATAAAAGCGATTGACGAGGCGAATGATTCCTTTCACTTGTCTGATCTTGCATACTTTTCCTCGTTTGACGCCTTCCTCATAAACTGTATTGAAATTCCCGTACGTTCCTTAGACGCTTGCTTTAATTGGCAGTACGTGGTGAATAGCATTTTCCCTTTTGTGTCCACTGATAAATATATTTTGCAGGACGGGGATGATGTGTATCTCTTTTTTGGCACACCTCATCAGACAATTCTTGAAAGGAGCGCAGTTGAAGCAGGGGAGGAATTTAGCGCCGAGGCGCAAAATTATCTCTACACGACAAATCTCTGGGAACCGCTCATTGGCGTTACCGTTGGGGTGACAAAGGAAAATCCCGATAATCCTTTTTCGCCCATTGTCATTAACTCTTCACCGGTCAATGAATTTGGGAAGGCAAGCTTTATTCTTGAAGTACCCGGAGTTTATCAAGTGGGCATCGCCGAAGATTTTTATTTCCCCTCCGCGGCACTTACTATCCTGCCAAAAGCGGCAACCTCTACGTCAAGTGAAGCGGCTCCCGTTCCCAATACGGGCGGAGGAGGAGGGGGAGCGGTTTCTTCCCAAGTAAAAAGGATTGACCTGGAAAGGGCGATTCAATTTTTAAGCGACAACCAAAAGGAAGACGGATCCTTTGGTTCGGCCTTGCTTTATACCGACTGGGGAGCTGTTGCCCTTGGGGCTCATGGGGGAGCAGGCAATGCGAAGGAAGCCCTGATAGCTTATTTAAAAGCTGATCCCAATCCCGGTACGCTCTTAACTGATTACGAACGCCGCGCCATGGCCTTAATGGCATTAGGTATTAATCCCTATAATGGAACAAAAACAAATTATATCCAGGCTATAGTTGACGGTTTTGATGGTAATCAGTTCGGCAGTGCTGATTTGGTAAATGATGATATATTCGCACTTTTTCCCCTCCTTAACGCGGGCATTGGCAAAGATGATCCCATGGTTACCAAAGCCGTTTCTTTTATTCTTTCCCGTCAGGGTAGCAATGGATCGTGGATAGGGGTGGATGTAACCGCAGCAGGCGTTCAGGCATTATCAAAGGTTTCTTCTCTTCCGGGCGCTTCCGAAGCGCTTGCCAAAGCAAAGGGATATTTGCAAAGCAAGCAAGAGGTAAATGGAGGGTTTGAAAGTAATCCCTTCTCCACAAGCTGGGCAATGCAGGCGATTAAGGCATTGGGAGAAGATGAGTCAAATTGGCTGAAAAACGGCAAGACACCCGGCGAATATCTCTTTTCTACGCAGTCCCAAGACGGCGGCATTGGAACGGGTTCACCGGACAGCCGCATCTGGGCGACTTCATACGCCATTCCTGCGTTACTTTCAAAGACATGGTACGATATCCTGGGCACGTTTGAAAAACCAGAAGCGGCAAGTTCTTCTCCAGGTGGCGGAAACGTCGGAGGGGGCGTAGGAGGATCAAGTGAGGAAGAAAAGCGTTTTTCCCCTGAACCGATGCCTCTCCCTATCAACGCCACGAGTACCGAGGGATTTATAGCGCCTTTTATTATCAGCGAAGCATCCTCAGATTCGGTTAGCGTAAAGACAGTAACTCCCTTGTCCATTGAAGAAAAAGTAAGCGAAAGGGAAGAGAATATAGCACAGATAGTACCCGCATTGATTGACGAGGCAAGCGCTCTTACGAGCGAGACAGAACCTAAAACGCTTCTTGCTTATACGGGGCAGAACCAGCTTGCACAAAATATATTTGCCATTGGCATCTTCGCTTCGCTTTTAATTGGTGTATATCTTCTCTGGCGGTTTCTTCAGTTTTTAACACTATAATTCAATTAATTTCTATGAAACCATCATCATCGTCATTTGCCCTTTGGGCGTTACCCTCGATGCTTATTCTATTTGGCTTTGCCATGCGGCTTTTACCGCATGCCCCCAATTTTGCTCCTATTGGAGCAATAGCTCTTTTTGGCGGTATGTATTTGCCAAAACGCTTAGCCATTATCCTCCCCCTTGGAGCGATGCTTTTGAGCGACAGCATTATCGGATTTTATTCGTGGCAAATTATGCTTTCGGTCTATGGGAGTTTTGCGCTTATGGGCTTTATTGGACTTTGGTTAAGACGCCATAAGCGATTTTTATTTATCCTTGGCGGCACGCTTGCAGGGTCAATCCTTTTTTACCTCATTACTAATGTCGCCGTCTGGGCGTTTGGCACCATGTATCCTCATACGCTCGCTGGACTCATGCAAAGCTATGTAAATGCCCTTCCCTTTTTCCGTAATACGCTTTTTGGCGACGCCCTCTATGTAACGCTTTTAGTCGGAGGATTTGAAGCAATGCGCTATTGGATTTTTTCCCGCTCCCTTGTCCCTAAAAAATTAATCCCGAGATCGTATTGATCCGGGATTATCCTATTTCCTCCTCACTTGCTCACTTGAATTTTTTTGCCATGTTACGGGGACTTGTCATTAATTCGGCAAGCCCTTCTCCCTGAATCCTTTCCTTCTTCTTCTTCCAGTCGGAGATAATTGAGGGAAGCTTCACGACAATAATCAGGACGAGAATAAAAGAGAGGAGGAGTATTTCAAGAATATTTCCCAAAAAATTTCCGAATCGTTTTAGTGTTTCCCAAATAAAGAACATATAGCCCTCCTTTTTTTGATAGATAAAAAATACAATATTTTCTCTATTCAGTCAATTTTTTTAGATTTGAACAGGAGATTCCCACCAGACGTATCATGCGATATTCAGGGTTAGCGATTTCATTCAAAAAAGGCAGAAAAAGATGCAAAGCGTGCTCCCATATAGAGGTATAATCATTCGTATAATGAGAAAAACTTTTAGAGCGGTTTTTGGTTTCAAAATTTGCAAAGCGAACGGTAACTTCCACCGTACGACAGCGCAGTTTTTCTTTTTGAAGGGCGCCAACGGTTTCCTGGGTAAGTTCGCGGAGTTTCCGTATAAGGAGGGAAATTTTTAACGTGTCAAAGGGTAACGTTTCTTGATGGCCCAGCGATTTTCTCTGCCAGTTGGTTTCAAGAGGGCGGTCATCAATGCCCCATGATTTTTGATAAATTTCCTTACCCCACTTGCCGAGCCAATTTTGGAAGTCGGACTTCCAAAATTTTCTTATGTCGGCGACTCGATTGATGTTCTTTTTGTTGAGGAAAATTTCTGTTTTTGGTCCCACGCCGGGAAGTTCCCTCACAGAGAGCGGGGCTAAAAATGTTTCCACTTCTTCGGGCAAAACCATGCTTAATCCATTGGGCTTTTTAAATCCCGATGCTATTTTTGCTATGAGTTTATTAGGCCCAATGCCAGCGGAAGAACTTAAGCGCTCCTGCGTGAGGATAGTTTCTTTTATTTTTTGTGCAAGGGCAAGTGCCTTATTCCAGGAGCCAAGAAAACTTGCGTCAATATATGCTTCGTCAATGCTGGTAACTTCAATGGGAAAGGAAAATGATTTAAGAATAACGCGAATGCTTCTTGAAACGCGAACATATTTTTTGAACGCGACCGGCAAAAATATTGCCCTTTCACCCTTCTTCATTCGATGCATCTGTTCAGAAAGCCGCCACGCTTTAGTAATGGGGAGGGCAGAGTGAATGCCATAGGAGCGCGCCTTATAATTAGCAGTGGAAACAACGCCTCTTCCATAGCCATTTTTGGGGTCAGATCCAATCACGACCGGTAAGCCAGCAAGTTTTGGATTATCCCGTTCCTCAATAGAGGCGAAAAACGCATCCATGTCTAAGTGGATAATAATGCGAGGGGTCTTTGTGGTATACATGTGAACAGATTATATATGTACGTCAATATTTTGTCAAAAAGAATCTCCATTTGTCAGTAAAAATTTGACAAATATTTTTTACTCGTGTATCATGGTATTTGAAATATGAAGCATCTTCATCCTATTCAAAAGAAACTATTGGATTATCTTAAAAGAGAGGGAGATTTTGAAGGTTTGACCCTTCGTGAATTAGGAGATCGTATAGGCGTAGAGCATCCCTATAAAGTCGCCTATCACTTAGAAAAACTCCAGGAGCGGGGATTTCTTCGCGTGAATCCGGCAAACGCCGGGGATTACCAGGTATTAAAAGATCCGATTGAGGATGTTTCCTACGTGAATTTATATGATTTGCCGGCACACTGCGGGAAAGGAGAGGCGTTTTTATCGCCTGAACGCGTCATGAAGCGCATCCCGGTATCCACCAAAGAATTTGGCGTTACCGCCGATGCCTTTTTGGTACGCGCGCGGGGCAGTTCCATGGAGCCAAAAATCCATGACGGCGACTATGTTTTAGCCCAGGAAGAGCGCGATATTAGCCATCCCGGGCAAACGGCGCTTATTATCCATAATGACGTGCCTAAAATAAAGCGCATCACAAAAGTGGGCCATCGCTATATTTTATCCTCCCTCAATCCCGAATTTCCCGATCAACTTGTGTTGAGCCGCGATAGATTTCGCATCGTGGGAGTCGTCAAAGGAGTTATCCACTTTGAGCAGGGAAAGGTTTGATGTGATGTTGCGTTTCCGTAAATTCTTGCTACTATTAATATCATATGCAAGGGCAAAGAATTATTATTGCGGTTCTTATTATTATTTTGGTTATTGCGGGGGGATATTTTCTCTTTGGCGGGAGGCAAGAGACTCTTCCAGAGCCTACCATGTCACCGGATACAAAGCCGTCTATTATGAGTTTTGAAGAGTGCGCGGCAAAGTATCCTGTTTTGGAATCACATCCTCGCCAGTGTAATACGCCTGACGGGAAGCATTTTGTGGAGGATATCGGCAATGAGCCGGGAAAAGCAGATCTTATTCGCGTGGCAAGTCCCCGCCCTGATGATGTGATTACAAGTCCTCTTGCCATTAAAGGAGAGGCATGGGGAGTATGGTTTTTTGAGGGATCGTTTCCCGTTCGGCTTTTGGATGAGGACGGCAATGAGATAGCATCAGCCGTTGCCCAGGCGCAGGATGAATGGATGACAGAAAATTTTGTACCATTTCGCACCACACTGCAATTTGTTTCTCCGGCCATTAAAAAAGGAACGCTTGTGTTTGAAAAAGATAATCCGTCAGGACTTCCCGAATATTCCGACGAGCTTCGCATACCCGTTCTCTTTAAATAATAATTTTATGACACCGTACAGCGCTCTTCGCCATTTTGATGCGCGCATTATTCAATTTATTCGCGCTATTTCCTCTCCCCTTGGACGAGCTTCACTTTTTGTCGTGTTCTTCTGGTTTGGCATATTAAAGATTATTTATGTGAGCCCTGCGAATACGCTAGTTGAAGCACTTCTAGTCCAGTCGCTTCCTTTTATTCCTTTTGATACCTTCATTGTATTCCTTGGGCTTTATGAAATGCTTATCGGAATAAGTTTTTTAATTCCGGGGCTTGAACGCCTGGCCATAGCGCTTTTGATCCCCCACATGATAGCGACATTTCTGCCGCTTATATTACTTACCCATATCACATGGAATGCGTTTTTTGTTCCCACGCTAGAAGGTCAATATATCGTTAAGAATTTGGTAATTTTCTCGCTGGCCTTAGGCATCGCGGCACACCTCCATCCTCTAACATTTAATAAACGATCCACGTGAAACTCACGCCGAAAATAATCATTCTTTTAACGTTGTCATTTCTTCTGCTGATATGGTTTTATTTTATATTTTCTCGTATTTCGTCCGAAAAGGACGGTAAAATGCTTTTTACTCCGGGAGCGTCTTTTTTAAGAGAGCATGTTGACGAAGACGAACTCTACGAAAAAAATTTAGGCGCGGCAGATCCGCCCCAAAGGGAATTTGAGCCAAGAGAAGTAAGCAGTGATAGTGATAATGACGATGACGATGACGATGACGAGGATGAACGATATGAAAGAGATATCGTTTATGCCGAAGAAGAAATTTTGGGAGCCAGACTTCCAAAATTTTTTAATGAGGAAAGCGAGAAGAAGGATGAAGAAAGTGAAATGAAAAAGGAAAAAATAGAGTATATGCCGCCCATTGAAAAAGAAATTCAAAAAAAACTCTCAACCGTGGAGGGAGGAAAGGGAGGGGGAGGATTCATTGTCTATACAAAAGGGGACGTGATATTTTCAGAAATTGCCTGGATGGGGGGAGCGGAATCGCCAAACCATGAGTGGATAGAGCTAAAAAACATGACAAACGAAGAGGTTCTTCTCTCCGGATTTTCTCTCGCACGGGGAGACGGGACACTTCTTATAGGAGAAAGTGGGGATAAGTTTAACCTTGCTCACCGCATAGCCCCCGGCGGGTATTTTTTATTAGAGCGCAATGAAGAAGCAACGCCTTTACTGGCGGATAAGCTCTATGATGGCTCTTTGAGTAACACAGGTGAAGTCCTCATATTAAGAGACGGCGCGGATAATGAGATTGATAGGATAGATATGGGTTCCGGATGGGAAGCAGGGAGCAATGAGATTGGTAAGGAGGGATATAAACCCACAATGAGTAATTTTGGAAGTCAAACCTGGAAAGACGGGATTCCCACGCCCAGGAGGGATAATGAAGCCCTCCCTACTATTCCGCCGCCGCTTTCCCATGAGCCAGGTATAATTATTATCAGTGAAATTGCGTGGATGGGAGATAAGCGAAATTCGCAGAATGAATGGATAGAGCTTCATAATACCGCAAGCTCCACTATTAACCTTTTCGGCTGGATGCTTTTAGCAGAAGACGGGACGCCCTCAATTTCGCTTAGCGGGGTGATGCTTCCGGAAGGTTATTTTTTACTTGAGAGAAGTGACGATGACGCGGCAGCAGGCATTGCCGCGGATCTTATTTATACTGGGGCTTTGGGGAACGAGGGGGAGACTCTTACATTAAAAGACCCCGCAGGCAATGAAATTGATACCGTAAATGGCTGGCTTGCAGGAGATAATGAAACAAAAAAGACAATGCAAAAAGAAGGGGAGTTTTGGTTTAGTGCTTTGCCAACTCCAAAAGCGCAAAATAAAAGGGATGTCGTTTCGGAAGTTTCTCTTTTGCCAGCCGCCACTTCAACGGAGAAGATTATAGGGTATCAGTTTCATGATGTGGTGATAAATGAAATTGCATGGATGGGGACGAATGCTTCTGCCAATGATGAATGGATAGAATTGAGGAATACCAGCCCAAAGGATATATCGCTTTCGGGCTGGAAATTCCTTTTCGCAAAAAACGCCAGCTCCACGCCTGATGGAGAAATTGCGTTTGAAGATGGCGATATGCTTAGCGCGGGAGGATTTCTCTTGCTCAAACGAAATGCTTCTTCCACGGTTCAACACGTTTCGGGGAAAGTTTATATGGGGAATCAAATGAATAATAGCGGGGAATACCTTTCAATAGTAGATGATAGAGGCAATATCATTGACGAGGTAGACGGCGCTCTTAGCGGTTGGCCTGCGGGGGGAAATAAAACGTCGCCTGAAATTAAGCGCGCCTCTATGGAGCGATCAGGCGACTTTACAGCATGGTATACGTTTGATAACATGAAGTCTCTCTTTAATGGAGAAATTATTATTGACGCCAAAGGCAATCCGGTATTAGGCACGCCCGGATGTCCTAATAGCAAAGAATTAGATACCTGCGCCGTATGAAAATTATAAAAGACTATTTTTTTGATCACTATTCTTACATTTCCGAAGAGCGCATACAAAGGCCCGACTATCTTCGGGCGC
>CAYTEF010000004.1:28053-30945 GCA_964436845.1 uncultured Candidatus Saccharibacteria bacterium
GAGGAAAAGGACACATCGGGAAATAATTGCCCTTTCTGCGCGGGGCGTGAAGAAAATACTCCGCCTGAAATTTTGCGAAGAGATGACGGGAATGGCTCATGGAAGATGCGCGTGATCCCCAATAAATTCCCCGTGGTTCTGCCGGACGATCCTGGTGCATACGGACATCAGGAAGTAATTATTGAAACGCCTGATCACAACCGCCATCTTTGGGACTTATCGCGGGATGAAATGGCAGACCTTTTTACCCTCTCGCAGGAGAGGATGCGCCAATTGCAAGAGGATCCACGAGTTCAATACGTCGTAATTTTTAAAAATCACGGAAGCGCTTCGGGCTCGTCCATTAGTCATGCCCATACACAAATCATTGCAACAAGTATTTTCCCCTCGCGCGTAGAGCGAAAATTGAACGCCATAAAAACCTTAGGGTACTGCCCTTACTGTGCTATTTTAGAAGAAGAAAAGGGAAGAGAGCGCGTCATCTTTGAAAATCACGACTTTTTGGTTTTTGCTCCCCGCGCGCCGCGTTTTATCATGGAAGCATGGCTGGTGGCAAAAGAACACGGAGGCGATTTTGAAGCGTTTTCGCGGGAAAAACTCATCAATTTGTCGGCGGGTCTATTAACACTTTTATCTTACTTAAAGAAAATAAAGTCTCCCTACTGTTTTTATCTTTACTATGGGGTAGGGGAGCGAGAATTGCATTTTCACCTGGAGCTTTTACCGCGCCTCCAAAAATGGGGCGGTTTTGAGCTTGCCACCGGAGACTACATTATTGGCGTACCCCCGGAAAAAGCCGCCCAGATCTATCGCGAAGGGCAATAAAGAGAAAATTAAGGAGGTTGTTCGTACTGCTGGAGTTAAAGGGTTTCAATAAAGCCCTTTAATAAAAGAGCTTTGAAAAATGAAATTGAAAGGGTGTTGGGATGCAAGTAGGAGCAGAAAGGACGGGTCCATTGACTAGCCCTTTTGTTTTGGAAATACTTGACAAAATATAAAAAACTGTTATTGTAACCTTACTTTATTAGTGTTCCTTGAATTTAACCCCCTAACCATCCGCCTGAAGCGGAGAGAGGAGATAGTTATGCCTGAAACGCTAGATGCGGAAGTTGTCAAAGGGAAGGCCGGTACCGCTAAGAGAATAGCGAAATATTTATTCATCCCTCTTCTGATCCTTTTTTTAGCTCTCATGGCTTGGGAGCTTAAAGTGAGGGAGTTGGCATTTAGTCAGCTTGGCATTAGTTCTTCGAGGGCCACTGATGTCTCAAGGAAGGAGGAAAAAGGGGCGAAAATGAGAGGGGGAATAGTGATATTACCCCGGGAACAACAGGAAGAGAAGGCCAAGGAGTCTCGAGTAGTTGAGGCGGGGTACTTTTCTTTTACCTTTCTTTCCTGCAAGGTTGAGAAAGAAAACCTTGCCTGTCAGATGATGATAAAGAACAAAGGCGAGAAGATTGAAAGGATTCCTCTCGTCCTGCAGGAGAGCTTCCTGCAGATAGGGTTTAATTCTTATCTACTGGAAGGGGTTGAGGCCGCACCGCCCCCTTATGTAGATAAGAAACTGGCCTACCTTGAATTTCCTCCCTCTGTGCCGCGCCCCGTAAAATTGATTTTTGAGGGATACAAGGGGGAAGGAGGAGAGGAGGGAAGTGTGACGCTCAAGGTCGGTCGCTCCCGGCCGTTCTACGTCACCTTCAAGTAGAGTTTTTCGGGGCTCATCCGCGCATAGCGTTTGAGCCCCTTGCATTGCCCAAAGAAACTATTTTTGCTAAGATTAATGTATATGAAATTTGCGCGGGAAAAACTTAAGTTGTTCGGGATGCACTCATGGAACCTGGTGGAAATGTTTTTTGAACTCTTAATTTATGCGGTGATAGTAATCTTTGAGTTTTGGTTTGTGAGCCTTATCGTTATCTTTGCTTTTATTCTGTGGTATTTGGGCTATCTTATATGATTCAGAGCCTTTTTGATCAGATGAACAATTTCAAAAAAGCTACATCAAAAGAACGTGATTCAATCATTGAACCGCGGGTGTTTAGCGTTTCTGAATTTTATTCCTATATTAACGAGCTTTTGGGATTTGAAGAGGTGGTGGTGGAGGGAGAATTAAGCAAGGTTGATGTGTTTAAAGGTTATTTAGTATATTTTTCCATTAACGATGAGGAGAGTGTTCTTCCCTGCCTCATGTATAAAAATAAATTGGATATGCAGGGGCTTCCATTGGAAGCATTGGAAGTTGGTTCGCGTATTAAGGTTTCCGGCGTCGCGAACGTGTATGCCAAACGGGGAGATTTTAAGCTTGTTGCGGAAAAAATAACACTCGCGGGCGAAGGTGCCCTCAAAAAAGCTTTTGAATTATTAAGAAGGCGACTAGAAAAAGAAGGGTTATTTCGTAAGGAAGTGAAGCGTCCCATTCTTCCATACCCCCAAGCCGTCGGCTTAATTACGTCTCGCGGGGCCGCGGCGTATACTGACTTTCTAAAAGTGCTTCGCGCGCGCTGGGGAGGGGTGAAAATTTACTTTTACCATTCCTCGGTGCAGGGAGAGACCGCGGTGGAGGAACTCTTAGAAGCCTTTAGCTATTTTAATACCGCCATTCCCCACCTTGACGCTCTTGTCTTAACGCGCGGGGGTGGGTCGCTTGAAGACTTAGCCGCGTTTAACGCCGAGCCCCTCGTGCGGGCAGTGCGCTCATCCAAATGGCCCGTCATTTGCGCGGTCGGACACGAACGGGACGAATCGCTTGCGGACTTTGCCGCTGATCTTCGCGCTTCAACGCCTTCCAATGCGGCAGAACTTTTAGTGCCCACGCGCGAAGAAGAGCGTGGGTACCTTTTATCGTTGGAGAAAAAAATACTTCTCCATATGGAGCATGCCATTGCCGGAGAAAAG
>CAYTEF010000005.1:0-30814 GCA_964436845.1 uncultured Candidatus Saccharibacteria bacterium
TTGACATTACAACCTACAAAAATGCGAAGATGATTCTCCAGAAAGCCCATGAGTTCTTGACATCGCGATAGCGAGGGTGCTACAATTTTAGTTACTTCAATGGGCACCATACAGGCAATATTTTCGTTTTTAATTCTTCTTCTCTTAGGACTTTTTGCCTTTAGCCCCACGGCTTTTGGGGCTCCAGCGGTTACGGTAACAAGCCCCAATGGGGGAGAATGTATTGGGGTGGGCCAAACCTTTACGGTCACGTGGACTTCAGGAGAAGTTGATCACGTGGCTTTTTATTTTGTAAAAAATGCGGTGGCAACAAGCACCCTGCCTAGCTATGGCTCATGGACCGTGCATCCGGTTTCGGGCTCCAGCTGGAGCTGGTCGCCCATTTCTTCGGACGTAACGGAAAAAGGCATGGTTTGGATAGAAGGCCATAACGCAAGCCATACCCGAATAGCCATTGATGGGTCAAACGCCATGTTCAAGGTGCGCGCTAACTGTGCTTTAGATACGACAAAACCCGCCATGATTACCACCCTTCGGGTGAAGTCGGTGGTGGGTAATTCGGTTACGCTTGAGTGGAATGCGACTGGCGACGATGGCAACATTGGCACGGCAACGTCATATGATATACGCTATTCTACCACTGCGATTGCCATTTCCAACTGGTCAACGCGTACACAAGCGCAAGGCGAACCCTCCCCTGCTTCTCCGGGAAGCCTACAGAGCGTTACGATCACCGGACTTAATCCAGAAAGCAAGTATTTCTTTGCCATCAGGGCGCTGGACGAAGCGGGTAATATTTCCGATCTTGATACGACCACGGTGACCGCAACGACGGGCGTTGACGTCACACCGCCTGCTATCAGCAACATACAAGTGGAAAACATTACGGCAACGAGCGCCGATATTTCATGGGATACCGATGAGCCAGCAACCAGCGAAGTTTCCTACGGCAAGACAGCAAGCTATGAAGAGCCCAAGATAACAAAGACAAGCCTTGTAACAAAGCACAGCATCAAACTTTCGGGACTCACCGCGCAAACAGCGTATCACTTCCGGGTTTCCTCAAAAGACGCAAAAAACAATCTTTCAAGCAGCAGCGACAGCACCTTTACCACCCTTCCTTCAACGATTTCCCTCAATTTCAGTGCGGATAAGACGAGTGTAGCAGGTGGTCAAGAGGTTACCTTGAATTGGAATACCCTGCCTGTCGCTACCAGTTGTAATGCCTCTGGCGCGTGGTCAGGAACTAAAGCCGCTTCTGGAAGCGAGAAGGTAATCGTCAACGCCTCTTCAGAGTATAAACTGACCTGTAGTCTTACGGGCTTACCCTCTGTTACCCAATCAGTCACGATAACCATTATTTCAACGAGCTCCTTTAATGATGGGGATCTTGTTCGCGTTTCTTCCCTGCCTGGGGAAGAAGGGAGAAATGTGTGGATTATAAAAATAAGTCCGGATAGAAAAAAACTTTACCGAAGACTCATTCTCTCTGCCGATATTTTCAACCAGTATGGGCACCTTAAATGGTCAAACGTGAAAGAGGTTTCCCAGGAAGTTCGTGACGTATTTGCCGTATCAAACTATGTCCGCGCCTACGATCCCAATCCTTCCGCCTTTGTGGACGATCCGAAGGTGTATCGTCTAAGCCCTAACGAATCCGGTGATAATGGCATAAAACAGCACATGGATATAAGCGCCCAAGCATTCTATTCAAAAGTTGATCCTTTTTCCGTTTTTATCATTAACAAGTTTGAACGCGACAGCTACACGACTGGCGTTCCCATCACCTCTTTATGAATGTAAAGTCCGGCATTTTCATTTTTTTCATTATATTACTCGTCGTCGCAGCTGTTTTTTATTGGGCGGGAGTGCGACCTTCTATTGCGCCGCTTGAAAGAGATAAAGGGGGAAGTGCGCCTTTATCTGGAGAAAAAGATTCAGTCTTCGTAGAAGATCAAGCGCCTGCTATAAACGTACGCATTACAAAACTAACCCTTAGCGAGGACGGCTGGGTGGTTATTCACGATGAGCGCGAAGAAAAACCCGGCATTATCATTGCCGCGGCACGCTTTGATGCCGGGACATACGAAAATAGAGACGTTGATCTTTTGGGCAAGACGACAGAAGAAGGGAAAACTTATTTTGCCATGCTTCATAGAGACGACGGCGACCGCCAGTTTGATTACACCAATGACTTGCCGATAAAAGATTCCTCGGGCAATGTGGTTGCGATGAAATTTACGCCGACAGGGATCGGCGGTCAGAATACGGCAGATTGGAAAACCTACCGCAATGAGGAGTATGGGTTTGAGGTGAAGTATCCAGGATTCTTAATGACAGAGTATAATAAGTATGAGAATACCGATAAATACACAAAAAAGTACAGTAAGGACGAATACTTTACCATCTTCTCACCCGCGGGGAAAAGCCATTTAACCATTTGGTCCCAACTCCGAAGTTACGATATTACAGAGGCGCTTGCGAGGTATGAACCTTTAGGAGCAGAGTCTCAAGGAAAAGTCATTATTGGAGGCAAAGAGGCCGAAAAGTTTTTTACTGATAGTCCAATGATAGAACCTAATGAGAGTTCACCACAGCTTGGGCCTTCCTCTATTTATATTGTCTATCTTATCTTTTTAGATAAAAATAGGGCAATTGAGATTCAGTACTCTGGGAATGAGGGGGAGAAAGAAATACCCGGGCTTTTTAACCAAATCCTCTCCACCTTCAAATTTACAAAGTAAAATTCCTGACAAACATTTGAAGCTTCTTTTTCAGCATACTCCACGTGCCTGAAGGAGTACCAAAGCGCTCGTCGGGCGAAAGCTCTGAATAGCGCTTTTTTAATTCAGGATAATAAAGGAGGTTGGCGATCCAGAACCCTTCAATGAATTCCTTTGGATCGCAGGCGTGTAGTAAGTATCGTGGACCGCTTTTTGCTTCATGGCAAAAGAGAACGCGGCTATTTTTTGCAAGCGCCACGGATTCTTTTAAATAGACAACGCGCTCTCTTCCTTTGAAAGGCGCCATAAGTTTTAAAAGTTCCTTTACGCGATCAATATCTGTCGCCTCATTGCCTGCAAACCGATGGGTGTGTAAGCTATTCCATTTGTCCCCAAGAGCGGGAATAATAAGTCCGCCATCAGACGCAATAACTAAGGAGCCCATAAAGGAGGAATAGTGTAACGCTTTGAGTTTGGCATTTTCCTGGAAATTTTTTCCCGTCTCCTCCGCTTCGGGCACGTTTTCAAGTTGGGATACATATGTAATATCAAATCCCAGAGCCTCAACCAGCCATTCTAAATATTCTTTCTTTGCCGGGTTTGTCGTGGCGATGAGGATAGATTCCTTCATGGATTTAGTGTACAAAAAAATACTGCTTAGTTCAAGCAGTATTTTTCATCTTTTTCCGTATACGCTAAAAGTTATTTTATTCTTTGGACGATTTCCTTAAATACATTCGGTTCTTTCATTGCAAATTGCGCGAGGATTTTGCGATCAAGTAAAATATTTTTCTCTTTGAGCGCGTGTGCGAAGCGGCTATACGAAATACCTTCCAGGCGACATGCCGCGTTAATGCGCACCTGCCAGAGCATACGAAAATCCCGCTTGCGCGCGCGCCGGTCGCGAAAACTGTAGCTCCATGCTTTCATGAGCGCTTGGCGCGCGGCTTTTTCTTTATTTTTTCGTCCCCATTTAAAACCTTTGGCGTGTTTTAGGAGACGCTCCCTTTTCCTATGTGCGGTTGTTCCCCGTTTCACTCGTGGCATGGTGATTAGCTATAAGGTAAAAGACGCTTAATTTGTTTTGCCAGAGGGCCCTTTAATTCAACCATTCCCGCGTTGCGCCGTTTTTGTGTGCGGGATTTTTTTGCTTGAAAGTGGCTTATCCCCGCCGGCCGAAACAGGACCTTGCCGGTCTTGGTTATTCTGAATCGTTTTTTTACTGTCTTTGATGTTTTGAGCATTGCTGTCTTTTCTAATGATGAAGTTGTAGCCAAAAGGGGATTTTTCCGGTTTTTGATCAAACGCTATAGGCACTGCCACAAGCATGAGAAATTCTTTTATCTTTTCTTTTATACGGTCTTTCAATTCTCTCTCAAACCGTCGCAGGCGTATCTGTACTTTTACCTTGTAGCCCTTGTCAAAAAATTCTCCTGCGCGCTTTGCCTTAATCCCCAAATCGTGCTGGTGGGTGACAAGCGTGAAGCGCACCCCTTTTACCTTGCCCCCCTTGCTTAAATGTTTTTTGCGCTCGGCTTTTTGTTCGCGGTAGAGGAGTTTTGCCCAGCTGACAATTTTTGCCACGGGCGGATTGGCGTTGGGCTGAACTTCCACTAAATCCAAATTTTTGCCTTGGGCCACTCCTAGCGCTTCTGCCAAGGAAATAACTCCTAAATTTTTGCCTTTATCATCAATAACCCGCAATTTGGGGACTCGTATTTGATTGTTGATGCGAAACTTTTGTTGTACGATAGTGGTAAAAAGTGATTAAGTGATTGGCGACATGTCCCGCTTTCATTTTGCAAGATAATCGAGGGCGGTCCGCTTCGCCCAAAGAGGTATGCCGCTATTTCTAACGAAGCTAGAAACAAGGTTCTCGCCGAAGGCAAGGTTCTTATTCGCGGCACGCGGACCGCGAGAAGTAGTTATGCCGTAGTATTTTAAGGGATGTTTCATCCGGGAGCGGCAAAATGAAAACGGGACACTAAATTTTTCAGCAGAATTTTCTGCGCATACGCTTGAAAATTCTGGAAAAAGTTGTGGACGCGGGCGGAGTTGAACCGCCGTCCAGGAACTCTTTTTGTCTGTATCTACGAGCGTAGCTTCTTTTAAAGGTGAATGGTTACTCAAAGAGAAGCAAAAATGCAGCCATTCAGAAGCTATCAAAAGTGTCAAAAAAGGATAGATAGCAACTTCCTTTTTTCACCCTGATAATCCCATTGCCAGCACCTATCAGGGGTCAGCGCGGCAATGCCTGCTTACTTAAGCGTAAGCGGGGGAAAATTCGTAGTCGGCATTTATAAAGAAATGTCGGGCTCGCTAAGATAAAAAGGTATGTTCCTGTCAAAGGGCCTATCGCGCCCATTAGATATTTCTCCCCTCTAACTTTGCCTTCCTCCTCATAAACTCCCGTTCCTTGATTTTTTGCCGTTTATCGTGTTTTTTCATTCCTTTTGCCACGGCGAATTCCATCTTGATCCAGGCGGCTTTAGTATAGAGGGAAAGGGGGATTAATGTCAAGCCCTTTTCTTGGGATTTTCCCATAAGGCGGGCGAGTTCCTGCTTGCTTAATAAAAGTTTCCTGGGTCGATCGGGATGGTAATCTTTTGGCACGTTTCCCGCCTGATACGGAGCGATACTTCCCCCCACCCACCATGCTTCCCCGCCAATGATTTTTATGAAACTCCCGCGCAAATTTGCCCTATGATTGCGAATGGCTTTCGTTTCATGACCTTCAAGCAAAAGCCCTGCCTCGTAGGTTTCCAAAATTTCGTATTTGGTCTTTACCCCTTTATTTTGCGCGAGAGTTGGCATAGCTCTATTTTACAATAAATTAGCGGGGAGAAAAGCATTGACGAAATTTGTAGTTCATTCTGTATTTTCTTTATAAAAAAGAGAAGGATATCGCGCGATTGCACGATATCCTTACCCAAACGACTTCTTTCTAGTCGCTTTTTTCCCCTTGCTCAGTTTCTGGCAAGGGATTTTCCATCCAAAGAGGGGGCCAATCGGACTCGTCCCACCATAGTCCCCTCACAGCCCATAAAGGCAATCTGTCCCACTCTCTCTTTCCCCAATACCAGTCATCATCCATAGTTACCTCCTTTTCTTTACCACAGACCTGAAATCACTGCTTCGTAAAGGCACTCAATAACCTTTGTTGGACGAGTCATATAGGCTGTGTACTCCGAGCCACAGCTCGGACATTCAGCGAGTGTCCATTCAAGAAATTCACCGAGGTACTGAATGCCATGTTTCATGTGATGGCAAGATATTCTGTAGAGAGGCTTTCTCGGTTCTGCAGGCATCCTGACAACTCTTGCCATCCGCTTCAGCGACCTTATAGGCGTTCTTTCATCAAACCATGCGGTTCCAGTATCAAAGACGGTCCCACAAGAACACTCGATGCGTTGATACCTCATCTCAAGACGCTTACCTTCAAAGTCGGGAATTTCAACCATTTCATGTTCTTTGTCGCAGTTCGGGCAATTGATCATCCTATCTCTCCTTTATTCTCCATCTCCTTTAAAACCCGTGTGGTCCTCCTTCCTCCCATCGCACAGGGAAAATACTGCCCCCGGATTTTGCGTGGAAAGGATTTCCGTGAGTTTCTCTATCGGAAGACCAGCATATTCATCAAGAGCGAAGAGAAATTCGGAGCCGTTTGCTCCGCTACATAAAACTCCCCAGCGCGGCGCTTGCCCTCTCCGGAACAAATCAAGCCACGTTGCGTAATCCGCACCGACGTAGATTCCTTTGATGCGAATCATACGACCTCCTTTGGTTTTGAATAGATCCAGCGCGATCTATTCTTGCTTTTTGGCAAAGAACACCTCCTTTCGTGTAATTTACGCTGGTGGATGCATACTACTGTAATAGTACGATTCAATAAGAAGTATGCAAGCACCAAGACAAACAAAAACTCCTTCCGCAAAGTCCGAAAGGGTTTTTTCTCTATTTTTCTCTACTGGTATTTTGGAAGCAAGTTAAGGCAAACCAAAATTGGGACTTTGCGGTAAATAAGGCAAAGTCTCCCACCAATTGAGAGTATTACCATTTTGAACGAAGTGAAAAACAAGGTTTACCGGCTTAATTCGGTCTTCCCTATATTGTACTATTACACTGATATTATTTCTTGGCATAGTATTTATCTAAAACGTAATGAAATCCCCCTGCCTTGTCCAGAAGTTCTCGTGAACCACGGGTGATAGTTGCTATGCTCACTCCTAAATTTTCTG
Organism: uncultured Candidatus Saccharibacteria bacterium; assembly: GCA_964436845.1. Taxonomy (GTDB): domain Bacteria; phylum Patescibacteriota; class Minisyncoccia; order 2-01-FULL-47-10; family JBBTYX01; genus CAYTEF01. The sequence continues at coordinate 6,962 of CAYTEF010000005.1, forward strand.
CAATCTGACGTTGAGATATTCCTTTTGCAAGCTGCTTTACAATCTGCCAGCGCATGCTAAGCATTTTGTACTCCTTGGGAGTAAGAATATCCTTAAGGAAGTTAATAAAAAGTTTTTTATCCTTACTCACCCCTTGAAGCACTTCTATTAGCTCCCCCGCATATTTTCCAATCCTTTCGCGTTCTTTTTTTAACCGTTTTTTCTTTTCTTCTTCGTAGTGCTTGCTCTTTATTTCTGGAGGAAGTGGGGGTCTGTGGAGTTTTATCATACTGTACTGTTGTAATAGTACAATTGTATATGCTTGCTTACTATTTGTCAAGAATCTCATTTTTGGCTACAATAGATATTAGGTAAAAGAAGCTATAATGTATTGTGACCATGATTCGTTTTTTCTTCAAATCGCTCCTCCTCTCACTCACCGCCATTCTCTTCACATGGTTTTTTGAGGGCGCCTTTTATACCTATAAGTATACGAGGGCAGAGGATATTTCAGATACCGCTCAAGTGAAGCAGGAAAGTAAATTCGTATTTCCCAAGCCCACGGTATTTTTGCCCGAACTTCGCGATACAAACTTTTTACTTCTGGGCATGGCGGGCAAGCCCTATCCCGCGCCAGACCTTACCGACACCATTATCGTGGGCATGGTTAGACGAGATCCTGCCCGCCTTACCCTTGTTTCCATTCCACGCGACCTTTTTATAAAGGTGCCCGGCGGGACCCAAGCCATGCGCATCAACGCGTTATATAGCATAGGAAAGAGTTTTTCACCCTTAGCGCCGGAAACCTTTATTAAAGCAAAAGTGGAAGAGTTAACAGGTCTTGCCATGGATTATTACGCGGGTATTGATATAAAGGGGCTTGAAGGGGTTATTGATGCTTTAGGCGGGGTTGAAGTTGACATAAAAAAGCCGATTATGGATCCTCTTTTTCCGGGACCAAACTATTCCTACGAACCTTTCTATTTAGAGGCAGGAGCGCATCATTTAAACGGACATGACGCCGTACGCTTCGTGCGCTCGCGCTACGCGCCGCGGGGGGACTTTGAGCGTATAGGTCGCCAGCAGGACCTTTTGGTATCATTGCGCCGCAAAGTGAAAGATGAGGGTATTTCACTGGACAAGGTAAAAGAGCTTTTTACCACTCTTGGAGGACACTTTTTTGGCAATATGACAGTAGGAGATATTCCCCTTGGCTTTAACACGTTGCTTAAACTTGAAGGAGAAAATATTAAATCGTTTACCATAGATAATGGTCCTGAAGGATTGTTAAAGCCTTATCATAATGGAACAGGGGCATCACTCCTCATTCCCAAGGCAGGATTTGAGGATTATTCGCAAATACACAAATTTTTTACTGATATAAGCGCATGAATGCAATCGTTGGCTTGGGAAATCCGGGGAAAAAGTATGAGAGAACGCCGCATAACATGGGGTTTCGCATTTTGGATTTTTTCCGCGAAAGGTTTCTCCCCGACGTTCCTTGGCAAGAGACAGGGGAAAACACAGTCGCAAAAGGAGAGTATGAAGGAAATCAGTTTATTCTTGCAAAACCCCTTGCGTTCATGAATAATTCAGGTCTTCCGGTAATGAATCTCATGAAAATGAGTAAAATTACCGATGGCAATTTGCTTTGGATTATTCACGATGAACTTGATTTGCCATGGGGCAGGGTGAAAATTGAATTTGGGAGAAATTCCGCCGGGCACAAAGGAGTTGCTTCCATTATAGACGCATTAGGGCACAATCAATTCTGGCGTTTTCGCGTGGGCATTCGCCCGGAAATTTTTCCGGAGTTTAAAGGAGATGTTGACCATTACTTAACCAATGAAGACATTTTCGGAACACAGGTCAAGTGGGACAAGTTCCTCCAGGGAAAAGTGTCAGGCCTCATTACCCAGTCTTTAAAAGAAGGGATAAGAAAAAGGAGTCTTACCTATGCGTCCATAGAAATTGATTGACAAGGTATAGGTCATGGGGTATAACCTTATACTTAGCTACCCACTAAGCTATCTGGAGGTGACGAAAATCGGGGCGACCCCTCCTATAGTCCCGAGAAGTAGTCGTAAGTCGGTCGCAAAGAGGTTTTTACCTCCTCGCCACCGGGCCTTCGGATAGCTTAGTGGGCATCAAGGCATACATTACGGGCGCGGGCAAGCGCCCGTTTATCATAGAGGAAAATTTTGTCATTAAACCAGCCCGTCTTTTACGAAAGCTGGCTGATTTTGGATACGAGAAAGTGCAGAAAATTTCGCGGCAAGGCGAATTTCGCTATTTAGGAGATGTGCTTGATATTTTCCCTCTTGCTTCCAAGGAAGCCTTTCGTATAGAGTTCTGGGGAAATCAAATTGAAACAATTTCCCCTCTGGATATTACTCCTGGTGAAGCCTTTGGAGAGGGGCTGGAAGAGCGAATTGCGAAATCCTTTATTAAAAACATAGAGCCGGGCGATTATGTGGTGCACCTTGATCATGGTATTGGCCGTTTCCAGGGAAATCGCACCGTAAAGGGAGAAGTATATTTTCTCCTGCAATACGCCGCAGGGGATAAGCTTTTTGTTCCCCTGAGCGCTCAGAGAAAACTGCGACCGTATATTGGTTTTGGCTCCCCTCGCCTAAGCCGGCTTGAAGGCAGGGGATGGATGCATACCAAGCGGCGCGTGAGCGAGGATGCGGCAAAGCTCGCAAGAGAACTCCTCTTTCTATACGCCAAGCGTTCTCTTGTGTCGCGAAAGCCATATCGCGAAGATGGAGGACTCATAAAAGAATTTCAAAGCCGCTTCCCTTTTACATTTACAAACGATCAGCTTACGGCAATTGAAGACATACGGAATGATTTATCAAGAAGTATTCCCATGGATAGGCTGGTATGCGGCGACGTGGGTTTGGGAAAAACGGAAGTGGCATTGCACGCAATGTTTCAGGTAGCAAGCACGGGCAAGCAGGTTATCCTTCTTACCCCCACGACCATTTTGGCGGATCAGCACTTTCATTATATAAAAAAGCGTTTTTCACTTTTTGGGATAGGGGTACAATTGGTTTCGCGCATGACCGATGATACTACGCTTGCTCTTACGAAAACGGATGTATTTATAGGTACGCATAAAATTCTTTCACTCCTTGCGAAAGTGCCCCGTCTGCGGCTTGTGGTTATTGACGAGGAACAAAAATTCGGCGTTAAACAAAAAGAAGCGTTTAAAACATTGCGGGCGAATATGGATATTTTATCACTTTCCGCGACACCCATACCGCGTACCTTCCAACTTGCCTTGGGCGGGCTTCGCGATATTTCTTCAATTCTAAGTCCCCTGCCCGGCAAAGAGCCCGTGCTTACCTATATCTATCCCTTTGAAAAAAAATTAGTCCAAGAAGCGGGGGCAGAAGAGCTTGCGAGAAATGGCCAGCTTTACTACCTTGTGCCGCGTATAAGGGACATTGCAAAAGCAAGTGATCTTCTAACAATGTTTTTTCCTCACGCGCGCGTTGCCATTGCTCATGGGAGGCTTCCCGAACGAATGCTTCTCAAGACCATTCACGAGTTTCGCAAAAAGGCATTTGATATTCTCATCGCTACCACTATCATTGAAAATGGATTAGACTTAGAAAACGTAAATACCTTAATTGTTCAGGATGCCGAAAAGTTGGGATTAGCGCAGGCGCACCAGATAAGGGGACGCGTGGGGAGACGAAGCGTGCAGGCAAAGGCATTTTTCCTCTATAATCCAAAAAAGATAACGGAAGACGGAAAGAAACGGTTGAAGTTTCTGCGCCGGTTTCAGGGCGTGGGACAAAATTATGAGCTGGCACTCAAAGACTTGGAAATCAGAGGCGCGGGAAACGTTTTGGGCAAGGAACAATCCGGCAGCATTCGCGCCGTCGGTCTGCATCTATATATGGAAATTCTTCGCGAGGCCGTAAAAGAACTCCAATCAAAGTCAAAACCGAAGTTCTGAATTTTGGAAGTCGGACTTCCAAAATTGGTAAGTGATCCTATTACTATGAAAAGAGAAGAAAAATGGCAGGGAATTCCATTAAAAAGTTCTCGCTATCCCCTGCTCCTAAAAAAAATTTCGCATCCTCCAAGGGTTCTTTATTTCAAGGGAGAGGAGGCAATCTTGAAGGGGACCTCTGTTGCCATTGTGGGAACAAGAAAGGCAAGCGGGGAGGGAAGAGAATTTGCGCGCCAGATTGCGCATGAATTGGCAGCTGCCGGATTAGTCATTGTGTCGGGATTAGCGCAGGGCATTGACGGGGCCGCTCATCAAGGGGCGCTTGATGCCAAGGGGAAAACCATTGGCGTTTTGGGATCTTCCTTGGAAGATCATTTTTTCTTTCCCCAGCAGCATAGAAGGTTAGCAAAGGAAATGCTTGCAGGAGGGGGTGCCATTCTTTCCGAGCACGAAAAGAATCAACCCGCACTGCGGCGCAATTTTGTGGCGCGCAACAGAATTGTCGCGGGGTTATCAGTCGGGACATTAGTGGTGGAAGCGCCGATGAAAAGTGGTGCCTTAATTACCGCGGGTTTTGCCAAAAAAGCGAATCGGCTGGTTTTTGCTGTTCCCGGCTCGCCCTTCTCAAAAAATTTTGAGGGAACCAATTGGTTAATTAAAAACGGGGCACTCCTTGTACAAAATGCAAAGGATATATTAGACATACTCAAGAAAAGAAACCTTTTTAAACTCCAAAAAAATAAGAAAAAGAAAGAGGAAGGAGGAGAGGTATATTCCAACGAGGAAGAGAACGTGAGAGAAGTGTTACAGGAGGGTCCCTGCCATATTGACGAGCTTACCAAGAAAACAAATGTTGAAGTCTCTCGCCTTTTAGCACTATTGATTGAACTGGAAATGAGGGGTATTATCAAACATGCGGGAGGAGGGACTTACCTATTAATTAGAAGATAAGAAATAAGTGATATTATGAAACATACATTTCGTGATATATTATTTTTTTCCGTCCTTACGTTTTTTTTGCTTTCCCCTGTTGCGATAACTCAAGCTGCAAAGGAGGAAGAAATTTCACTCAAAGAGGGAGATATCATTTCCTCTTATAGCTACGATGGGGACCCGGACATTTTTATCATTAATGATCATGGGTATAAGAGGCTTTTTTTGAATCCGGCCATTTTTGGATTTTATGGGCACTTGACATACGCCAAGGTTATTCAGGTTCCGCCATCGGTAAAAGACGAATTCAAAACCTCAAGCTTGTATAAAAACTGCGAGGCAAACGATCCCCGCGTGCACGCGCTTAATGTATCCGGTGAAGACGAGGGGGTGCTTCACCATGTTGATATAAGTGCCGAGTCCGCGCTTGGCGAAGATGCTGATTTCCCCGGCAAGATCTTTTGTGTTAACGCGCGGGAATTTGCCTGGTATCGCAAATCATTTTCATATGATTCGTTAGGACGCATCATTTCATATCATCGCGCTAAAACGCCATTTGTAACGGTTACCACTCCCAATGGCGGAGAGGTATGGACGAAGGGGACTACGCAAGTTATTAGATGGTTAAGTCCGCCTCGCGATAATAGGGTAGGACTTACGGATGCTATTGACATTAGTCTTTTTCGCTGGGTTGAACCCTGCCGCGTGGAACCCTGTGTAGATTCTTCCCTTCCCCGGGTAATAGGCTATCGCATCGTGAAAGCTACCCTCAACGACGAGGCGTTTGAGTGGTCTATTCCGAAAAATCTTGAAAATGTTGACGTGCCTGAAGGCAGATACTTTATACAAGTTTGTTTAGCAGACATGCGGCTTTGTGATACAAGCGATAAACCTTTTAGCATTACGAATGAAAATTCTTCTTCACTCGTAGTGGTAACGCCCAACGGCGGCGAAACATGGGAGCGCGGGACGACCAAAGATATTACGTGGCGAGGTTCTTTTACAGGCAATGTTCATATTTACCTTTTGCGCTGGCAGGCACCCTGTGTGTTGGGACCCTGTCCGCTCATTGTATCGCCCAATGTGCTTTATCTGCTTGCGAAGGATATTCCCAACCAAGGGAAGTTTAGCTGGACGGTAGGAAAAGATATGAGGGGCAATACCATCCCAAGCGGACAATATCTTGTGCGCCTTACCGATGCGGCGACCGGAGGGTTTGACGAGAGCGATGGACCATTTACCCTTTCTACAACGAACGTGAACCTTGCGCCCGTTATCAGCGAGGTTTCAGGGCCCACGATCTTGAATGCGGGCGAAACCGGAACATGGACTATAAAAGCAAGCGACCCGGAGAACGGAACGCTCACCTATTCAGTCGTGTGGGGAGATGAAAGAGTAAACGCCCAAGAGCTTTTCCCCGCGCCCAGTAATGACGCAATAAAACAAACAACGACCTTTACTCATTCATACGCAAAAAAGGGCGCATATCGGGTGCAATTTACCGTTACCGATGATCAAGGACTTTCGGCAAAAATAACGATTAGCGTTCATGCTGAGGATACGGTGCGGATACTCTAAATTTTAGAAGTCCGACTTCCAAAATTAGAACGTAATTCGTAAAGGTAAATAATTCCTAAAAACTCATGAAGAACGCTAAACAGGACAAAGAATTTTACGCGATATTAAAAGCGGAGGAGAAATTCCAACGGGAAACGATTCGGTTAATTCCGTCGGAGAATGTTGCTTCTCCTGCGGTTATGCAGGCGCTTGGCACGGTGTTTACCAATAAATACGCCGAAGGGGAGCCGGGCAGGCGCTACTATCAGGGAAATGAAAACGTGGATAAGGTAGAGCTGTTGGCCGTCAAGCGCGCCAAGAAGCTCTTTGGGTTGGGAGAGGACTGGCACGTCAATGTCAAAGCATTGTCAGCTGCCATTGCCAATTTTTGCGTGTTAAACGCCCTGCTTGAACCGGGCCAGAAAATTATGGCGATGAATTTGCCGGATGGCGGGCATTTGTCGCACGGCTGGGATTACAACGGGAAAAAAGTAACTATTGCCGCGAAAATGTTTACTACGGTGCGCTATCGCGTTGATGAGAAAACCAAAGTCTTTGACTACGATGAGATAGAAAAGATGGCAATAAAAGAAAAGCCACAGGTGATTATTTCAGGCGGCACAGCGTATCCTCGCGAAATCAATTACAAGCGTATGGGGCAAATCGCCAAAAAAGCCGGCGCGTATTACATGGCCGATATTGCCCATGAAGCGGGATTGATCGCGGCGGGTGCTTTGTCGTCTCCTTTTGCCTATGCCGATGTGGTAACCATGTCCACGCAAAAAACACTGCGGGGTCCGAGAGCTTCTATTATTTGCTGCAAGAAAGAATTAGCCAGCAATATTGATCGCGCCATTCTTCCTGGTCTGCAGGGAGGCCCGTTTATCAATAATATTGCCTCCTTGGCGGTTGCGCTCAAAGAAGCGCAAAGCGCTGAATTTAAGAAATATGCCTTTCAGACGGTCAAAAACGCCAAAGCGTTTGCGGCTGCGCTGAAAAAATACGGCTTTGATATTGTATCAGGCGGAGTAGATAAACATTTAGTGTTGATTGATTTGCGCAATAAAGGAATTGATGGCGACAGCGCGGCAATTCTTTTGGAGAAGGCCTACATTATTACCAATAAGAACACCGTACCCTATGATACGGGAACGCCCATGAAGCCTTCGGGTCTGCGCGTCGGGACCCCCTTTATGACAAGCAGGGGTTTTAAAGAAAAAGATTTTGAAAAGGTTGCCGAATTTATTGACGATGTCATCACCCAAAAGAATCCTCCCGAACTCATTAGGCGCGCGGTTCTCATGATGCTAAAAAAATTCAACTGAGCATATGGAACTTCAAGTGGGAGTGAAGGTGTTACTTACCAATAAGAAAGGCGAGTTTTTACTCTTAAAACGTTCAGAAAAATATGCCGGAGTCGGGGGTATGTGGGACATTCCGGGAGGGAGAATTACGCCGGGTACAACGCTCATAAAAAACTTGGCGCGCGAAATTAAGGAAGAAACAGGACTCACGCTTGGAAAGGAAGTTACGCTTTTAGGCGCGCAGGATATTTTGAGGGTTCCGGGGCGCCATGTGGTGCGGCTTACCTATGAAGCAAGGGCAAAAGGAGAGGTAGCCTTAAGTGATGAGCACGTCGCGTTTAAATGGGTAAGTTTAGAGGATCTGCGTCGTACGAGAGGATTAGATGCATACTTGCGAGCACTTTTGAAAAAATGGCAGACGCATTAAAAAAGAAATTTTATGTTTCCGTGAAAGGCGCGTTCGTGAAAAACGGCCGGGTTTTGTTTTTACGAAACATTCGCGGCCAGTGGCAGAGCAAGATGTACTGGGACATGCCTGGCGGGCGCATCCATGAGGGAGAAACCATTGAAGAGGCTTTAAGGCGACAGGTGCGCGAGGAGACGGGGATGCGGGAATTTAGCATAGGCAAAATCATTGCCACCTATCTTTTCAAAACCAATGTAGAATACCATACCGGGCTTTTTATCGTCATATATAAATGCCAAACAGAGGAAGAAAAAATTACCTTGAGTGATGAACATGATACATACGGGTGGTTCACCAAAGAAGAAATAAAAAATTTTGATCCAGGGGATGGGTACTATACTGAAACTGCTCTTAGCGTATTAAGAGAGAGGATATGAATACTATTAGAAATTTTGCGATCATTGCCCATATTGACCATGGAAAGTCCACCTTGGCGGACCGTTTTTTGGAACTGACCGGATCGGTTTCCAAGGAAAAAATAGTCCCGCAGTATCTGGATAGGTTAAGTTTAGAGCGCGAGCGGGGTATTACAATAAAGATGCAGCCTGTCAGGATGCTGTGGCATCCTGACCGCGGAATTACGCAGAATGATACGCAGAATAACGCGGAATTATTATATGAAGATTTGACGTATAAGATTCGGGGTGCCCTGTTTCAGGTGAGGAAGAAAATCGGATTGGGCCATAAAGAACAAATTTATCACAATGCCCTTGAGATAGAATTTAAGAAGGGCGGGCTGAAGTTTGAAAGCAAAAAGAATATTCCAATTTTATATGACGGTAAAAAAATAGGCACATATCAGCCAGATTTTGTGATTGAAGGCAAGGTATTGATTGAATTGAAATCACTACCGGAAATTGGCAAAACGCAGATTGAACAAATATGGTCGTATTTGAAAGGATGTGATTATAGACTTGCTCTGCTGGTTAATTATGGTTCTACGGATTTGCAAATAAAGCGCATTGTTTACGATACGGCGCGTGCCTCGCATGCTCAGCCGCAGACACACGCGGAATATACGCAGACATCGCAGAATTTAGTTTCTGCTTCTTCAGCGCCAAGTCTGCGTATGTCTGCGGGTGTGACCGATCAAATTGAGAATGAAGAATACATTCTCAATTTGATCGATACACCAGGGCATGCGGATTTTGGCTATGAAGTATCGCGCGCCCTAAAAGCCGTAGAGGGTGTTATTTTTTTAGTGGACGCAGTTAAAGGGGTTCAAGCCCAAAGTATGTTCAATTTCAGAAAGGCACTGGAACAAGGGCTCACGATCATTCCCGTGGTTAATAAAGTAGATTTGCGCGAGGCTAACATTGAACGCACGGAAAAACAAATCATAGATTTGTTTCTAACCCATAACCTGCCACTGACAACGAACGACATATTCAGAATTTCGGCGAAGAGTGGATTGGGAGTGAAGGAATTATTGGAAGCAGTTATTAAACAAGTTCCCAAGCCTAAGATTGAAACCGATGGGGAATTGCAAGCGCTTATCTTTGATTCCCTCTATGATGGATTTAAAGGCGTGCTTGCCTATGTGCGGGTGTTTCAGGGTAAGATGAAACCGCATGATATGCTTCAGCTTTTGGCCGCGCAGCAGAAATTTCAAGTCAAGGAAGTGGGTATTTTTACGCCGGATTTTAAACCAATTGATGTGCTTGGCGCGGGAAGTATTGGCTATATTGCGACCGGTATCAAAGAATCAGGCATGGTGAAAATTGGTGATACAATTGCACAACAGGGTGGCACCCCGCTTGAAGGATTTTCCCAGCCAAAACCCAATGTCTTTGCAAGCTTTTATCCCTTAGAAGAGGGGGAATTTGAAAATTTAAAAACGTCGCTTGAAAAACTCCAGTTAAACGATCCGGCAATTTCGTTTGAGCGCACGGAAAGCCCGCTTTTAGGGCGAGGCTTTCGTGTGGGGTTTTTAGGGAAACTCCACATGGAAATTGTGGCGGGAAGACTAGACGAAGAATTGAAAACCCAAATCATTATCGGTACCCCCTCTGTTGCCTACGAGGTTGACGGGAAAATCATTACTTCACCGCTGCAATATCCCGAGCATAAAAAAGATCACACTATTTCCGAACCCTGGGTGAGCGTTGAAATTTTTTCGCCCTCTCTCTATTTGGGGCAGGTCATGAAACTTTTAGAAGACGCTCAAGGGATATTTAAGAATACGCTCTATCTGGACGCAGAGAATGTAAAAATTGTTATCGAGATGCCCCTAGCCTACATTGTCACGCAGGATTTCTATGATAAACTAAAAAGTGTATCAAAAGGATTTGCTTCCGCTGAATATGAATCTATAGGAATGCGAAAAAGCAAGAAAGTTCGGCTTGACATGCTCGTTGCCGGAGACCTCATGGACGCGTTTTCTAAGATTGTATCTCCGGAGAGGGCCTATGAAGAAGGACGGCGCCTGGCAAAACTCTTAAAAGATATTATCCCCCACGCGCAGTTTGTTATTAGCATTCAAGCGCGGGTGGAGGGAAAGGTTATCGCGCGAGAGGACATTCCTGCGCTTAAAAAAGCGGTAACCGAGCCCTTATATGGCGGAGATTTTACACGAAAGAAAAAGCTGCTTGTCAAACAGCGCGAAGGCAAAAAACGCATGCGTCAGTTCGGCAGAGTTCAGATTCCCAAAGAGGTATTTTTGAAAGCGATATGAAGCAAGAAATAAAAAATTGCCAAAATTGCGAGAATGAATTTCTCATAGATGAGCAGGACCAGGCATTTTATAAGAAAATAGATGTTCCCCAACCCACACTGTGCCCCAAATGCCGCTACCAGCGCAGACTTATTCATAGGAATGAGCTTAATTTGTATCGTCGCACTTGCGATGCGACCGGCGAAAGCATAATCTCTATTTATCGACCAGGCGTAGTTTTTCCCGTGTATAAACAAGCGGCATGGTGGGCTGATGGTTGGGATGCTATGGAATATGGACGTGACTATGATTTTTCTCGGCCTTTTTTGAACAATTTTATGAGCTTTCCCTAAAGGTGCCGCATCTTGCCATTGTTAATTCCAAGAGTGAAAATTCAGAATACACAAACCAATCACAGGAAAATAAAGACTGCTATATGATTGCTTCCGCGGGTGGATGTGAAAAATGCATGTATGGCAACTGGTACCAGTCGGGCTGTTATATGTCCCTTGACTGTTATAACATACATAAAGCAGAGCTTTGTTATGAATGTGTAAATTGCGCGCGCGTATATGATTGTCGCTACTGTCAGGACGTCTTTGATTCGCGCTCTTGCTATTTTTCTATTGATCTTCATGGATGCTCGGATTGTTTTGGCTGTGCCGGTTTGCGCAACAAGCAATATTGTTTTTTTAATGAACAACTTTCCAAAGAAGAATATCAAAAACGTATTAAGGGAATAGTATGGTCTAGGAAATTTATTGAAGAAACGAGAAAGAAGGCGTATGATTTTTCTCTGAAAATTCCGCGCAAATTTTATCACGGCGCAAAAAATGTTGATTTTTCGGGGGATTACATTGAATTTGCAAAAAATACCTTTGAAAGTTTTAACTGTAAATATGTGGAAAATATTTCATACAGTCAGGATACCTGGTGGAGTAAAGATTCCTTAGACGTTACCGAAGCGTTTGCTCAAAACTGTTATGAAACCCAGGGATGTGTGGTTGCTTATAGTATGGGCATGAGGAGTTGTTGGGATACGCATGATTCGTATTACAGTGATATGTGTTTTGGTTCCTCGGATCTTTTTGGCTGCATGGGTCTTCGCCAGAAGCATTATTGCATCCTCAATAAGCAATATTCAAAAGAAGAGTACGTTCATATGAAAAATCGCTTAATCGCGCACATGAAAAAAACGGGGGAGTGGGGAGAATTCTTTCCCGCGGCGATAAGCCCATTTGCTTACAATGAATCAGTGGCACAGGATTTTTTTCCGCTTACAAAGGAAGAAGCAAAAAAACTAAATTTCCAATGGTATGAAAGAGAGGAGACGTCGTATACAATAACAAAAAAACCTGAAGAATTGCCGCAGACGATTAGCGAAGCTTCTAATGATATTACAAAAGAAGTTATCGCATGCACTTCCGGCTATCAGGAATGCGCAAAGGCATATGCAATTGTTCCGTTGGAGCTTGAGTTATATAAAAAAATGAATCTTCCGCTTCCTTTGAAGTGTTTCCCTTGCCGTAGGAAAGAGAGACTGGCTTTACGCAATCCCCGCAAGCTTTGGCACCGTAAGTGCATGTGTGAATTTAAAAATCATACATCACACCAAGAAACGAAATGCCCCACTGAATTCCAAACCAGCTACTCTCCCGAGCGCAAAGAAACCATCTATTGCGAGACCTGCTATATAGCGGAAGTAGTGTAGTGTATAATTTAATTTATGGTCAAAGAAACATTACGAAAGGCAATAGCAAACGCATTACTCATTGCTCCTGAAAACGTGCGACTGGAAAGAGCCCCATCATTTACGGGTGCTGATTTTGCCATGGCGGCAAAAAAGGATAAAGCGCAGGATGCAGGAGAAATAAAAAAGTGCTTAGAAATAGATAAGGAAATAGCAGCACTTGTTTCAAAGATTGAAGTGAAAGGAATGTTTGTTAATTTTTTCCTTTCGCCGGAATTATTGGGGAGAGAATTACACCGAATACTTGGGGAAAAGAATCAATACGGATCATCAGAGGAAGGGAAGGGGGAAACTATCGTTGTTGATTATTCCGGACCAAATGTTGCCAAGCGTTTTAGCGTTGGGCACCTGCGCTCCTCGGTAATAGGGCAGGCGCTCTATAACCTCTATGCCTTTCTTGGATATAAAGTAATAGGGGACAATCATTTGGGTGACTGGGGTACACAATTTGGCATAATTATCGCGCAGATTGTACGCAAAGATTTGGATGCTAAAAAGTTAACGGTTGAAGATTTAGAGCAACTGTACGTGGAGTTTAATAAGGAAATGATTGAAAACCCAGCTCTTCGTGAAGAGGCAAAGTCTTGGTTCAAAAAATTGGAAGATGGCGATACGCGGGCGCGCTCAATCTGGCAGATTGTGGTAGCAACCTCAATGAAAGAATTTGAAAAAATTTATGATCTATTAGACATTCACATTGACCACGCCTATGGAGAAAGTTTTTACGAAGACAAAATGCCCGCGGTGATAAAAGAGTTAGAGAAAAAAGGATTGATAACGGACAGCCAGGGTGCCCGCGTGGTGGAAGTAGGCGAAAATATGCCGTCCGCCATTATTATTAAAAGCGATGGCACAACCACGTATTTTTTGCGCGATTTAGCTACTACTCAATTCAGATTAAATGAGTGGCACCCAGAAAGAATTGTCTATGAAGTTGGCTCGGACCAGATTTTGCACTTTCGTCAGTTATTTGCGGCAGAGCATCTTTTAGGTTGGGACAAAGGCGTGGAATTCAAGCATGTGGCGCACGGCCTTATTCGCTTCAAAGAAGGGAAAATGTCCACGCGAAAGGGGCAAACCATAAAACTGGAAGATGTTTTAAATGAAGCGATAAAACGCGCAAGAGAAATTATTGACTTGTCAGAAACGGCACGGGGATTGAGCGAAAAAGAAAAAGAGGAAGTGGCAAAAGCGGTCGGTATCGGGGCGGTAAAATATTTTGACCTTTCGCATAATCCTGCAAGCGATATTTTGTTTGAATGGGAAAAACTTTTCCAGCTTGAGGGCAATTCAGCGCCGTATCTTCAATATACCAACGCCCGCATCCAAAGCTTGCTTAAAAAGGGCGGCACGGCAGACTCTCAAGTAACGGAAGAAACGGTAGAAGAAGCTGAAGCGGCTTTGCTTCGCGCGATGATTCATTTTCCCGACGCGGTAAAGGCAAGCGCTGACCAGTACGCGCCTAACCTCCTTTGCAATTTTCTCTTTGAATTAGCACAAGGATATAATAATTTTTATAGCAAGTGCCGCGTGTTAGGATCTGAACGCGAAACGTTCCGGCTTCAGCTAAGCAAGGCCGTTGGTAGCGTAATCCAAAGTGGCCTCTCTCTTCTTGGCATTAAAGCGCCGGAGCGCATGTGAAGTCAAGCAAATTTGGAAGTCCGACATCCAAAAATTAAAAATACTTGTTAATAAGGTTGGAAGTTGGGTATCTAACTAAATATGGAACAAAAGGTTCGCGCTCTCAAGCATGAGAGCGCGTTGTTTATCAGAGAACAGTGATGCTAATCCCCGGGGCTAAAGGTTCCCCGTGCCATTGCTTTACAATCGCAAGGAGGCCTCGACGCCCGTAGGATGTTTTCACCATAAGCGTATGGTATTTTTGGAGATTCACACAAGGATCGTTTTGCTCGGTAACTTCCAGGATTGTAGATTCGCCGATTTGAATATGCGCCCCGGGCTGAATATCCGCAAGCGTCCCCAGTCCTTGAGTGGTGATATTTTCTCCAAAATCACCGGGCTTCAAGGCAACATTGAGCTCCTGCCCAATTGCCTCTAATGCTTCTTTGGCCACCAGACTTATCTGGCGGTCGTTGAATTTTTCTTTTCCCGTCCTGCGGCTGATACGGGTAGGCCCTGCATGGAAATCCCCTACAATCCCATGAGCTCCAATGATTACGATTTCTTGGGGGTATTTAGGGACATTTCCTTGTAGGCTCGTACAAAACGCAACAACCGTTCCATATCGCGGCATAACCTTTCCTCCTTCATAACAAGATAAGTGCAGTATAGCAGGGAAAGCAGGAGAGGACAATAAGAAGGCTTTTCAAAGAGTAAAAAACGTGGTAGATTAAGCGATATGCACAATCTCGCTGACAGGGAAAAGGAGATACTGGCGTTTTGGGAGAGTGAGCGGATTTTTGAGAAAAGCTTGGCAAAAAACAAAGGCAAGAAAACCTTTGTTTTTTATGAAGGTCCGCCCACGGCAAACGGCAAGCCCGGCATTCACCATGTTCTCGCCCGCGCCTATAAAGATATTATCCTGCGGTTTAAGACCATGCAGGGTTTTTATGTTCCCCGCAAAGCCGGCTGGGACACGCACGGTCTTCCGGTGGAGCTTGAGGTGGAAAAGGCATTAGGCATTAATTCAAGGAAGGAAATAGAAAAATATGGCATTGAAAAATTTGTGACGAAAGCGCGGGAGAGTGTGTGGAAATATAAAAAAGAATGGGAGGAATTAACAAGGCGCATGGGGTTTTGGCTTGACATGGACGACCCCTATATCACGTATGAGAAAAATTACATTGAGAGCTTGTGGTTTATTATAAAAGAATTTTGGAAAAAGAAATTATTGGAAGAAGATTTTAAGGTGGTGCCATGGTGTTACCGGTGCGGCACGCCCTTGTCGTCGCATGAGTTGGCACAAGGATACAAAACGATTACAGATAAATCTGTAATCGTTAAATTTCCAATTTCCAATTTCCAATTTCCAATAAAATCCCAAACTCCAAATCCAAAAGCTTACATATTATCTTGGACGACCACGCCGTGGACTCTGCCGGGCAATGTGGCTTTAGCGGTGGGAAAAGATATTGACTATGTTTTAGCGCGTGTTTTAGGAGAAGCCGAATTTACCGAATCAGGAAGCGCTACTATTAAGGAAGAATTTGTTATTTGTGCCGAGAAGACACTTGGAGTAATTGGTCAAGATGGAGAATATCATATTTGGAATCATCACCTAAAAGTCATAGACAGGTTCAAGGGGAAAGATTTAGTTGGATTATCATATCGCCCTCTTTTTGATGTGCCGCAATTAAAAAATGAAAAGTCTCATAAAGTATATGTCGCGGATTTTGTGAATACTGACGAAGGAACCGGCGTTGTACATACCTCGGTTATGTACGGGGAAGACGACTATCGGTTAGGAAAAAAGGTAGGGCTTCCCACATTCCACACCGTAACTGAAGAGGGGAAATTTATTGACTCGTTGGGCGAAGGGTTGGGAGGACTTTCGGTAAAAGCAGAAGAAACCGAAGACAAAATTATTTCTTATCTTAAAAGGGAAAATCTCTTTTTCGCAGAGGAAGACTATCTGCACGACTACCCTTTTTGCTGGCGGTGCGCCAATCCCCTTTTATACTATGCGACAAAGAGCTGGTTTATACGGGTGAGCAAAGTGAGAGAAAAGCTTTTGGAAAATAACGAAGGCATTAACTGGGTACCCGAACATTTAAAGCACGGAAGGTTTGGCAATTTTCTGGAAGAGGCAAAAGACTGGAGCTTTTCGCGCAGCCGCTATTGGGGAACACCCTTGCCTATATGGAAGTGTAAAGAATGCAATCATACCCAAGTCATTGGCTCGCTGGAAGAGCTTCTAAAAAAAGCAAAACCGCGCAATACGTTTTATTTACTCCGCCACTGCGGGGCCCAAAACAATGAGAAGGGTGTTGTATCTTCGTCCCCCGAAATGGAAGCATATCATTTAACCGAAGAAGGAAAGTGCCAGGCACAAGTTCTTGCCGGACTCTTAAAAAAAGAGAAGATTGATATGATCATTTCTTCTCCCATACTCCGCGCGAAAGAAACGGCAAAGATTATTGCAATGGCCACGGGAGCTCCCGTTTCGCTTGAAGAGAGACTACGGGAAATTGACGTAGGACCATTTAATGGGAAAAAACATAGCGAGTATCATGCCTTCTGGGAGACCTCGCAAGAGCGCTTTACCAAAGGCGTATCAGAGGGTATGGAGAATTTTCACGATCTTAACGTGCGCCTCGTTCAATGGATAAAAGAGATTGACGCAACCTGTGAGGGAAAGCGTATTGCTGTCGTCACGCATGGGGGAGGGCTCTGGGTCCTTGAAGGAACCTTAAAAGGTTTTTCGGAAAAAGAGATTGCTTCTTTATTTCCCGACGATTTTCGTACCGGAGAAATGAGAAAGACTTTTGTGTCGCTTCCTTTAAATAATGAAGGGGAAATTGATTTGCACCGGCCTTATATTGATGGGATAGAACTTTCGTGTGCGAAATGTAAAGGAATAATGAAACGTATTCAAGACGTAGCAGATGTCTGGTTTGACTCCGGGGCGATGCCGTTCGCTCAAACGCATTGGCCGTTTGCGCAGAACTACGCAGACTCCAACGCAGAAGAACGCGGAAAAAGTCTGCGTAGGTCTGCGTCAAGTCTGCGTGTGTCTGCGCTGCTGTATCCAGCAGATTACATCTGTGAAGCCGTTGACCAGACGAGAGGCTGGTTTTACACCCTTTTGGCGGTGTCAACACTCCTTGACAAAGGGACACCATATAAAAATGTTATTTCCCTAGGACACGTGTTGGACGAGAAAGGGCAGAAAATGTCTAAGAGCAAGGGGAATGTGGTTGATCCGGTCAAAGCGGCCGAGGAGTTTGGCATGGATGCGATTCGCTGGTATTTTTTCGTCGTTAATCCGCCGGGATTTCCCAAACGATTTGATTCAAAAGAAATTCGTTCCCACCATCAGCGCTTCCTGCTCACCCTCTTTAACGTGCTTAATTTTTGGAAACTATACGGACAGACGTCGGCTACAAACTACAAACTACAAACTACAAACTTGCTTGATAAGTGGATTCTCTCGCGACTACAGGAGACCATTGATTCGGTAAATGGTAATCTTAATAGCTATGATGTTCCTAGTGCGGCGCGGGAGCTGGAGATGTTCGTGGATGATCTTTCAAATTGGTATTTGCGCAGGTCGCGCGCACGGTTTCAAGGGAAGGAAAGAAAAAGCGTTTCAAGGGTACTACATCACGTTCTCTTTACTGTGGCAGGGCTTTGCGCGCCTTTTACGCCATTTAGCGCCGAACTTCTTTACCGCGAATTAGGGGGTGGGAAAGAGAAAAGTATTCACCTGACTTCCTTCCCGAAAAGTCAAAAACGCCTCATCAATCAAAAGGTGATAGAAGAAATGGCGCTTTTGAGAGAGGTAATTGCAAAAGCCCTCGCCAAGCGGGCAGAGGCAGGGATAAAAGTGAGGCAGCCAATCGCTTCGCTCAAAATCAAAAATAAAAAATCAAAGATCAAAAATGGATTAGTGGAATTGATAAAAGAAGAAGTCAATGTAAAAGAGATCATTGTTGATGAAACTATTTCTGAAGAAATTGAACTTGATACAACCCTTACAGAAGAACTTTTGGAAGAAGGATTTGTGCGGGAATTAATAAGGTGTGCGCAGGAATTGCGGAAACAAGCGGGATTATTGCCCGCACAACGCGTTATTTTGTATGTTGAAGCGGATCCCGGTGTAATAGAAATTGTGCAAAAATTTTCAAGAGAGCTTATACATAAAACGGGGGCAGAAAGGTTGGAAGTCGGAAGCGGGAAGTCGGAAGCTGCGTCTATGCGAGAGTTGAATTTTAGAGACAAACGTATTAGAATAGGTATTAATGCTTAAGCACTGTCTTATTCTTAGCGTAAAGGACGTTGGGGAGAATTCACTTTTAGTGAACGTGCTGCATCCGGAATTGGGAAAACAGGAATTTTTAGCAAGAGGGGCAAAGAATATCGGAGCAAAGTTAACGCCGTTTTTAGAGCCCCTTTCCCTTGTTCATTTATGGCTTGCGCCAACAAGGAGTCACCGTCCCCCCATTCAGGAGGTAGCTCCTGTTGCGTCCTATCTCCCCTTAACCTATCCTGCGCTATCATTTGCGCTTCGTATGGCTTCGTTGCTGGAAAAAGTAAGTTTTCCCTATCTTGAGGCAAGAGCGTTTATGAGGGATACAGCGCGCATTCTCCTTCTCATGCGAAAGTCCCATACCCAGGAGAGTGATCTGGAAAGACTCTGGATTCAGTTTGAGCTTCTTACATTGTCCTACCTTGGCATCGTTCCTGAAATGAAAGCCATCCGAGCAAAAAGCTTGCCTTCCCTTTCTCTCCACCTTGAGCGCATGATTATGAATTCAATTTCTTCATGAGCAGCTTAGAAGATCTTCAGCGAAAAATTTATCGCAAAACCCCAGATATTGCAAAGCGTCCAGAGGAAACGCTTAGTCCTCCGCTATCAGCGAAACCCGAAGTCGGATGGGAAGTGCAGAAAAAGCGCTCTTTTCTGTTGCGCAACATCTGGCTTTTTATCACGGCGTCGGTGGTTATTATAGGAGGACTTTTGCTCCTCTTTTTCGGGACCTCGGGTTTTTCCGAAGATAAGGTATTACTTACCATTGATGTGGCAGGAGAGGTGAGTGCTATAGAACTTGTTGAGTGGAAGGTTACCATTGAGAATACTAACAGCATAGCACTTCAGAATGTAGAGCTTACATTTGAATATCCAAAAAACGCTACGCCATTTGAAGATATCCATCTTCAAGGGAGCATATCTCGTATTTCCCTGGGCACCATTGAGGCAGGGCAGGATTTAAATAGATTATTTCATGCCCGTCTTTTTGGAGAGGAAGACGAGATCAAAACCGCAACCGCGCGCCTTCGGTTTACGACCGCAGGCATTTCACGAGAATTAGAAAAGGAAGTAATTGCAAAGACGAAAATCAGAGAACTGCCCCTTGTGTTTGAAGCAAGGGGGCCCGGAAACCTTCAATCAGGAGAGGAGGCTTCATGGGTTTTTACCTTTCGTAATAATTCTGATTTAGATTTAGCGGGCCTTCGCGCGCGCATTGAATATCCCAAAGGATTCTCGCTTACCAACACTGATCCTCCCGCAAACTTTGAATCCAGTATCTGGGAAATTCCTTCGTTAAAAATAGGGCAGGAGCGTACGATTACCGTTAAAGGGATTCTTACGGGATCGCTTGACGAGCAGAAAACATTTAACGCGTTTTTGGAATTTCCCTTAGGAGAAAATAAATATCTATCACTCGCGCGAAAAATTGTGACGACAAAACTGGTTCTTTCTCCCTTGTCTCTTTCCCTCCTTATCAACGATAAGGACGCACTTGTCGCAAAGGCAGGGGATTCACTTAACGCGGTCCTTACGTATAGAAATAACCTTACCGAAGAAATAAATGATATGGTGCTTACCCTTACCATGCTGGGTGACATGCTTGATATTCCAAGCGTGCAAAGCGAAGGAAAATTTGACGTGGGAGCGAAAATGATTACGTGGGATGGGTCAACCGTCCCTTCCCTTGTCAGGCTTCGTCCGGGTGAGTCATCAAGCGTGAATTTCTCGTTCAATGTAAAAAACACGTTCAACATACACTCGTTTTCCGACAAGAATTTTTCACTGCGGCTTCTTGGCGAGATCAAATCCCAGCACCCTCCGGGTTTTTTGACTCCCGAAGGGACGCTTCAGAAAAAAGAGTTTGTTGTTCCCATTTCTACTTTGGTAAAAGTTCAGGTTACCGGTGAGTACCGCACGGCAGGCACATTTCAGACGAGCGGCGGGATTCCTCCGAGTGTTAATAAACAGACAACCTACAATGTTACCTGGCGCGTAACCAATACCTCAAATGATGTCAAAGATTTTGAGATTATTTCAACCCTCCCCGCGTGGGCGACATTTACCGGCTTAAAGAAAGCAAATTTTTCAGAAGAAGGGCTCTTTTACGACAGCGCAAGTCGCCGCATGATCTGGAATATCAACAGGCTTCCGTCCGGTACGGGTTTTGTCCTGCCGGTGTATGAAGCAACCTTCCAAATTGGAGTGAGTCCGGAAAACCAACACATAGGGAAAATAATTGACATTACTGGCTCCTCGCAGGTAAAGGGCGTTGATGAATTTACGAATGAAATTATTAATTTTTTGGCGCCTCCGTTAAAGACCGATCTTAGTGGGACACTGCGCGAGGGGCAGGCGAAAGTCGTAGTGAGTAGTGAGTAGTAGGTAGAGTGAGATTTTTTTATGGATAATACATTAGAGAAAGTGGTTAGTCTTTGCAAGCGTCGGGGGTTTATTTTCCCTGGATCGGAAATTTACGGCGGCTTGGCAAATTCATGGGATTACGGCCCCGCGGGCGTGGAATTAAAAAACAATATAAAAAATCTCTGGTGGAAGCGTTTTGTCCACGAGCGAAGCGACATGGTGGGCATTGACGCGGCACTCATTATGAATACAAAGGTATGGGAGGCGTCAGGGCACTTAAGGGAGTTTTATGATTCTCTGATGCAATGTAAGAACTGTAACTTTATTTTTAGAGACGATGATATTCCGGGATTTGATGTCCGTGCTGGTAGCGATGATATAGATAACTTGATTTGCCCAAATACAAACTGCAAACAAAAGGGGAATTTTACCTTACCTAAGCTATTTAATCTTATGTTCAAAACAAATTTAGGTCCGATTGAAAATGAAGCTTCTACAGTCTACTTCCGTCCCGAAACCGCGCAGGCAAGTTTCGTAAATTTCAAAAACATATTGGACACCACGCGAAAAAAAATTCCCTTTGGCATCGCGCAGGTGGGCAAGGCGTTTCGCAATGAGATTACCCCGGGGAATTTTATTTTTCGCACGCGCGAGTTTGAGCAAATGGAAATTGAATACTTTGTGCGCGAAAGCGAGTGGGAGGATTCTTTTGAACACTGGAGAAAAGAAATGGGGAAATGGATAGCGGACGTGGGCATTGACGTTAAAAAAATTCACGAGGTGGACATTCCCGAAGGCGAGCGCGCGCACTATTCAAAGCGAACAATAGATATTGAATACGAATTTCCCTTTGGGCAAAAGGAACTTTACGGCTTGGCGTACAGAGGAGATTTTGACCTTAAAAATCACGAAAAGGCATCAGGACAAAACTTGCATTATCGCGATCCCTTTTCGGGCGAGGAATTTTTACCTCATGTGGTAGAGCCCACATGGGGAGTGGACAGAACAATACTCGCTATTTTATTAGACGCTTATCACGAAGAAGGCGAGCGGATTGTATTAAGATTTAAACCTAAACTTGCGCCATATAAAGTCGCGGTGTTTCCTCTCCTTTCCAATAAACCGGAATTAGTGAAGCTCGCAAAAAAGACCTATGAGACGCTTTCCAAAGAAACGGTTGCCCTTTTTGACGACCGGGGCAATATTGGCAAGCGCTATTACGCCCAGGACGAAGTTGGCACCCCTTGGTGTATCACTATTGACTTTCAGAGTGTAGAAGATGCGACAGCTACGCTGCGAGATAGAGACACCATGGAACAAAGAAGGATGAAGCTGTCAGAGATTGAGGACTTGAATTTTATGGAAAATATAGTATAATATTTCTTATGTTCATCTCTCCTACGAAAGGAAAACTCACGGTAGAAGAAGTCATGGCAGACGTTATTGCCTACATGAGCGAAGATACACGATTTCGCTATCGCTTAATTATCGGCACGGACTCGCAAGTCGCGCGGGGGGTGGACTTTGTTAACGCGATTGTTATTCACCGGATAGGAAGAGGAGGTCGGTACTTTTGGCAAAGGATTCATAAAGACTACTCCTCCCCTCTAAGCTTAAAGGCGCGCATGTTTACCGAAGCAAATTATTCCATCGCGCTTGCGATAGAACTTTTAGCCCTGCTTCAAAAGCGTTTGGCTGAGGCCTTTATGGAGTTTCACCCCGACGTTGAAGTGCATATTGACGTAGGGGAAAGAGGACCGACGCGCGAGATGATTAAAGAGCTCGTGGGGCTTGTGAAGGCAAACGGATTTGAAGCGCGCATTAAGCCTGAAGCATACGCTGCTTCCACGGTGGCGGATAAGTATTCATAGATGCCGACGTGGCGGAATTGGCATACGCGCACGACTCAAAATCGTGTCCCGTAAGGGTTGTGGGTTCGACTCCCACCGTCGGCACCACAATAGTTAATAATTTTATGAGTGAAATAGAAAAGAAACCAAAGGCTGGAGAAAAGACATCGCAAGAAGAGGAGGAACTCTATGAAAAATATATGGAGGATCATCCCGAAGCAGTAATAGTCCGGGAAGACTTACGGGAATGCGCCCCCGAAATTGCGGAATTTGAAGGGATGATTACGTCGTTTGAATTGACATATCCTCTGGAAGCACTGCTCCTGATCGTTAATCTCACTCCCAAAGAAGCTCCAAAGCATCCCATCCGAGAACCGGCAAAAAACGCTCTCATTCCTATTCTTGAGAAGTTGAACACATTAGGAAGGGAAACGAATATTTCACCTGAAAAATATGAAGAGTTGGAAGCGCAATATATGCGTCTCTCACGAGCTGTTGGGTTCGTAAATAACAACAAGGTCGATCATAAATCATAACAGGTAATTGCCGTCGCAGTTTTATTTTTGATCTAAGCGAGGAAATTTTAAACGGCTTGGTTCCCTTCACATCCAATTTGGGCTCAAAAACTAATTGGCACTCACCATGTATACTTATTCACCTAATATGGTATAATTAATAATATGAAGGAATTTATTAAGAAAAATTTTGCCATACTGCTTGCCTTTATACTGCCGATAGCGCTAATATCAATCGTTGCTTTAAGTACCTATCTTCCCTCGCTTTTTCTATCCACCAAGTACAATTTCGTATATTCATCATGCACTGATGGCGTGAATTATTATTCATATCGTTGCGACAACTATCTTCAAAAATACTATTCAGTTGTAAATAATAAATTGGTTGTCAACGCCGTGGACCCGACTCAAGATTCAGATGGCGATGGGATACCGGACATTAACGAAAAATATACCGCCCGTATTTTCTTGCATGACACAAAAAAGAACGAAAGCAGAGAAATTACTCCCGAGGAAGCGCGGACGCTGACGCTCAATGGTCTTTTGACTTCACCTGACGGCGTTACCGTTTCAAGCAATTATGATA
>CAYTEF010000006.1:0-28283 GCA_964436845.1 uncultured Candidatus Saccharibacteria bacterium
AATTACTTCATCCAATAAAAAACACCCGCGTTGCACTTCGGGGGTGAATTTAGGAGATTAATTGTGCTCTATCTATAGCATAATTATTCTATTTTGTCAAGTCTTTTCTTTCATTTATGCAAGGAGTATACTTAATGCATATGAAACAAAACCGTCAGGCAAAAATTATAAAACCCCAACAACTCACCAGTCTTCGCTATCCTCTTAAAGAGAGCTGGATTAAAGCGGCAGGACTTTTGCGGTACAAGCGAAAGGCTTTAGGAAATCATTTAAGAAAAGTTCATACTGAATGGAATCACCTCCCTTCCTAAGGCTATGACCATAGACGCTAACATAATCATTGCTTATCTTGGGGGAGACGAAGAGGTGGTGAGTGCTCTTTCAGTATGGCAGGAGGAGGGGAGAATACTTTTTCTCTCTACCGTTGCTGAAACCGAGGTACTATCCTTCTCTCAATGGACAAAAGAGGAGGAGCATACTACCGCCCTATTTCTTGAAGAAAATTTTACTTCAATTTCTTTTGATAGAATGATAGCAAGAATAGCTGCGCGCATTCGTCAAACAACAAAGGTAAAGTTTCCGGATGCCGCCATTGCGGCTACGGCTCTTTTTACGCACACACCGGTGGTCACGAGGAATCAGAGGGATTTTAAGCGTGTCAATGGACTGCAGGTAGTACTGTTATAGCAAATTGCCAAACTAACGTTAACTCGTTAAGCTTGATTTTTTTTGGGGATTGCGCTAAAGTTCATTTACGAAAAGCGAGGACAAACCCCATCCCTATTGACTTAGAGAAAAGAATGGGTATAATGGAATGAATCTAGTGATGGTAGTTTAATTTTTGTTTAATAAGTTATAACGAACTATAAAAGCGTTTCTCTTAGCCAACATATATTGCTAAGGGATTAATGCTTAATTTTAGGTATCATGGCAGTAGAAAAATTTCAGCGCACGAAGCCGCACGTAAACGTCGGCACCATTGGACACGTAGACCACGGGAAGACCACATTGACCGCGGCTCTTTTGCACGTGCTGCATTTAAAAGATTCAAAGATTAAGGAGCGCGATGTAAAGGATATTGACAAAGCACCCGAAGAGCGAGAGCGCGGGGTAACCATTAACCTTGCCCACGTGGAATATGAGACCGACAAGCGCCACTACGCGCATATTGATGCTCCCGGACACGCGGACTATATAAAGAACATGATTACCGGTGCCGCGCAAATGGACGGCGCGATTCTAGTGGTTTCTGCTGCTGACGGACCCATGCCGCAAACGAGAGAACATATTCTTTTAGCCCGTCAGGTCGGCGTTCCCTCTATTGTGGTATTTTTGAATAAAGTGGATCAGGTGGACGATCAGGAGCTGGTAGGCATTGTGGAGGAAGAGGTGCGCGATCTTTTAAAGAAATACGATTTTGACGGCGACAAAGTACCGGTTATTAAGGGTTCTGCCCTTAAGGCATTGCAGGCAAAGTCGCTTGACGATGAAGCGACAAAACCCATTTTAGAGCTTGTCAGCATTCTTGACGCAAATATTCCTGAACCGGTAAGAGAAATAGATAAGCCCTTTTTAATGCCTATTGAAGACGTATTCAGTATTGAGGGACGAGGGACCGTGGTGACGGGAAGAATTGAACGCGGCATTATTAAGGTAAACGAAGAAATTGAAGTAATAGGACTTCGTCCAACCGCAAAGAGCGTGGTAACGGGCATTGAAATGTTTAATAAATCGTTAGATGAGGGAAGGGCAGGGGACAACGCAGGATTACTCCTTCGCGGACTAAAAAAGGAAGACGTAGAACGCGGGCAGGTATTGGCAAAGCCAAAAAGCGTTACCCCGCATACTGAATTTGAGGCAGAAGTATATATCTTGTCCAAGGAAGAAGGCGGAAGGCACACCCCATTTTTCTCCGGTTATAAGCCCCAATTCTACATTCGCACGGCTGATGTTACCGGTGACGTTACCCTCCCGCAAGGAACAGAAATGGTTATGCCTGGAGATACCGTAACTCTCAAGATCAAATTGATTGCAGAAGTAGCATTGGAAGAGAAACAGAGATTTGCTATCAGAGAAGGCGGTCACACGGTTGGGGCTGGAGTGGTAACAAAAATTGCAAAATAAATTCTTCGCAAAAACCCCTCCTTTCCCAAAAAAGGAGGGAGTTTCATAATGTTGTTCATTATATTTTCCTATGGCTGAAAAGGCCAAAACATTTCTCCGAATTAAAATCCGCGCATACGATCACAAGGTTATTGACCAGGCGGCAAAGAAAATTGCTGACGCTGCCTATCGCTATGGGTCAAATGTTTCAGGACCTCTGCCCTTGCCCACGGAAATCAAGAAATTCAGTATTAACCGTTCCGCCTTCATTGATGAGGATTCCCAGGAACATTATGAGGTTCGGGTCCATAAACGTTTAATTGATATTTATGAACCCTCACCCAAGCTGATTGATGCGTTAATGAATTTAAGCTTACCAGCGGGAGTAGATATAGAAATTAAGAGTGTCACCTAATTTATATACTCCACCTTTTCTTCTTGAAAAATCCCGCTTAGCGGGGTTTTTCTTTATACTTTCTATGACTTCAATTATGGGAAAAAAAGTAGGCATGACGCAAGTCTATAATGAAGCAGGCAAACTCCTGCCGGTGACTTTGATTTACATAGAAAATGAGAAAGAGGCGGAAGTGGTAGAAGGGCAGAAAGTGACGGTGGTTGGGCGTTCAAAAGGAAAAGGATTTCAGGGCGTGGTGAAGCGTCACGGCATGGGGGGCGCCCCGCGAAGCCACGGGCATAAAGATGACTTACGCCGTGTAGGTTCCATTGGATCAAGCTTTCCGGAGCACGTTTTTCGCGGTAAGCGCATGCCCGGACACATGGGGACTGAACGTGTAACGATTAAACATTTGGCAGTGGTGCGTGTTGATAAAGAAAATAAGCTCATTGCATTGAAGGGTGCTTTACCGGGTGCCGCAGGATCAGCGATAACGATTCACATTGAGTTATGAAAGAAAAAGCCAATGCCGACCTCATTTATCAGGTGGTTCGCGCAAAAATGTTGAATAAAAAGCGTCCGAGCGCTTCCACGAAAGATAGAAGCGAGGTTCGGGGAAGCGGTAAAAAGCCTTGGCAACAAAAGGGGACGGGTCGCGCGCGGGCAGGATCCGTCAGGTCGCCTCTCTGGGAAGGCGGAGGCATTACGTTTGGCCCCCGACCGGAACGAAACTATCAAACCCGCGTCCCAAAGAAAATTGCAAGAAAAGCGTTTAATCTCGTACTTCAAAAAAAGGAAGCCCAGGGTGAGGTGATTGTAACGCCGAAGATTGACTTACCCGAAGCAAAGACAAAGTTTTTTGCGGCCTGGCTCAAAAAATTTGTAGGGAATGATTCCTCTCTTGTGGTAGTACAAGAGAACATAGAGATGGTAAAAAGAGCGGGAAGGAATATTCCCCGCGTAAGGGTGCTTGATCCGGCAAATGTTGATATTCTTGACGTTCTTAGTTATAAATACCTTGTTGCGACAAAGGAAGCCTTCGCTAAGTTAAAGGAAAGAAGTAAGGCTAAATAACCACTATGCTTACCCATCCGCTCATTACTGAAAAGACGAATAATCTTGCCTCCCAAAGGAAGTATGTTTTTAGGGTGGACTCGCGGGGGAATAAAAGTGAAATAAAAAAGGAAGTGGAGAGGGTATATAACGTCAAGGTAACGGGAGTAAACATCGTTACCGTTAAGAGCAAAAAGCGGCGTGTAGGAAAAATTGAAGGCAGGAAGGCGGGTTTTAAGAAAGCCATCGTGACCCTAAAAGAAGGAAGCACCATTGAGGTATAATCTTCACTATGAGACAAATTAGAACAAAACAAGATTTTTCCATGATAACGAAGGACAAGCCGGAAAAGAGCTTGACCCTTTCTCTCCCTTATCGCGCAGGACGTTCAAAGGGGAAGATTTCCGTGCGCCACAAGGGAGGAAGAAAGCACAGGCTCTACCGCCTCGTTGATTTTAAAGGAGAAGATAAGCTTGGGGTTTCCGGTATCATTGAAGCAATTGAATATGACCCCTATCGCTCTGCCCGCATTGCGCTCATTTTGTATAAGGATGGCCAGAGGCGTTATATTATTATCCCACAGGATTTAAAGGTAGGCGATAGTGTTATGACTGATCGCAAACGCTTGGCGCTAAAGCCGGGGATGCGTATGCCGCTTCAACATATTCCTTCGGGAACGCTTGTGCATAATATTCAAATGCAGCCTCATAAGGAGGGAGGTATTGTAAGAAGCGCGGGGACATCGGCACAGGTGTTGGCGGCTCAAGGAAAGTGGGTTCAGGTGAAGCTTCCTTCTTCAGAAATTCGTCTTTTCCTAAAAGATTGTCTTGCAAGTATTGGGCAGGTTTCAAACCCGGAACACGGAACGATTACATGGAAAAAGGCTGGAAGAATGAGAAAGCGCGGTATTCGTCCCACGGTGCGCGGCGTTGCTATGTCCCCCTATGCCCATCCTCATGGGGGCGGTGAGGGGAGAACAGGCGAAGGACGCCAGCCAAAAACCCCTTGGGGAAAGGTCGCACGAGGA
Source organism: uncultured Candidatus Saccharibacteria bacterium (assembly GCA_964436845.1). Taxonomy (GTDB): domain Bacteria; phylum Patescibacteriota; class Minisyncoccia; order 2-01-FULL-47-10; family JBBTYX01; genus CAYTEF01. The sequence continues at coordinate 4,578 of CAYTEF010000006.1, forward strand.
GTGAGGACGCGGAAAAAACACAATCGTTCAAATAAGCTTATTATTCAGCGCAGGAGTAAATAACCCTATCCATTATGAGCAGAAGCTTAAAGAAAGGTCCCTATACGCCAGAGAAGCTTTTAAAGAAGATAAAAGATAAGGATCCCAAGGCAACGGGACCTGTTAAAACATGGTATCGGTCAGCGACGATTATTCCCGAAATGATCGGATTTACCTTTGCTGTCCATAATGGAAAGGATTTTTTGACGGTGCGCGTGAGCGAAGAAATGGTTGGCCATCGGCTGGGAGAGTTTTCCCTTACCCGGAAGTTTACGAAGCACGGAGGAAAACTCCAGCGTGCGGTAGAGGAAAAAGCAAAATAATATTTCCCTATGACTGACGTTGTCGCAAAACTATATTACCTTCGCATGACCCCCCGAAAAGTACGGCTGGTGGCAAATCTTATAAGGGGCATGGAAGTACAAGAGGCGCGCACCCAGTTAAGCCGCATGCCAAAGCGTGCGAGCACTCCTTTGCGAAAGCTCCTTTTATCCTGTGCGGCGAACGCAAAACACAACTTTAATTTGGATGAAGCAAAACTTTACATTTCAGAATTGCGAGTGGATGGAGCGCCTATGCTAAAGCGCACGTTTCCTCGCTCGCGCGGCAGGGCAGATATTAAGCGAAAGCGCATGTCGCACGTTACGCTGGTATTAAAAGAAAAAAACCATGGGAAGGAAAATTGATCCGCGGCTTTACCGTTTAAATATTAATAAAGATTGGAACTCTCATTGGTTTGCGCCAAAAGGTAAGTTTGGGCCGTACTTAAAGGCAGACGAAACTATCCGCGATATTATCGTTTCTCTTTTTCTCAAGGGTGTTATTGAAAAAGTCGTCATTGAGCGCTCGCTTGATATCCTGAAGATTGTTATTTTTACCCCGCGTCCGGGGCTTGTGGTGGGCAAGCAGGGAAGCCAGATTCGCGAGATTGAGGCGAAAGTTAAGTCGTTTGTCAATGAAGGAAGCGCAAAACCCATAAAAGTTACCTTGGAGATTCAGGAGGTCAGCGATCCGGAAACCCATGCCAGCATAGTGGCAGACGAAGTTGCAAATCAATTGGAGAAACGCATGCCCTATAAACGGGTTTTAAAGCAGGCCTTGGGGCGCATTATGCGAAATAAAATAGCAAAAGGAGCAAAGATTAAGATAAAAGGGAGACTTGGAGGAGCAGACATTGCTCGCGTGGAATGGGTCTTTGAGGGCTCCGTTCCTCTTCAGACTTTGCGTTCCGACATAGATTATGGATTTTCAGAAGCAATAACGAAATGGGGAGCGGTGGGAGTAAAGGTATGGATTTATAAAGGACAAGTTTTTAAAAAAGCGACCGAGGAGGAAGAGGTATAATATAACTTATGTTAGAACCACGGAAGACAAAATTTCGTAAACAGCATAAAGGTGTTGGCGGGGGGAAAAAGAGCCGAGGTACTGATTTAAGCATTGGCCAGTATGGATTAAAGGCGATGGAAGACGGCATCATGAGCGCGCGCCAAATTGAAGCGGTACGACAAGTCCTCTCGCGCGCAACGAAAAAAGGAGGAAAGTTATGGATTCGCGTATTCCCTGACCGCCCCATTACGTTTAAGGGAACAGAGGTTCCTATGGGGGGAGGAAAGGGAGACGTTACTGGATATGAAGTACCCGTGCGTTCGGGCAAAATACTCTTTGAGCTTGATGGGATAGATACCATTCAGGCAAAGGAGACATTTCGTCTCGCGTCCCATAAGTTAGGCATTAAAACGAAATTTATTACCCGATCACTATGAAAGCAAAGGAATTTCGCGTAAAAAGCGAAGGAGAACTTCAAAAGCTACTTCAGGAACGGCGGGACGAGTTGCGCCAGCTTCGTTTTAAAGTAGTGAGAAAAGAGATAAAGGATGCAAGCGAGCTGGGAAAATTAAAAAAGGACATTGCAAGAGCACTAACCATTCTCCATGAAGAAGGAAAAAGAAAAAAATAATAAAAATGCTTCCGGTAAAAAAACCATGACCGGCGTTATTACATCAGCCAAGATGAAGGAAACAGCGGTGGTGAGCATGAGGCGGCTTGTGGAGCATCCTAAATACCGGAAGCGCTACTGGGTAACAAGCAAATACAAAGCCCACAATGCCGGAGATAGATATAAAGAGGGCCAGAAGGTTATCATTCAAGAATCCCGGCCGCTCTCAAAAGAGAAGCGATGGGTCATTATTGCTAAGACTTCATAATTCCTAAAGATATGATTCAGAAAGGAACAAATTTAAGTATAGCAGATAACACCGGAGCAAAATCCATCCGGGTTATTCAGGTACTTGGAGGCACGAGGAGAAGATATGCGCGCATTGGGGACGTCGTAGTCGCTTCCGTGAAAGTGGCAGAGCCGGGAAAAGAGGTCAAGAAAAAACAGGTGATAAAAGCTGTCATCGTACGACAAAGGAGCGCTTTTTTGCGTGCCGATGGATCATATGTGCGGTTTGATACCAATGATGCCGTTATTCTTGACGGGCTCAACCCGAAGGGAAATCGTATTTTTGGTCCCATTCCGCGGGAGTTGCGCCAGAAGGGATTTGGGGGTATTGTTTCTCTTGCGAAGCATGTGGTATAAAGTAGTTACTTAACGAGCACGAGCCGAAGGTGAAGGGCGAGTTTAGTAACAGCTTTACCCCGTTACAATCCCGTCGCGTGTACTGATGCATCACTGTTCTAAAGGCGAAGCCGACTTACGTCTCTATTCTTTGATATACCACGTACATCGCAGGATTGTAACGGGGTGTAAGAATTTCTAACCTCGCTCCGCTCGTTAAGGAAATTCTAACATGAAACTTAAAAAAGGTGATAATGTGAAAATGCGTTCCGGAAAGGATAAAGGTAAGCAAGGTAAAATCCTTTCCATTTTGCCGCGCGAAGGAAAGGTTGTTATAGAGGGCCTTAACCTCTTTACAAAACATGTTCGGTCAAAAAGGCAGAACCAGAAAGGGCAGACGATTCGTCTCCCGAGAGCCGTTTTCGCGGGGAAAGTCCAACTTGTATGCCCTAAATGTTCAAAGGTAGCCCGTGTTGGATGGAATTTAGAAGGAGATAAAAAAGAGCGTATTTGTAAAAAGTGTCAAAGAACTTTATGATTGATATTAAGGAAAATTACGAAAAAAAAGTTATTCCCTACTTTACCGGTGAGAAAGGATACAAAAACAAACTCGCTGTTCCTCGTATTTCGCACGTTACCGTTAATGTGGGGCTTGGATCCTTGCTGAAACAAGAAGGCAATGCAAAGGAGTCCGTTGCACTAATTAAGCAGGACTTAGCGATAATCACGGGACAAAAGCCCCTTGAAACCACGGCAAAACAATCAGTCGCGGGGTTTGGTACGCGCAAGGGACAGACTATCGGACTTAAGGTGACGCTTCGGGGGAGACAAATGGTAGATTTTCTTAACCGTCTCATTAATCTTGCCCTTCCGCGCACACGTGATTTTTCCGGCATACCTTCCAAATCAGTTGACAGTAAGGGGAACCTTACAATAGGTATAAAGGAACAAACGTCGTTTCCGGAAATTGGAACAGGCAAGCGCGCGCAGGAGGTAAAAAAACTTTTTGGGTTTGAGGTAAGCGTGAGCACCACCGCCCATACTAAGGAAGAAGGGATTGAGTTGTTAAAGACAGTGGGGTTTCCTCTTTCCTTTGAAGACGTAAATTGAAATTATGGCAAAGAAATCCTGGATAGCCAGAACAAAGCGAAAACCGAAATTTTCTACCCGAGGTATTAATCGATGCTTTAGGTGTGGAAGAAAACGATCATACATACGCGCCTTTAGCTTATGCCGTATTTGCTTTCGCGAAATGGCAAGCAAGGGGGATATTCCCGGAGTAACAAAATCAAGCTGGTAAAATACCCATTTCTATGCTACAAAATGATTTGATAAAAATTAGGAATGCCTATATGGCAGGACATAAAGAGGTGAGCATCCCGCACACTAACCTTACCTATTCCGTAGTGAATGTTTTAATGAAGAATAACTATATTGGCCATATCCATAAGGTAGAGAAAGAACCGGTGGATATATTAAGTATTGAACTTCTCTATACCAAAGGGGTTCCTCACCTCCATGAGGTAAGGTTTTTCAGCAAGCCCGGGAGGCGTCTTTATAGAAGAACTTCTGAATTGCGCAAGGTGCGCCAGGGATACGGCGATTTTCTCCTCTCTACGTCAAAAGGCATTATGACCGCAACAGAGGCGCGAAGAGAAAAACTGGGCGGGGAATTATTGTGCGAAGTGTTTTAATCTAAAAGGATGTCTAAAATAGGCAGACAACCAATTGCCATTCCCAAAGAGGTAACGATGGAAATTACCGAAGATCATATTGCAGTAGCAGGACCTAAGGGGAAAATACAAAGGGTATTGCCCAAGGATATTCATGTGGCAAAGAAAGGAGAAGTGGTGAATGTTGAATCAAATAATTTTGCTCTCTGGGGAACGTGGAGAGCCCACATTGCAAACATGGTGAAAGGCGTTACCAGCGGGTTTCAGAAAGTGTTGGAACTACACGGAGTAGGATACAAAGTTTCCCTGCAGGATTCTCTCCTCACTTTTCAAATTGGTTTTTCTCATCCAGTAAAGGTGAATGTCCCCGAAGGGTTGTCGTGTGAGGTAAAAGAGAATAAAATTACTATAAAAGGTGTGAGCAAAGAGGCGGTTGGTCAGCTTGCCGCTTCGATTCGCGCGTTGCGCCCCCCTGACTCTTATAAGGGTAAGGGTATCCGTTATGAAAATGAGGTGGTAAAACTTAAACCGGGCAAAAAAGCAGGAGTTGGCACGGGGGCGTAATACCTACTATGGCATTGGCTAGCAGAAAAACAAAAATACTTCAAGAAAAACGTTTTCGCCGCGCACGGCGGATTCGGCAAAAAATAAAGGATGTATCTTCACGTCCCCGACTTTGTGTGTTTCGCTCCCATAAATATATTTATGCCCAACTTATTGATGATGCCTCTTCGCGGACACTCGCGTTTTCTTCGGGTACGCTTAAGGAAGCAGGGGAGGTTGGCAAAAAGCTTGCGCAAGCGGCAAAGAAGGCAAAAATTACAAGCATCGCCTTTGATAAGGGTTCCTATGCTTACCATGGCCATGTTGCGGCTTTGGCAAAAGGGGCAAGAGAAGGCGGATTAGATTTTTAATCAAAAGAAGTTATTTATGCAGGAATATAGAGAAAAAAGGGAAGAGATTGAACAGCGTGTTGCCGAAATTTCAAGGGTGGCGCGGGTTACCGCAGGGGGAAGACGTTTTGGATTTCGCATATTAGTCATTGCTGGCAATAGAAAGGGGAAAGTTGGCATGGGTATTGGAAAAGCAAACGATATTTCTGATGCCATTGCCAAAGCCGGCAGGCAAGCGGTGAAGCATATGACAGAGCTTCCCTTGAGAAATGGCACGATTCCTTTTGAAATTCAGGCGAAGTTTAAGATGGCAAAGATTATTTTAAAGCCTATCTCAAAAGGTCGCGGTATTATTGCCGGCGGAGTTATTCGCGGCATTTGTGAACTAGCAGGCGTTGAAAATATTAATGCAAAAGTCTTGAGTGCCTCAAAGAGCAAAATCAATAATGCCCGGGCAATATTTTTGGCGTTTGAAAAAATTAAAGAATTACTTAACGTAAAAACACGTCCATCATATGCAGCTTCATCAGATAAAGCCACTTCATAAGCCTCAAAAGTCAAAGCGCGTGGGCCGCGGAGGAAAACGCGGTACCTATTCGGGCAAGGGCATAAAAGGACAGAAATCCCGTGCCGGCAAAAATATTCGCCCTGCGATTCGGGACTTCATTGGGAAAATTCCTAAACTTAAAGGGAAGTAAGAGGTATGTTTGAGAAAATTTCAGGCATTTTCAAAATTCCAGAACTGCGCAAAAAAGTGTTAATCGTTATTGGCATTATGGCTGTTTTTCGTTTGTCCGCAAGCATACCGGTTTCTGCAATTGATCCGGACAGACTGCGAAGTTTTTTTTCCGGAGCGGGAGGTCAGTTTCTGGGTATTTTAAATATTTTTACCGGCGGATCGCTTGAACAGCTCTCCATTGTCATGTTGGGTTTAGGGCCTTACATTACCGCTATCATCATCATGCAGCTTTTAACCATGATCTTTCCCAAGCTAAAGGAACTTTACTATGAGGGGGGAGAGCATGGAAGGGAGAAATTTAACTTCTATGCGCGCATTGCCACGGTCCCCCTGGCAGTATTGCAAGGGTACGGTTTTTTGGAGCTTTTGTCGCGCGGAGGGGCTATTGAATTAAATCGTTTTAATCTCATTTCAAGTATTATTATTGTCACAGGAGGGGCTGTGTTTTTAATGTGGTTAGGAGAGCTCATATCAAAAAAAGGCATTGGCAATGGCGTATCTCTTTTGATTTTTGCCGGTATCGTTTCCGGCCTGCCTTCAGCCGTGATCCGTTCGTACGAGCTTATTAAAACCGATCCTTCCCAGCTCGATGATTACCTCTTGCTCATGCTCGTGGGATTAATTGTCGTGGCAGGGGTTACCTTTATTACCGAATCCCAGCGTAACATTCCGGTATCATACGCCAAGCGCATCAGGGGGCATCGGGTATACGGGGGGGTAAGTACGTACCTTCCCATTAAGGTAAATCAGGCTGGCATGATTCCCTTAATTTTTGCCTTATCGGTATTGATTTTTCCCCAGACCATTTTTAACTTTCTTTCCACATCCCAGACTCCCTGGCTTGCAAGTCTTTCTCTTGGAGTGAACCGTTTTTTGCAAAACCAGCTCTTTTTTGGTACATTTTATTTTCTCCTTGTTGTCGCATTTACCTATTTTTATACTCAAATAACGTTTGAGCCCAAAGTAATTTCAGAAAATCTTCAAAAACAAGGAGCATTTGTCCCTGGCGTGCGACCCGGCAGCGAAACGGCAGACTTTCTCTCCCACACGGTAAATCGTATTACTCTTGCGGGATCTCTCTTCTTGGGCCTTGTCGCAGTGGTACCCCTCATCGCGCAGGCAATTACGGGCATAACGGTTCTTACCATCGGCGGCACGGCAATTCTTATTGTCGTTGCGGTAATATTGGATACTATTCGTCAGATAGAAGCGCAGTTAGCCATGACAGAGTACTGATCGTGAAGCTTAAATCTTGAAGCGTGAAGCACTTTAGGTTTCATGTTTCATGTTTCATGTTTCATGAAGATCATTATCCTCCTGGGTCGTCAGGGTTCTGGCAAGGGAACCCAGGCAAAACTCTTAGCGAATGAATTCGGACTTGAATACATTGGATCGGGCGATTTACTCCGGGGCTTTTTTGAGGGGACAACCTTTTCTGCAAAGAAAACCAAAGAGGTTATGAAGAGGGGTGACTACGTGCCTACCCCTCTTATTTTTCGTTTATGGATGGATAAGCTGGAATTTCTAAAGAATAGGGGAGGAACGCTCGCTGGTATTGTTTTAGACGGCTCTCCCCGAAAAATGCTTGAGGCAAAGCTCCTTGACCAGGCCTTAACATGGTATGAATGGGAAAAGGAGATTCAAGTCATTTTAATAGAGATTTCGCGCGAAACAGCATTTGATCGCTTAACCAAGCGGCGCATATGCGAAAAATGCGGCAAAATCATCCCTTGGGTGGGCACATTTAAGGATTTGAAATCTTGTGATGCCTGTGGAGGTAAGCTCATTACACGGGCGGATGATACACCCGAAGGTATCAATAGTCGATTAGACCTTTTTGAATCAGAAACCGTGCCCGTAATTGAATACTATAAAAAAGCAGGCAAGGTTAGCGCACTTAACGGGGAGCAGAGTATTGAAAATGTTTATAGAGATGTTAAAGCCGCAATCCTATGGTAGTTACCTCTTCCAAAGAGCTAAAGGCATTGCGCGAGGGAGGGAGGATTTTGGCTTCCATTATGGAAAACCTGCACCAAGCCGTGGCGCCGGGGAGAAGCGCAAAGGAGATTGACCAGCTTGCCAGAAAATTGACCGCTAAAGAAGGGGTAAAAATTGCCTTTGAAGGATATCAGGGGTTTCCCGGGGCAGTTTGCGTTTCGCTTAATGATGAGGTTGCCCATGGCGTGCCCAGGGAGGATAAACTATTCAAAGAGGGAGATATTGTGAGCCTTGATTTTGGCATTATTCATGAAGAACTCTATACCGACCATGCAATTACGTTTGGCTTAGGGACTTTGAGTATAGAAAAACAAGCGTTAATTGACGTAACGCGTGATGCCCTCGCGGTAGGCATTGAAACGGCACGGGCAGGCGTGCGTACCGGAGATATTGGCTTTGCGATAGAGGGGTTTATCCACAGCCAAGGGAATTTTGGTATTGTGAGGCGTCTCGTAGGGCATGGCATCGGCTATGAAATTCACGAGGATCCCCGTATTCCTAATTTTGGCATGAGAAATACCGGTTTTCTCCTTCGCGAAGGAGAAGTGATTGCCATTGAACCCATGATTACGTTAGGAAGCGATGACGTTGAATTGGCACGAGATAATTTTACCTACAAGACGGTTGATGCCTCATCCTCGGCACACTTTGAAAAAACGCTTATCGTTCATGAGGGAAAGGCAGAGGTCATTACGTGACCTCTTGTTTTTTTTGATACTCTTGCTATCCTATTAGTAGGATATGTCGCTATCCACGGGAGGGAGAAATTTGAAAAACATTCATTGGCATTAATCCAGTAGTAAAATACCCACCTCTTATGGCTAATGATCCTGAAGCAGGCAAAAGTAAATCACCAGCAGAGAGGAGAAAAGATTTTTTTGAAAGCCGCTTCCCGGAGATGCTCAAGGAAAAAGTGGAGGCGCGAGAGGCACGAAGGAAGCTTAATGAAGTTATACAGGAAGCTTCTGACAGCTTCGTGCTCACTCGTGGAAAGGTGAGGGATATTTCCGGAAGAGATCAAATTCTCAAAGAACTTTTTGAAGAATTGGACAAGCTAAAAGTTTCGGAAGAAGATCGCGAGAAATGCTTTATTGAGAGTCAGTGGAAGAATAGGAGAGGAGAGCAAAAACACCGGCTGTTTTTAAGAAATGACATAGCGGTTGAACTATCAGGGAAAACGGTCACCTTTAGCCCGGAGGAGGTGGAGAGCATGGAGAATTTTATTCTGCAGATACGAACGCTTCAAAATGAAATTTCTAAAATTATGGCAAACCCAGAAGGTACAATAGATTTATCTCAACAAGCAGGAGAGACGGAAGAAGAGAGAGCGGCTCGCATTGCCCAAGAAGCCCAGCGAGTTGGGCGTGAAAAAAAGGAGCAAGCAGTTCGCGAATCGGAGAAGATTTTAAATCCGGAAGATAATCCGTATGAACGAGTGAGGAAAGAGGCGACTGGCGGGGCTATAAAAATTTTAGAGCAAAAAACGGGCCATTCCTTAGAATTTTCACCTGACCAGCATTCCCATATTCAAAAGTATCTCAATGAGCGATTTGCCGACGTAATGGCGGCAAGGGCAGAGGATTACTTACGCCGCAAGAGAGGCGAGGTTGCAAAGCGGGGTATTGATCCTGAGGCAAGGGGAGTAGCGGCTGTAAAGGCGGTTGAAACTTTGGGCGCGACAAAAGAGATTATTGAGGGAGACCGGGAATTGGAAAAAATTCACATCGTATTAACCGCTCTTTCAGAATTTTCCCGAGGCGATATTCCCCCGTCAGCGCGATTCGCCATTTTAGAACAACTCAATCAACTGCCCGATTCAGACGAGGTAAAAAAACTCCGCGTGGAGGTATTTCAAAAATGGAGCGGACGGGAACCGGAAATACAACAACCAGCTTTTGATATAGAAATAGAGCAACGCTTCAATACTCTTTTTAACGCAAAATTACAAGAACAAGTTGCTAATTTATCAGCAGAAGAGCGTTCATTTGGAAAGCTGCTCGTGTTAAATGTACCTGAAACAGAAATAGCAAAGATGAAATATATAGGATGCGGGTTTCGGAGGATTCCCCCTGGATGGCTCGACAAGATATTTAATTATGATGGGCAGGTAATCATTATAAGAAACGGCGTTGAAATTGACCCTTTTACTACAAGAGGGCAAAATGAGTATCGTAATTTATTAAATAGTTTGGATACTTTATGGAAAGATAAAATAAAGCAAGAAGAGGGGCCGAGGATGCGCGAGAAAGTTAAACTCGAGTATGACTCCGCGTTCGTTAGCGATGTTACAAATGTTTCTGAACGTGTTCTTAAGAAGCGCTACGAGAGCCTCAGAGATGACATTGACGCGGAGTTTGCCAAAAAACTTATAGAGTCAAAGCAAAGCGGTGAAAAAGTCACTCAAGAAACCGACGAAGCATTGGCAGAAACGGGCAAAGGCAGTATGCAGTTCGTCCGCTCTATGGTTGCCGGTGAGGGGGCGTTTGGCAATCTTTCGGGTGATGTCCAAAAGGATGGGGAGACACTGCTCAAAGAGCTAAAAGATAATTGGGACTTAGATATCCCTCCCGAGCAGTTTGATAGGTTTATCAAGGAATCAGGCATGGATTATAATGTCTTTTCAAAGAAGCCTACCGGACTCGTTTATTTTATGCTTCGGCTAGTGAGCCACGCTCTCCAGGAGGCGAAGAAGATCAATGTGTAATTTATGCATCCATTTCTTTCCCAAAAGTCGCTTAAAGAGTTTATTCATTCCCTAAATCTTCCCGACGAGAAGAAAAAGGAGTATAAAAAAGTCCTTCTGGACTTAGGGGAAGAGGGGCGCATACTTCTTTTTGATACGCTTACAAAACATTACCTCCTTGATTATGAGGAGAAAAGAACAGAAAAAGCTCTTGAGCTATTCAGGGATTTTTCAAAAGATCTTGACTACGATAAGTTACAAAGCCAGCTTAATGAGCTTTGATAGTGAAGCTGCTTAGTCGTTTCGGCTAAATGTGATAACCGCCCGTATCCACTTGAAAAATGCTTTGTGCCATGGGAGGATAGAGGCAAGATAGCGCAGTTCCACGAGGTTTTTTAATACCCATCCGAAGAATCCGGCGTACACTACTCCATTAAGCTTTACAATGGCCCACTTACCGCCGATGGGAATGATAAAGCGAACGGTTTGGGGTATACAGACATTCGCTTTGCTTCCCGAAAGTATGCGAACAATGTTTTGAGCAACTTGTTCGCCTTCGTCAATCGCTTTTTGAGCAGTCCAGGGCACGAGCTTACCCTTATCGTCATAGACAATCGTGGCATCGCCAAGGGCAAACACATACTCGTAGGGCTGGCCTTTTTTTGAAAGGATTTCAAGGCAGGTGCTTACCTTGAGAAACCCCTCTTCTTTTTGCGCGGGGAGTTTTTCTATGAGTCTATGGGGCGCAATGCCGCCGGTCCAAAATAAGACGTCAAAGGGAAGCTTCTCTCCATTATCAAGCGTAACACTTGATGCATGAACCTCTTTTACGCGGTGTCCTAATTTTAGCTTCACCCCTAGTGCCAAAAGCCGCTTAGTCGCAAGTTCTGATATATTCTCCGGGAAGCTGGGGAGTATGCGATCTTGCCCATGCACAATGGTAATTTCCGGGCAAACGTCTTTAAAGCAGGTGCTTAATTCAGCACCCAGCTCTACACCGGTGGTACCCCCCCCGCCAATAATGATAGAGGAGGGCATTTCATCAGCCAATTTTACTGCCCGACGGATGTTAATGGCACTCACAAAGTTTTTTAAGTTTATAGAGTGTTCGTCAAGCCCCTTAATATGATAGAAATTTGCTTGAGAACCAAGAGCTATGACAAGGTAGTCAAAATCAATGCCGTTGCCGTCTGCAAGGGCAAGATAACGGCTCCTAAGCTTAATAGAAGAAACCTCTGCCTTAACGAACTCAATTCGCCTTCCTGCAATAAGATTTTTGATCAGGATGTTCACGCGACTATAGAGAGCATCTTCTGACACGCCGGGCGCGGCAGAAGCAACTTCGTAAATGGCCGGGATAAAGGTATGGTAACGGTTTTTATCAATGAGAACAATGCGATGCGAAAACCCCGCCTTTCTCAAGAGTCGCTCTAACGTAAGAGCGCATCGCACGCCGCCAAATCCCGCGCCGAGAATAGCAATAGTTGATTCTTTTCCCATGTATTTTATTGCTTTGGGTTATTGTTTTGAAAAGACGCAACGATTTTCCCAGCGAAAAAATCGTTGCTCAGATCCTGGGCTCCACTCCTCCGACTTATGTCGGAGACCATGCCCGTTCCGCCTGCGGATGCTTTTCAAAACGCCAACCCTTCGCTTTTCAACTGTATAATAATGATAGCAAGTTATTAAGATAAGGAAAGTATTGACAAATAGCAAATTTCACGGCAATATAATTGGCAGAAAGGAGGGTAGGATGGAAATTCTGTTGGGGGCTTCTATTGCTCTTTCGTTGGGGGCCCTTCTTTGTTCTATCCCTGTTTTCCTTTGGGCAGATGAAGAGGTTCAGGGAGAGGAAGAAGAACCCCCACCAACGGCAGTTGGAGCAGGGGATGAGGCCATAGCGCTTCTTGCCATAACCAGGCGGCGGAAAATGCGGCACAAATTTTAGGCGCAAAAAGGAGGGAGACATGGGGCGGTCAAGACGATCGTCCCTTTTTCATGCAAGGTATTGACCCCGTTATTCTCCTGCGAAGTACGTGGTAAAAAGATGAACAAGAGACGTAAGTCGGCTTCACATTTTGAATGCTGGATATACTTAAATCGTTGATGGAGAGTAATGGGGTTGACAAATCATAAAAATTATGTATAATTAGGCATAATTATATTGAGGAGATAGGCATGGAAAGGGCTCTTTATTGTACCTTTCCATGCTTCTCTTCTCAAATAGTGGGGAGAGAGAAGGCAGGAGAGAAGGACATTGAAAATTAAACTTGCCTCCAGACGAGCATGGAGGCATAACGCAAAAGGAGAAATAAGATGTCTCGATTAACGTGGAAACGGTTAGGATTGTTCGTGGCAGCCCCGATGCTGTATGGCCTCATTGGATGGGTGTTATGGGAGAGTATTTGGGGTCTCTATAATCTTCATTGGGTGTTTGCGGTAATGGCAGGAATTATTACCGTATTGATTCTTTTTAGTATTCATACGGTTAGAGTTCCCCATAGTCCCCTTACCATGTTTTTAGTGACGTGGTGGGAAGAATGGGATTTTCAAAACCCTCAAGTTAAAGCTTGGGGAACTTGCTTTATAGTCCCATACTGGCCAGTGATGTGGTCTGGCGTTCCCCTCAATGTGTCAATTCGTGACTTTGATGTCACGATCGACGCGTTTACCAAGAGGGGAGTTGAGGCGAAATTACCTTTTGAGGTGAATTGGCAAGCAAAGTTAGACGCCCATTCACTGATGCAGTTTCATATGTTTACCTCGGACGCGAGGAGTCTTTATCCGGGCGACCCGGATCCTCGCGGAAAGAAAGTTCAAAACTTTCTTGTTGGCAGAATCGGCGAGGTGGCTCGCCAGAAGGTCAGTGAGATAGAAACCTTTGAGGAGCTTATCACCGCAAGGAATGGAATTGCCCAAGAGGTGGACAATGCGGTGGATACGGCAATTGGGCAATTCAATTTAGGGATTCAGGCCTTGCTAGTAAATCTGAAAAAGCCTGAACCCTCCGCGGAATATAAAAAGGATATGGAGCAGCGGGAGGTGGAGCGATTGCAGCAGGCGTACGAGCAAACGCAGCAAGATACAGTGAATTTGCTCGTGCAAAAAGCGGCAACTTCTTCTGGCACCCCGGGTAAGGGTGCCTATGACAGGGTTATGGTGGACAGGGCAAAGGAGCCCGCTGCCTATGCCCAAGTAGTAACCGCTGATGCAAATCGTGATATTGCCACAGCGGTAAAAGATGGCTTGGTGGAGGCGGCAAAAACAATCGCCGACGCCTTTAAAAAGCCATAGTTCTTTCATTAAAGGAGGTGAGCGTTGGGGCGGTCAAGAGTTGACTGCCCTGTTTTTTTTAGGTAAAATATGTTTTATGTCGGAATTTTGGAGAAGACTATATAATCCGCCAGAGCTTGAAGGGAGAGAAACTCAAGAAGGACGATTTAAAAAAATTTTAGGTCGTTTCTACAGACCTCCAGAATTAGAAAGCGGAGAAAGGTTGCGTAGCCCAATAACTCGCTGGATGCAAGAAAGAGGCGTTGATCAATTAGGTTGGAGTATATTAAATACCGGGAAGGTTTCTGCGCTGGCTATGATTGGTGTAGCTCTTATCGGCGGCGTGAAACTGGGCGAGACGTGGAAGAAATACGGCAAGGACGAATTGTATAGCTGGCAGGGGTTGAAAAAGCAGTTTAATATGGCAAAAGGCAATCTTCAATCAGCGGCGCGTTCTATTGGAGGATAACATAACATAGGCAAAAATGATTGGTAAATTTACGAGAGGAAGGGTATTTGTCTTTATTGATGCCGCGAACATTCTCTATTCCCAGCAGACGTTGCATTGGCGGATCGACTATAAAAAGCTAAAAGAGTATTTCCAGAGGGAATGCGATCTAAAAGCCGTCTATTTTTATACAGGGCGCGTGGGCGATAATCATAAACAAAGTTTATTCCTTAAAAAACTTGAGCATATGGGGTACGTTGTAAAAGCAAAGGAAGTGAAAAGGATTAGAGTTTCCAAAAGCGCTTATGAATGGAAAGGCAATCTTGATGTAGAACTCACTATTGATGTCCTTGGGAGCATTAATAATTTTGATACCCTAATTTTGATGTCCGGAGATAGCGACTTTGCCCCACTTTTAGATGCGATAAAGGCTCGGCGTAAAAGAACGCTGGTTATGTCCACCAAGGGGCATGTCTCAAAAGAACTTTTAGACCGCGCAAAATACGTCAATCTTAAGAAATTGAAGGAATTTATTGTATATTATAAACAAAAAAGAATCCCCCCGCCGAAGCGGGGAGAGGTTTGACATTATCAGCATAGCAGATTATATATTTATGTCAAGTATCAAAAAGGCATTTACCATCTCTGAACTTTTAGATTCCAATATCTTAGAGCTTTTTGGATTGCAGAATTTATCAGAGAATGAGAAAAAAGAGTTTCTTGATTTTGCCGCCGGCATTGTCTTAGAGCGGGTGGTGGGACAGATAGAAAAAGACCTCTCGGAAGACAAGCGAAAGGAATTTTTTGAGCTGTTTAAGGAGGGAGCTTCTGACGAGGCGAAAACGGCATTTTTGAAGGAGCGCGTGCCTGACTTGGAGGCGATTGTGTTTGAGGAGATACTTAAGTTTAAGGATGAGGCGATTCGCGTGGCGAATGAAATACAAAATACAAAATCACAAGTTCCAAATAAATCTGAATGATCAAAGACCAAAATTCAAAACGCTACGATTTGGAAGAAAGAACATTAGAGTTTGGGAAGAGAATAATTAGATTGGCAAAGGCCTTAGCCAAGAATTCAGTTAACATGAGGCTCGCCGATCAAGTTATTCGTTCAGGAACGTCGTTAGGAGCGAATTATAGGGAAGCCAATGAGACAGTAACAAAAAAGGACTTTGGAACTAGTAAAAATTTTTGCAACTATCATAAAAAAATCTAGTTAGTTTTGGATTTTGATTTCTAAAAGTTTGAATTTATTTGGTATTTGTAATTTTGAATTTGGTGCTTCTTTATGCAAGATTACATAAAGGTGCGGGGTGCCAGGGTGCATAATTTGAAAAATGTCTCCCTTGATATTCCCAAACATAAATTTATTGTTTTTACCGGAGTCTCTGGCTCCGGTAAATCTTCGTTAGCGTTTGATACGCTCTTTTCCGAAGGGCAGAGGCGCTATATTGAAAGCCTTTCCACATACGCAAGGCAGTTTTTGGGCCAGCTTTCAAAGCCCGATGTGGACAGAATTGACGGGCTTTCTCCCGCCATTGCCATTTCCCAAAAGAACCTTTCGCATTCGCCCCGTTCCACCGTAGGCACGGTTACGGAAATTTACGACTATCTTCGGTTGCTCTTTGCCAAAGCGGGAATAATGCACTGCCCTTCGTGTGGGAGAGAAGTGCGGGCGCAGACGCAGGATGAAATTGTCAACCAAATTATTGCCCTTGGAGAAGATGCGTCCCTGCTCATCTTGGCGCCCGTTATTAAAGGCAAGAAGGGTCTTCATCAGGATGTTATCGCGCAGATTCAGGCACAGGGATTTTTGCGAGTGCGAGTTGATAAAAAAGTGTATCGCATTGAGGAAGCGCTCAAGTTGCCGCTTGCGAGATACCAAATTCATTCAATAGATGTGGTTGTTGACCGCCTCCGATCGCTAAAGGGAGAGCGTTCACGCATTGACGATTCCGTGGAGACCGCCCTTAAAGTAGGCAAAGGGAAGGTGGTGGTTTCCTTTGCCGATGAAGAGGGCAAGCCCGACTTGCTCTTTTCCATTCATAACACCTGCCCGCACTGTAATATCAGTCTTCCCGAGCTTGAGCCGCGCAGTTTCTCTTTTAATTCACCCTTTGGGGCGTGCGAGGAATGTTCCGGCCTTGGCAAGATAAAAGGCGAGTGGCGGCGTGATGTCACGGGGCACTGGACGCTCTGGGAGCTTTGCCCTTCATGCCGGGGGAAACGCTTAAAACCCGCATTCCTCGCCGTAAGGTATAGAGGCAAAACACTTACCGACATTGTGGAAACTTCTATAGAGGAGAACACGCTTTTTTTCCAGGAGGCGCTAAGGGAAAGCCCGCGCATCTCCTTAGCTAAAGTCGTTATGCCACTCCTTCGTGAAATTACCTCGCGCCTTGATTTTTTAAAGGAGGTGGGCATTGGCTACCTTACCCTCGCGCGTGAAGCGGGCACCTTAGCCGGAGGCGAAGCGCAAAGGATACAATTAGCAACGCAAATAGGCTCGCGGCTTTCGGGCGTTCTTTATATTCTTGATGAGCCTTCTATAGGGCTTCACGTGCGCGATCACCAAAAACTTTTGCGAAACCTTAAAGCCCTTCGCGATTTAGGTAACACCGTGATTGTGGTAGAACATGATAAAGAAACAATGGAATCCGCGGACTGGATTATAGATTTGGGTCCGGGTGGAGGGGAAAAAGGGGGTAAAATTGTCTTTGAAGGCGCAGTCAAAGACATTAAAAAAGCCGATACCTTAACGGGCAAATATCTTTCGGGCAAGCTTACTTCTTATCTTCCCAAGAGAAGGAGGGCAAAGAGCGAATTTGCGGGCAAAACCTTAGTCGTAAAAGGGGCAAGAGAGCATAATTTAAAAAATATTGATGCTACTTTTCCTCTTGGCAAATTTATTTGCGTTACCGGGGTTTCCGGCTCCGGCAAGAGTTCGCTTGTGTATGATGTCTTGGCGCTTTCTTTAGAGCTCCATATTAATCGTGCCAAGGTTATCCCGGGGGAGTATGAGAAAATGGAGGGCATGGAATACATTGACCGCGTGGTGTCTGTGGATCAATCTCCTATTGGGAGAACGCCCCGTTCAACCGTTGCCACCTATACGAAAATTTTTGACGAAATTCGATGGCTTTTTTCGCAAACAAACGAAGCGCGCGTACGCGGCTGGAAGCCCGGACGCTTCAGCTTCAACGCGGCGGCGGGAAGGTGCGAACGATGTCAGGGACAGGGAGAAATTTTGGTGCAGATGCAGTTTTTGCCTGATGTCTATGTAACATGCGAAGTATGCAAAGGCAAGCGATTTAAACAGGAGGTTTTGGAGGTGGAGTATAAGGGGAAAGATATTTCGCGCGTACTTTCAATGACGGTCAATGAGGGAGTAGAATTTTTTTCCCACGTGCCTAAAGTACGAAAGCGCCTTGAAGTCCTAAAGGAAATTGGCCTAGATTATATTCGCTTGGGACAAACCGCGCCTACCCTTTCGGGAGGGGAAGCCCAGCGAATTAAATTGGCAAAGGAGCTTTTGTCATACCAAAGCAGGCACACGTTTTATATTTTAGATGAACCAACGACCGGCCTTCATTTTGACGACACGCGAAAGCTTCTCTATATTCTAGATAAACTGGTAGTACAGGGAAATACGGTGGTGGTGATTGAACATAATATGGATGTGATCAGATCGGCTGACTGGATCATAGACTTAGGTCCCGAAGGGGGCGAGCAGGGTGGAAATGTGATAGCCCAGGGACCTCCGGAAAAAGTTGCAAAAATAAAGCAAAGCTGGACGGGAAGATATTTAAAGGAGATTCTGTAGCGTCCCGCATAAGGATCGCTTGTCTAAAATTTGACCTATGAATATTGAAAAATCCATTCTGGCGACAATTGTGTATTATGATTGTTTGACCATGACGCTCACAACGTTTGAAGTGTGGTCGCGGCTCATTCGTCCGTTATCGGAAAGACCTATAAGCTATAAGCTAAATCCTAAAAGCTTTTCTCTCTCTGATGTTGTTTTTTCCCTTGAAGAGAGCACCTATCTTAAAGGATACATTGCCCAAAAAAATGGCTTTTGGTTTCTAAAGGGGAGAGAGAAATTAATTTCAACGCGCATTGAGGCGATGAAGGAGAGCGAGGAAAAGCTAAAGCGGCTCTTTCTTTGGCGCTGGGTGTTTTTGCTCACGCCATTCGTAAAGGGGGCCTTTGTGTCAGGATCAGTGGCAGGCGGATGGGTGAGAGAGGAAAGCGATATTGATATATTAGTGGTGGTAAAAGGAGGGCGCATTTGGACAGCACGCCTTTTTTTAACGCTTTTTATGAGCATTCTTGGCATCCGCCGTCATGGAAATCTCATCGCCAATCAGATTTGCTTGAATCACTATATAAACGAGAACTCGTTGGAGATCCCCCTTAAGAGCCTTTATAACGCCCACACATACATAAATCTCATTCCGTTGGTGGATAGGGCGGGAACGTTCAAGAGGTTTTTTAAAAAAAATTCGTGGATACAACGGTATTTTTGGCAAAAGGAAACCTTAGGTAACAGAAATGAATATATATACCAATTTCCGGCCAGACAATTCCTTGAGCGCTTTGCTTTGCTTGACAGGGGGTTAGACGAGGTGGTATTTTCCGGATTTTTGGGAGACCTCTTTGAAAGAGGGGCGAAGGTCATACAGCTCTATCTCATTAGGCGAAATCCCTTAACGGGCAAGGTGGGCGGGCGCGTTCAGGCAGACGATTCTCAGCTTGAGTTCCACCCCGAATCAAAAGAAAAAATCATCCTTAGTCGTTATAATAAAAAACTCCAACAATTAGGGCTTACGGAGTTTTATCCGGAAAAGGATTCAGGATTAAAGTAATCAGTCCTTGCATTATTCCTATATCCATTAGTGTAAACAACGCTAGCATATCTTACACCTTAAAAAGGAAATCATGGAGGGATCTTAAGAGTTGCACGAACAGTGAAGTATCGCTGTCCGCGCATTTTTTACCTATTGACAAGAGGGAAAAGATGAGTAAAATAGGGGCAATTAGCAGTCAGAAGTAAAGATTGCTAAAATTTCTTTTTATATAATATTTTTAACTATTAATCCAAGCTTTTGCCTTTAGTTAGATATACTAAATGCTAAAAGCTCAAATCATTTACGATGAAACTCGTTCCATTGGAAGATCGCGTCATTGTAGAACCAATGACCGAAGAAGAAAAAACAAAGGGAGGAATATACCTTCCCGCGACCGTTGATAAAGAAAAGCCTGAAGAGGGAAAGGTGATAGCCGTGGGTCCTGGCAAGCTTCTTGATTCAGGAAAGCGCGGCGCTATGGATATAAAGGTTGGTGACAAGGTGGTATTTACTAAGTATGGGCCTGATGAGGTAAAGCTTAACGATAAAAAGTACCTCATTGTCCGTCAGACCGATATTTTAGCAATCATTAAATAAAAAGTAATTCTTAAAAGCTAAAAATTACCATTATGGCAAAGCAAATTATATTTTCGGAAGAAGCGCGAAAGGCGCTCATGCGGGGGGTTGATATCCTGGCGAACACAGTAAAGGTAACGCTTGGGCCGAAGGGAAGGAACGTGGTTCTTGACAAAGGATTCGGCCCGCCTACGATTACCAATGACGGTGTTACCATCGCAAAGGAGATTGAGCTTAAAGATAAAGCGGAAAATTTAGGAGTGGAAATTATAAAAGAGGTTGCCTCCAAAACCAACGACGTGGCAGGAGACGGAACAACGACTGCCACCCTTTTGGCGCAAACGATGGTGCGCGAAGGTCTTCGCGTAGTTGCCGCAGGAGCTAACCCCATGTGGATTAAAAAGGGTATTGAACAGGCAACCGAGCGCGCGGTAAAGGCGCTCAATTCCATGGCGATTCCTGTTTCCAAGAAAGAGGAAATTGCCCAGGTCGCAACCATTTCCGCTCAAGACGAAGCGGTCGGAGAGCTCATTGCCCAAATCATGGATAAGGTAGGCAAAGATGGTGTTATGAAAGTGGAAGAATCAAAAACCTTCGGACTTTCCTATGAAATAGTTGAGGGAATGCAGTTTGATGAGGGGTATGTTTCTCCTTACATGGTAACCGATCAGGAAAAGATGCGATCAGAGATTGAAGATCCTTACATTTTGATTACCGATCAAAAAATTTCCATCATTAAAGATATCGTTCCCCTCTTGGAAAAGATGCTTGGCAAGGGGAAGAAGGATTTGGTCTTGATTGCTGATGACATTGATGGAGAAGCGCTTGCGACCCTTGTGGTAAATAAGCTTCGCGGCGCGTTAAACGTGTTAGCGGTGAAAGCGCCTGGATTTGGCGATCGCAAGAAGGCAATGCTTGAGGATATCGCGATTTTAACCGGTGGTGAAGTGATTTCTTCAGAAAAGGGTATGAAGCTTGATTCTATGGACCTTAATATGCTTGGGAGAGCCGATAGAGTATCTTCAACCAAAGACGATACGACAATTGTGGGCGGTAAAGGACCTAAAAATGCCATTTCTAACCGAATCGCGCAGATTAAGGCACAGATGGACGAAACGGATTCTGATTTTGACAAGGAGAAGTTAGAAGAGCGTTTGGCAAAACTTGCAAAGGGTGTTGCAGTCATTCGTGTGGGTGCGGCAACCGAAGTTGAGCAAAAGGAAAAACAGCACCGTATTGAAGACGCCATTCAGGCAACGAAAGCGGCGGTGGAAGAGGGGATTGTACCCGGCGGCGGCGTTGCGCTCGTGCGCGCCAAGCAGTCCCTTGAAAGCTGGATTGAAAAAATTGACGATGACGATGTCTATTCAGGCGCAAATATTGTTTTTCGCTCGTTGGAAGAACCCCTTCGCTTAATCGCCCAAAATGCGGGTGTTGAGGGATCTGTGGTGATTGATAAGGTGAAATCCAAAGGCGGCTCTCATGGATATAACGCGGCAACCGGCGAATATGAGGATTTGGTAAAAGCAGGCATTATTGATCCTAAAAAGGTAACGCGCTCTGCCCTTCAAAACGCGGCTTCCGCGGCGGCAATGCTCTTAACCACCGAAGCCGTGGTGACTGATCTTCCGGAGAAGAAAGATAATCCAATGCCTTCTTATCCGGGCGGCGGCATGGGTGATATGGGTATGTAGAACAAAAGCCTCCACTCAGTGGGGGCTTTTTTATTTGTGGAAAGGATTTAAGGTCTTGCGAAAGAGTTATCTTTTGGTATGATAGAGAAGGGGGAGGCCTTATTAATCCTTAATGTATTATTTATGCAGTATCAGCCAAATCTCAAAGGAGCGAGCACGCCGCTTATAGTTATTCTTATTATCGTCATCTTAGTCATTGGCGGATTTCTTTATTTTACCGCCCAAGCACCGAAAGAAAGCATTCCCAAGGCGACGATACCCGAGGAAGTAGCGCGAAGTGTGCCTGAAGCCCTCCCTCCAAAAGAAGAGAAGACAATGCCTTCACCCGCACCGGAAGAGGGAAAAGAGGCCGCCGGACCTTCCGTAAAATCGTTTGATATTACAGGCAAAAATTTTGCCTTTTCACAAAGCGAGATTCGCGTGAAAAAAGGGGACAATGTCCGTATTAATTTTACCAGCACTGACGGATTCCATGATTGGAGTATTGAGGGATTTAACGCGTCAACCAAGCAGGTAAATACCGGCGAAAGCGCCTCTGTTGAGTTTGTCGCTGGCAAAGCAGGAACGTTTGAATACTACTGCAGTGTGGGAAATCATCGTCAGCTGGGCATGAAAGGTAATTTGCTGGTGGAATAATAGATTGGAGCGTACAATCAAATAAAATGGAGAGGTGCCAGAGCGGTCGAATGAACCCGGTCATCTGACCGGGTGTGGCAGAAATGCTAACGCCAGTTAGGAAATGAAGTCATTGGCTCGCCCGCTCCCACTTCGCCCTTCGGGCTACGAGGGACAAGTACGCGGGCTCGCCAGCCGTTTTTCGGGGAAATTTCAATCCGGTTCGCCTGCTCGCCGAAGTTTCAACGCAGGCGGGATATTTTCAAACAGACACCGCCAATATGAATTCACTACTGAAAAAACCCAGCGCCTGGATTCCAATAGCAATGTCGTTGATCGTTTTGGCTACAATGCTTATTTATATCGCGATATCCGGCGTTCCAGTCCGTCAGCCAGATGAAGGAACGGCCGCACACATCTTTCAGATTTGGCTAGTTTTAGAGGGACTGATGGTGGGATTTTTCGCAGTTAAGTGGTTGCCACAGATGCCAAAACAGGCACTCTTAGTTTTGATGATTCAAATTGTCGCCGCGCTTGCGGCATGTGCTCCTGTTTTCTATTTAGGATTGTGATTTTCAGAATTTGCCGCCAAAGAAAAACTTAAAATTGTCAGTGTGCGCGGCGGAGCCGCACATTTTGCCCCGCCACGCCCGAGCTCCGCAAAGCGCGGCGAGGGAATGCAGTTCGAGCTATTTCTAAAATACACCGGGTTGTGCGGGACGAATCCCTGCCCTGCCGCTCGTGAGCCAACGATGCTTGGCAAACGCTCTTCCCGGTGGTACAATCGTTCCCATGAGAACCTCCGCCGAGGACAGAATTGATCTCGACGAGCTGACGAGAGATATTGTCACCCACTACCAGCCGGAGAAGGTCATTCTTTTCGGATCCCGGGCCAAGGGCGGCAGTGACGAATACAGCGACCTCGACCTGATCATTATCAAGAAGACGGAGCAGAGCTTTGTCGAGCGCCTCACCGATCCGGCTCTGCTGAAGGTCTTGCCCCTTCGGACGGACTGCTTTGTGTATACGCCCGAAGAGTTCGAACGCATGGAAGAAAACGAAAACCCATTCGTGCTAAGCGCTCTCGAAAACGCGAAAGTCCTGTATGAAAAACGCTAGACAAAATGCCGAGCGCTGGATACGGGAGGCCGAATACACCCTCCGCCAGACAGAGAGGAACTGCCGGGAAGGATCCTATAACTTGGCCTGTTTCCTTGCAGAGCAAACAGCCCAAAAAGCGCTGAAGGCGGTCTTGTATTTCGATGGTGCACGATTTATCAATATCCATTCCGTAGCCGAGCTGGCCAAAGAGGCGTCAGGAACGCATCAAGAATTCACCTCACTCATAAGCGAAGGCTCGCGATTAGATCAGTATTACCTCTCCGCCCGCTATCCTGATGCCGTGCCGGAACCAGCAATTCCAGCTGAGATATTCACCAAGAACCAAGCCGAAGAAGCAGTGGGAATTGCACGGAAGATTTTTGATGCAGCTAAGGGGCTTATGCTTTAAGAGTATCCGGCGCAAACATTCCGTCAGGCCCGCCCGGGGCCCCCGAGTTCGGCTCGGATTCATTCGACAAGCTCAGAACAAGTATTCTCAAACAGACACTGCCAATTTTCAGAATTCGGATTTTGAGCGATTGTTGCCTCGCCCTCCCCACGGGT
>CAYTEF010000007.1:0-388 GCA_964436845.1 uncultured Candidatus Saccharibacteria bacterium
TGCTCTATATCGCCGAGGAGGATAAAATCTCGCGCGTGCCCCTTTATTCGGAAGGGCCGCTTAAAAAAATAGTTGCCTTACCTTCGGGCGGGAGACATGTTACGCGCAGCATTGGGTTTGGACCGGACGATAGGCTCTATGTTCCCATCGGCTCCACGTGCGATGTGTGCGCCGAGGCAAATCCTAAG
Organism: uncultured Candidatus Saccharibacteria bacterium; assembly: GCA_964436845.1. Classification (GTDB taxonomy): domain Bacteria; phylum Patescibacteriota; class Minisyncoccia; order 2-01-FULL-47-10; family JBBTYX01; genus CAYTEF01. Next base: position 189 of record CAYTEF010000007.1, read on the forward strand.
AACGCAACGATTTACTCCCTCAACCGCGACGGGTCCGATTTTAAGGAAGTTGCGAGGGGCCTAAGAAACAGCGTTTTCTTTACGTGGAGTTATGTGGATGGGCGTATGTGGGCGACGGAAATGGGGCGCGACGGATTGGGGGATGATTTACCTCCCGATGAGATAAATATTATTGAGCAAGGCCGAAACTACGGCTGGCC
>CAYTEF010000007.1:398-7572 GCA_964436845.1 uncultured Candidatus Saccharibacteria bacterium
CTGGCCGGAATGTTACGGAAAAAATGTTTTGGACACGAATGCGCATAAAGACGATCATGTTCATATCCGCGCGCATTGCACGACACCCTTTGAAATTCCTTCTTATATAGACATTCCCGCGCATTCAGCCCCCCTAGGTCTTTCGTTTGTGCCCGAGGAGGGGTGGCCTCAAGAATATTGGTATAACCTTTTCGTCGCCTACCACGGCTCCTGGAATCGCAGCGAACCGACGGGATATAAAATTGTCCGCTACAAACTCGATGAGAAAGGAAAGTATATAGGCGAAGAGGATTTTATCTTTGGCTGGCTCCAAGAAAACGGGGAAGCGCTTGGCAGGCCCGTTGATATCTTAATTGGATCCAGCGGGATTATGTATATATCCGATGACAAAGCAGGGGTAATTTATCGCGTCACTTATCAAGGTATATAATTTGATCTAAAATTTTCTTTTTCTTTCTTTTTCTGTCATAATAGAAAAAAATTTGTTCTCTTAAGGAAGGAGGTGAAAAAAATGGTTCCGGGAATCTGTCCCTTCTGTGATAGGTTTAGGCAGGCGGTGCGAGATTACGAGGTCTTGCCATCCCCCTTTCGATTTTTTTGCGAGGAGGTGAAAAGATCCCTCAAGAAAATGAAGGGTGAGGACATGGAAGAAGCTCTTACGCGGCTTGCGAAACAATTAGATCTCGTAGGGTCTCCAAAAGTGACAAGGCATATACTCGAAAAACTTTTGTCGCGTAAGGAGATTCCCCATGATCTAAAAATGTTTTGTGAAGTCGGGTTAGACTAAGCCGGGAAGAAGGTGGAACATGAGGTTCTTTGGTGGTACAAGCGCCTGCGGCATTATCGACAGGCGCTTTCGTTTTTGCTACAATACGCTTCTCTATGGAACATTTGGTATTGGAAACAACAAAATTCGTCATTGAGAAAAGCGAGCGCGTAAGTATAAACCGCGATGCGATAGAGAAGATTGCGCGGCAATGGAAAAAGGAGAAATGGGAAATTCCCCCGTGGGATTTTTCGTATCACTTTTTTGACGGAAGCGAGCGAACGCTTACCTATCTTTTTATTTTGGATTCCATAAATTTTTCTTTTTGGACGGACAAGAAGGAGCAAAAGTACCGCAGGCCCTATCAAAGCAGAGAAATTGACGGATACAACGCCTTGGCACTCTCGCTCAAACTTGCCTTCCTCCAAAAACACCCCGTTGAAAAAACGGCGCATCTCTTAATACTACGAAAAGGGGATTTTTATAAACTGCTGGATGGAAAAGGAAACTTGCCGCTTCTGGAAAAACGCCTCAACTGCAAAAGGGTTCGCGCGAAGAAATTGAAATCCGCGCAAACACCATTTGGGCAGTGGAATATCTAAAGGAAGGACTATCAAAGGAGGGGATAGCCCTCCAATCGCGTGAAATTGACTGGTTTTTATGGAAACGCGCGGGAGAAGAAAAAGGCATGAAACCATACCATCGGGTAAGAACAATATACTATTAAAAGAATACTACGCTCGTAAAACAATTCGTTGATAAAAATTTAGGGAATGTGGCTTACTTGATTGGCTCGAAGCGAACGCGCCAAGCAATTTTGATTGATCCTGAAAGGAATTTCGAGCAATACCTTATCGCAGCGAAAGAGTTAGGGCTTACGATTAGCTATGTACTTGAAACGCATATCCATGCTGACTTCATCTCGGGCGCACGGGAAATTAGCGCAAAGACAGGGGCGACAATAGGTGCGAGCCACGATGCAAAGCTCCAATTCAGCCATAAGTCTTTCGATGAAGGGGATTTAATTGCGCTTGGTGAAGTTGTACTTAAGGTTCTTGAAACGCCAGGCCATAGCCCAGAGCATATTTCCTTTACTATTGAGAAAGACCATCATGATACTACCGAGGCACTTTTTAGCGGCGGAGCACTTATCGTAGGAGGAGCGGCAAGAACTGATCTCATCTCGCATCACCATACAAAACCGCTGGCAGAAAAACTTTACCATACCATTCACCATAAACTTTTAACGCTCCCAGATAAAACCGTTGTGTATCCTACCCATGGAGCAGGATCATTTTGCGTAGCACCCCAAAGCGAAGAACGTATCACCACGATTGCTAAAGAACGTGTAAGGAATCCGCTTATAAAAGCCACAAAAAAAGCCACGTTCATTTACTTAGCAACCACGAACTTGCCAAGCTACCCTTTGTATTTCAAAAAAATGCGCGCGATTAATCGCAAGGGGCCAACCTTATTAGGGAAAATGCCGACATTAAAGCCGCTCTGGGCAGGGAAGGTTATGCAATGGGTAAGAAGCGGTGGAGTCCTGCTTGATATGAGAAAATCAAAATTCTTTGCGCGTGAGCATATTCCCAAAAGTTATGGAATTTCGATCTATGGATCATTTCCGAGTTGGGTAGGGTGGCTCATCCCTTTTAACGCGCGCATGATCATTGTGGCAAAAAACGAATGGGAGCGAAAAGAAGGGGTAAAGCAGCTCGTTACCATCGGTTACGAACGCTTTGAAGGATATTTGAAAGGCGGGATAAGCGCATGGAAGAAAGCAAAGTTTCCTCTTGAGCACATATCTACCGTGACACCGCGCCATTTGGAAAAAATGCGAAAATCAGAAAACTCTCCTACAATACTTGACGTTCGCTTTGATAATGAATGGCAAAAGGGGAGAATCCCAAATGCTGTTCACATTGAGAATGGAAAGCTCCCTTCAATACCCCTTCGCTATAAAAAGAACACTCCTATGGTTCTTTACTGCTTGCATGGCGGGCGCTCTACAAGCGGCATTTCCGTCCTCGCGCGTCGCGGATATAAAAACCTAACCCTTTTAGACCGCGGCTTTGCGGCATGGAGAGAGGCGGGATTACCAATTGAACGATGAATTTTAAGATTCTAAAAAAATCGAGAAAGAGTTGGGGGCGCGTAGGGATTCTCAAAACGTCTCATGGCGAAATTCAAACACCGGCATTTGTTCCAGTCGCTACCCAGGCAGCGTTAAAGGGAATGTTGCCCGATCAAGCGAACGAAAGCGGCACGCAAATTTTGATGGTGAACACCTATCATTTGTGGGTGAGGGGAGTGGTTGAGACGGTGAAATCATTTGGCGGATTACATCAATTCATGCATTGGCAAAAGCCATTGATGACTGATTCAGGTGGATTTCAAATATTCAGTTTGGGCTTTGCATACGGAAAGCAAATAAGTAAAATCGTTAAAAATGAAAATATAACATTTTTGAACGGCCGTCCCAAAAATGATGATAATGGAGTAAAGACATTGGTAATAATAGACGAAGAAGGGGTTACGTTTCGCTCGCATATTGATGGATCAGTAAAGCGGCTGGCGCCAAGAATATCCATCGGCATTCAGGAGAGTCTTGGCGCGGACATTATCTTTACATTTGATGAATGCGCCTCGCCCACGGCAAGCTATGTGTATACCAAGCAATCGCTCGCAAGAACTCATCGCTGGGCAAAGGAAAGCCTGAAGGCCAAAAAGAGAACCGATCAGCTTCTCTTTGGCATTGTGCAGGGCGGTCGGTTCAAAGACTTGCGCCAGGAAAGCGCCAAGTTCATCGCATCCTTGCCCTTTGAAGGTATCGGCATTGGCGGAGGATTTGACAAAAAGGATATCACCACTGCCCTTGAATGGGTGATTCCGCTTTTGCCAGACGAAAGGCCGCGCCATTTCTTAGGCATAGGGGAAATAGACGATATAAAGGAAAGTGTAAAGCGCGGCATTGATCTATTTGACTGCGTCATTCCCACGCGCCTTGCGCGCCATGGGGTTTTGGTAACCGCAAAAGGCCGCGTAACGATATCACAAGCAAAATGGCGAACCGACAAAAATCCGCCCGAAAAAGGATGCACCTGCTACACCTGCCAACACTTTTCCCGTGCGTATCTATGCCATTTATCCCGCGCAAAAGAAATACTTGCCATTCAATTGGCCAATATTCATAACGTCTTTTTTTATAACCAATTAATGGAAAAAATCCGCGAGGATACAAAGAACGGAAAAATGTAGAACAAAAAGCCCTATATATTTTTATATAGGGCTTAGCACTCAATAAATTTTTCATTTTTTCACCTCACTACATGTCACTACATAAATGAGGCTATTTAGAGATCAAGCATGTACTTGATATCCTCTGCCAGCTTCCAAGGAATTTCCATCAAGACCTCACCGCCCTCTCCGACGCAACTCTTATCGCAAAAGTCCATAAAATACTCAGCCCCGTTGAGTTCTCCCTTTTCATCGGCACGATAGCCGATCCCGATATGGAAGATCTTTTTATAACAAAGGATCTTGTTTTTTAAAAATACCTCAGCTCTGACCGGAAATTTTGCCTCGGAATCATAGATCATCACCACTCTTGCTTTCATGCTAACCTCCATTCCCAGCCTGCCTTGCGGTCAGGATTGCCCGCCTTCTAAAGACGGACTACTTTGCGGGAAGGAATGAAGCGACATAACCACCTCATTCCTTCCCACAGTTTGTAAAGGTACAATTCCTCTATGAATCCACCCGCAGATGGACTTAATTGAGGGCAGAGCGAATCTTTGAGATGCTCTGCCGTGGGGTTGTGAAATTTTTGACAGGGTCCCGATCACGAACGGTCCTCGTCCTGTTCGTTTCGACATCCAACGGAGTGATGGATGTAGTCGGGAAACCTTGCGCTCTCCCCGCACGCCCTACACCGCCAAGACTGAACCTCATATACGCCTTCTTCATCCTCCTCTTCTTTTGTCAACAACTCATAGTTGTTGAAGTCTTGTGTTAAAAATCTCTCATCTGCCATTTCTTCCTCCTGCCCGAATACGTCGGAGCCGCGGTTTGAAATTTTTTGAAAAGGTACAATTCCTCTATGAATCCCATTGCACTTCGGGGGTAAATTTAGGGAGTGCAAAAGATGTTCTTTATAGCATATATTTTAATTTTTGTCAATAGTGCTTTTCCCATATTCTCTTGATATACTGGGATTACTATGAAAGTCTGGGATTACAATATACCAAAAGACTGGAAACCCACTACGGATGAGGAGTGGATTTGGTATTTGGAGCGGACTATTAACTACGGCGATTTTAAGGGCTTAGACCCACTGGTTATTAAAAAATATTTTCCAAAACTTCATTTGGATGAGGGGAAGCGGTTGATGCTTGAGTGTTACTTTAAGCAAGAATATGGCGCTTAACAATCTCCAAAAAGCAGTGATTGAGGAGCTTGCCGCATCTGGACTGCGAGATCATTTTTATTGGACAGGTGGCACGCTTTTATCAGAAAAATATCTTCATCATCGCGGTTCTCAAGACATAGATTTTTTTTCTGATAAACCTTTTCGTTATGAAGATATTGCTCCGATGATTAAAAATTTGAAAAAACGACTGAACTTTTCGGGAGTGGAAGAAAAGAAAATATTTGATCGATGGGAGTTTTTCCTTCATAACCATGAAGAGGTGAGGGTGGAATTTGTCCATTATGATTTTCCCGCGTTAGGAAAAAGAGAGATATGGGAAGGAGTGTATACTGACTCCCTTGATGATATCTCTGCCAATAAGGTTATGGCGCTCTTGGATCGCGATGAACCAAAAGACGTTTTTGACATATATTTCCTTATCAAAAAGGCGGCTTACGCCCCTAGAAAACTTTTAATGCTTGCGAAAAAAAAATTTGGGGTAATGATAGATGAATCCACGCTGTTTGGAGAAGCATTAAGACGATGCCGCAAATTGACGTACATTCGGCCACTACTTGAGGGGAGCGAGCAGGAACAACAGCAAACATTAAAGGAAGTAAAAGACTACTTTGAAAACCAAAGCTGGAAATACCTGCGCCATAGGTTTCAATAAAAACATGGTAACCTTTGAAGAATTCAAAAAACTTGATATTCGTGTGGGGACTATTGTTGAAGCCGGGCGCGTTGAGGGGAGCGATAAGCTTTTAAGACTTGTGATTGATTTGGGCGAGGAGACAAGGCAGCTTGTCGCGGGCATCGGAAAAATGTATGAGCCAGAGGAATTAATAGGAAAGCAAATCCCCATATTGGCCAACCTTGAGCCAAAGACACTCATGGGCATTGAAAGTCAGGGGATGATATTGGCGGCCAGCGAAGATGGGCAACCGGTGTTATTGCATCCGGACAAATCGGTAACAAATGGAGCGCAAGTCCGATAAGTATTTTTATCATGAACATCAACGACTTAAAGCCAGGCGTCGTATTTGAGTTTGAAAGCCAGCCGTGGAAAGTGTTAAAAGCGACCCATGTGCATATGGGAAGGGGAGGAGCGGTGGTGCAGACAAAAATGAAAAATCTTATCACGGGTAGGGTGCAGGATAAAGCATTCCGGCCGCGCGATGAGGTAAAAGAAGCCGACATTTCCACCCGAAAAATCCTCTACCTTTACAATAGTAAGGGGCAATTTTGGTTTTGCCAGCCGAATGATAAATCAAAGCGGTTTTTTTTGAGCGAGGAAAATGTGGGTGACGCAGGAAAATTTTTAAAAGCAAACATGGAAGTTGACGCCGTGGAATTTCATGAACAGATTGTGGGTATTGAAGTACCGATAAAAATGACTTTTAAGGTTTTAGAAGCGCCTCCCGCGATAAAAGGGGACACGCAGGGTAGCGTCACCAAAGAAGTAAAAATAGAAACCGGCGCGTATGTAGCCGTACCCATCTTTGTCAAAGAAGGGGACAGTATTGTGATTAATACCCAGACCGGGGAGTATGTGGAACGGGCGTAGTGACAAACTTGCTCAAAGTTAATATAATACAACTACAATTAACCATTAACATCGCGTTTTATGAAAAAAGTTTCACTTCTGGCTCTTTTGGGAATATTATTGGTATTTTTCGGGCTGTTTCCCACACATGCTCAAGAAGGAGAGCGAAAAATCGTCGTGTTCTCGCATGAATTAAATGATGACGAAAAGGACGAATTGATTACACGACTGGGCGGAGTTAAGGTAAAAGACCTTGACTCAATCGGCGCAAAAGCCGTGGTGCTCCCCGCAAGGGCAGAAAGGACGCTGGCGCGGCAAAAGGGAATCGTGCGTATTGATGATGATGTAATTGTTACTGCCTTAGACTTGGAAGAAAGAGGAAGCGGTAATGCCCAGAAGGACCAAAAACCCGTCACTGAAAGCCCCGCGCAGGTTCTACCATGGGGGGTTG
>CAYTEF010000007.1:7582-13159 GCA_964436845.1 uncultured Candidatus Saccharibacteria bacterium
TGACCGCATTGACGCGGAGTTGGTATGGCCTTCCGGAAATACCGCTAACCCCGTTAAAGTAGGCATCATTGACACCGGCGTTTCAAAGGATCACCCTGATCTTAAGGTAAACATTAAAGGGGGAGTAAATACCATTAGTGCGCGCAAAGGCTGGAATGATGACAACGGCCACGGATCGCATGTCGCGGGCACCGTCGCGGCGCTAAACAATACCATCGGAGTCGTCGGCGCGGGACCTGATGTTGACCTTTACGCGATAAAAGTATTGGGAGCCAATGGTTCGGGATATCTCTCCGACGTAATTGAGGGCCTTGACTGGGCGGTTGCAAAAAATTTGAAGGTGGTGAATTTAAGCCTTGGCACGTCTTCAAATATCACTTCCTTTCGCGACGCGATAAAGCGCACGCATGACGCAGGTGTGGTAGTAGTTGCCGCCGCGGGAAATTCCGGGGCTGCTGTTAGCTATCCCGCCGCGTATCCAGAGGCAATAGCGGTTTCGGCCACTGATCAAACAAATGCGCTTGCCTCCTTTTCCTCGCGGGGCCCAGAAGTTGATCTTGCCGCGCCGGGAGTAGCTATTTTCTCCACATACAAGGGAACGGGGTATGCCACCTTGTCGGGAACATCAATGGCCTCGCCGCATGTCGCGGGAACTGCCGCGTTAGCGCTTGCAACCCCTGTGGGAACGTTTGACGCAAACAATAACGGCGCATGGGATCCAGACGAAGTAAAACAGAAACTCCAAGCGCGCGCGGTAGATCTTGGCGCGACCGGCGTTGATCCGCTTTACGGAGCGGGATTGGTAAATGCGTTTGCCGCAGTGCAGTAGTTCTCAACGAGTAGCCCGAAAAAACAAGCCCTCAAAAGCTTGTTTTTTCTTTTTGCCACAATTATAATATGCGCATGAAACCCCAGATTGAGATTGAAATAAAAGCACTCCTTAAAGATAAAACGGCGATGAAAAAACGCCTGCTTTCATTAGGCGCCCGCTTCATCGGCAGGAAACAGCAAATTGATTATTACTTTTCGCCGCCGCATAAAAGCTTGGTAGGAAAAGGACTTTACTTTCGCATTCGGCATGACAAGCTTTCGGGCAAATCCCGCATGGAGTACCACGCGGCGAAAATAAAAGAGCGCTATGTGGGTGAAGAATATGAGATGGAGATTAACGACCACAAAATGGCGCTTAAAATTCTTGACCTTTTGGAATTTAAGCCCGAGGTCACTATTGATAAAGTTCGCGACACCTATAAACTTGGCAATGTTACGATTGATTTAGACAGGGTAGTGCATCTGGGAGATTTTATCGAAATAGAAATTCTTAACCAGCAAGTGAAAAAAGCCGAGGAAAAAATCTTGAAAATGGCAAAAAAATTAGGACTTTCAGAGAAAGATTTCAGCACAAAAAATTATTTTAATCTGTTGTATCCAACGTCCTCGTAGTTCAATGGATAGAACGTTGGCCTCCGGAGCCAGCGATGGCAGTTCGAATCTGCCCGAGGACAAGCTAAAACAACCAATGGCAGATATAGATTCCGTCATTAATATTCTTTCGCGGGGCGGCGCGCTCGCCGCGCCGAGCGGATTGGCGTACAGTAAAGATACAAGGGAGCGAATTTATCGCTCCCTTTACGTCAAAATCTCCATCTATCCTCATATTGAAGGAGAGGATTATTCTTCTCTCTTATATTTTTTATTGAACCGTTCACTGGAAAATAAATGCATTTTCCGCGAACTTTCTTGTGTGGCAAGATCACGCAATGGTGGGCATAAGCGCCCATCATCGCAATAAGCATGTAGTGGCTACAATCACTTGGAAACCCCATGCCCCACCGATACATGTATACGCTACGACCCACGTGCGATGGACGCATGGTTACTTTTATTTCCACTTTCCTGTTGTTTACAAAGAAAACAGGTTTGCGGGGCCTTTCTTTGGTCAACGGAAGGGAAACTTCCAAATCCCTCCGTAATGCTTCTTTTACTGCCCACATAAGAATAGGCGCGTGCTTATGCGAGAGGCTTTGCCTCAAGCGCTTGACAAACTGCCCCTGAAGATTAGTAATCCTTCTGTCCTTTTTGATGACACTCTTTCCAAAGAGTTTGTTACAGCACACCCTTACCGCTTGGGGGGTATACTTGACTTTTTTAGCGATGTCATCGGCGCTTAGTCCCTTCCGTGTTAATCGCCGAATATCCCCTGTGAGTATCTTTTTTCTAAACATGTTTCCCTCCAACTTACAAAATTATTTATACTATGGCATGAAAACTCTTTTATTACAAGACAAATGGCTTCAGAAATTCTTCTGAAGCCATGGAACTAACATTTTTTGGGAGGTCCCCAGCTATTCTTTCCCCTCCACTGCCTGCTCAAGCCATGGATATGCCGGATTAACCATGCTAAACGCGGCGGAGCCTTCCTCGTTCCATAGCTCAAAAAGCACCTTTACGGCAATGCCCGCTTTTGTGTCAGCAAACACACTCGCTTCCACATTTGCAATGCCGAAATTTATCCATTTATCTGCCACATAGAGTGCGTGGAATGGCTCATTAGCCCCTTTCTTCCATCGTTTATAAAAAGAGACTGAACTCTCAAAAGCATATACCTCGGTGCCGATAACGGATGCGTCAGCGCCCAGATAACACTGTCTGGACATTCCCCAAATTACCGAGGGCGTGCCCTCGCTTTCCTTCTTAATCTCCTGACAAATCCATTGTCCATCAGCAAAATCCGGTATTTGCTTTACATCAAAAGCAAAAAGCCACGGCGGGTTACTCGCCAAAACCCACACTATCCCAATCATCTCAATTGCGCGTTTCATACTCCCTCCTCGTTGTAAGTTACACCGATATTCGGTTGCTCAATTTATACAACAAAAATGGGCATAACGCAAGAAAACCCCGAGGGGTATATTTGGGTTTCATATATTGTCTTTATACAATTCCGCTCGAGCCTTTTTTAAAAATTTTAAAGAACAAACTTTGCGAAAACAAATTTTTTCAGTTATTCTTTACGTGTATTTTTTTTCGCAATCGTCGGCTCGAATTCCCGAAGCGGTCAGTTTCCCTCAAAAAATGTTAGAGTAAAATTGTATAATGCCAATGAAAAACTATATTCGCATCTTAAGGGAGGGAGGAGTTTTGGCGATTCCCACGGACACGGTATACGGACTTGCCGCAGACGCAACAAACCCCCAAGCGGTGGCAAAGGTATTTACCATAAAAGGGAGGGGTGAGGAAAAGGCGCTGCCGATATTCGCAATGGATCTTGCTATGGCAAGAACAATCGCGGAAATTTCGCCCAGCCAGGAAACGTTTTTGCAGCGCGTGTGGCCAGGGAAGGTAACAGCAGTGCTTCGCTTGAGGAACGACGCGCCGCTTGCAAAAAACGCTGTCGCTTCTGACGGAACAGTTGCCTTGCGCGTTCCGAACCATCCGCTCGTGCGCGACCTTTTGCAACGTTTCCAAAAACCGATCACCGGGACATCGGCGAACAAATCAGGATTGGCCTCATGCCGTAATACCGCATCATTACGCAGCCAGCTTGCCGGCAATTTGCCGGATTATATTATTGACGGAGGGGAACTTCCCGAGAGTTTGCCTTCCACTATCGTGGATCTTACCAAAAGAACACCGACTATTATCCGCAATGGAGCTGCGGATAAAAAAGTACTGGAGCAGATTGCTAATCTGCTCCAATCAGGGAACTAGGCCGCCTCCATGTTCTTTTGTGTTTGTTGATGCCGAGGATGATCTTTCCATGCGGGTTCTTCGAAATCGGATAGAAGAAATCCCCGTTGCCCAAAGCAACATTTTCCCAACATACTCGTACAGGTAAATACTTTATGAGAACCGTTCGATCCTTCTTCCATTTGGCCACCACAACAGGCACATTTCATGAGATACCTCCTTAGCAATATTCTTAGGCCTTAAAAAAGAAGCCATTACTGGCTTCTTTTTTAAAACTGAAGAATTGAAAAATAAATGAGTCGTACGATGCGTGCCTTATGAAGAATGTCTGGTAAATATGGTTGGTGCATACCCGGTAATACAACTTCGATTGGTCAGATGCTTACATGGTCTAAAACAGCAAATCAAGTTTAACTACGGAGAGAAGAAATACCCAATTCTTTTGTCCGCCAAAGGCGGACTATCGAAGTTGATATACTGGGCATATCCTCTTAAGAATTCCGCCCCGCTCATTTGTTTCTTTCCCTCGGGGCGAAGGGTCTTTATGATTAATCGTCCGCTTCCGCAGTCAACCACCAACTCCTGATTCATTGCGACAATGATACCCCCCTCGCTTTCGCTTGTCAAATTTTCTTCAACTTCGCCTTCCAGTAATTGAACGCGCAATATTTTCCCGCCATGCTCAAAAAAGGTGTAAGCGCCAGGCCATGGCTGGTAGGCTCTAATTTTTCGCTCAATGAGGGAGGCGGGTTCCTTCCAGTGAATTAAACCGTCCCTCTTTTTCAAGAATTTTGTATAGGTTGCTTCCTCTTCCTTTTGTTTTTGAGGATTGAGAGAGCCTTCTATCCATTGAGGCAACACCCTCAAAAGAAGATTCGCTCCCATACTAAAAAGAATTTGATGAAGTTCGGGCGTGGTGTATTTTTTTTCAAGAAAAAACTCTTCTTTTGCTAAAATGTCTCCGGCATCCACACGCTCACTTAGAGTGATGATGCTCACTCCTGCAATCTTATCTCCCTTGAGAATAGTTTCCTGCACGGGGGAGGGACCACGATATTGAGGAAGCAGGGAAGGATGAATATTTAAGATACCGTAGCGAAATCGCTTAATGAGAGATGTGGGAATAATTCCGCCGTAAAATGCCAATATTCCTAAGGCATAGGTTCCCTTCAAACTCGCAAGCTCCTCTTTTTTGGTAATAATGTAATGAGGTTTAAAAGAGGTCTTTTTTAACGCACTCAGCACGATGCGCGAATATTCAGAGGCCCCAAAAAAAACAATTTTCTCCTTATGCAAGGCATATCTGTCGGACGTTTTTTCTAATCTCTCTATTTTTACTTTTTTTGCCTTTTTCCATTTATCGCAAATGAGCACTCCCTGCAAATGATCGTATTCGTGCTGAAGCACTTTTGCCAGTAACCCTTTTGCCTGCAGTTTAAATGATTCTCCCTCAAGAGTTTGCGCTTTTATCGTAATGCGTTTTGAGCGAGTCACTATTCCCTCCCAACCGGGTAAAGATAAACATCCCTCCTTCATATCTTCCACTCCCTTAGGATATGTCGCAATAGAAGGATTAAAAAACGTAAAGCCCCGGGAGACATCCTGTGGAGGAATCTTCTTAAATTCCCATTTGCTTAATTTTTTGTCAAAAGCAAGTCTATCCACCACAAAAATCTGGACACTCTTGCCTATCTGGGGTGCGGCGAGTCCTACTCCTTGGGCAAGCTTCATGGTAGTAACCATTTTCTTTGCCATTTCCTTTATGCTCGGAGTAATGGAAGAAATTTTTTTTGCTTTTTCTCTCAAAAGGGGAGTGTCTTTTCCGGTTACTATTTTCTGTGCGTGTGCCTTTTTTTTCATAGGGAATCTACAGGATCCACGTCTACC
>CAYTEF010000007.1:13169-25684 GCA_964436845.1 uncultured Candidatus Saccharibacteria bacterium
AGAGGGGAGGAGGGAAAGAATCATGGTTTTACACCTTGTATCTTTGGGGACTAGTTTTAAAAGCATATTATAACTATACCTTCCCCTAAGTTTAAAGAGAAATGAAGGGGCCGGCCCCAAAAGCTGATGAATATCCTCTTCGCATTTTTTACGAAGCGCATAGGAAATCTTTTTTTGAAGCAACTTTGCCTCTTCGTAAGCCTTTCTCTCGTTTGCGTGTGCGTAGATAAGCTTGATTATAGAAGAAAACGGCGGATAGTTCAACGCTTTGCGCGCTTCTAACTCCTCTCTATAAAATATTCGCCAGTTTCCTTTTTCAAGGGCGGTAAAGATGGGGTTTGAGGAATTATATGTCTGCAGGTAAAATACTCCTTTTGTCCATTGACGCAAACGCCACAAATTAAAAAAGAGCCGCTCATGTTGGGCAAAGTCGGGGATGTTTATTTCCGTATCAGGATTAATGGCTGCAACAAGGTCAACACCTTTGGGCTTTGCCTGAAAGAGCATGGAGGTGGCAATGAGAAACGTGCCGCCTAAAAAAAACTTTTCAAGAATGGCTTTTTTATCAGGCTCACGGGGAGCGCTATCTGAATCAAGGCGAAGGAGCTTTGCATTGGGGAAAAGGGAAGAAAGTTCTTTTTGGACTCGCTCCGTGCCAAATCCATACGAACGGATCTCGTGAGAACCGCACTCGCCGCAAAGGCTCGGGGATTTTTCTTCATAGCCGCAATGATGGCAAAGGAGGCGCCGCTTTGCCTCGTTACCTTTGATAAGATGCAATACTAAAGAGAGATCGCATTTAGGGCACTTGGGCGTAAAGCCGCAGTCGCGACAGAGAATAAAACGGCCTTCTCCCCTCCTATTCACATAAATAATACCTTGTTTTCCTTTTAAGTAGCAGTCGCGTAATGCCTTCTCTAGTACATCCGAAAAGGACTTTTGAAGCCGTTGGCCCGCTAAGTTGAGTATAGTAACCTCGTGTTTTGAAAAGCGCGGCAAGAATGCCTTAGAGGGAGTCTTTTTCGCAAACGATTCAAGAGAGGGGAGGGTAGAGTGGTAAAAGACTTTTGCCTTATGCAGTCTGGCAAGCGTTTTTGCCGCATAAGCGGCGTTATATTTGGGATGCTGATCCCATGATTTATGGCTCGTATCTGCTTCCTCAAAAATATGTACTTCTTTTAGTCTTTTATAGGGGGCAAAAACCGCGCGCTTTGTTCCCAAAACAATATTCTCTTTTCCTGAAGCGATTAGTTTAAAAAATTGAAACTCCTCTTTTTCGCTTAGACTAGAAGATATATGAATAAACCGCTTAGGAAGTTCGACTTTCTGAAAAAATGAGGCGTCGGGGAAGAGCCAGAGAGTCTGCTCATCGCTCTCCCCAATGCCGCCTCCAAAATAAAGTGACTCTGGATGTTTGCGAAGATATGAGGGAATGAGGCGTTTTATAGTAAATCCCAAGGACGTCCAATAGTATTCGCTCATCCATTGGGCGAAATGAAACTGCTCTTCCTGAATAACCGGAAAAGGATGGAGAATGCGCGCGGCCTTTTTTAACTGAAAATTTCCTTTGCGAAGGGTGCTTTTAATATCCTTAACCTCCCGCGTTCCTACCACCAGCCCCTGATAGAGCTTTCGCCCGAGGGGGACCGCAATCATGCTAAAACGCTCCGCCCGTTCGGGATAGTAGTAGCTTAGGACTTGCGGGTTCGGCCGGGGAATATTGGCAAGGGGAATAATATCCAAAATATTCATACATCTTGCTATCCATTTAGTTTTACCCTAAAATGAGCACTAATTCAAGGAGGGGATTGCACACTCAAAAGGAGGAAACAAATGAGACAGACTGAAATATCATTAGAGAAAGATGAAATCTTATCATTTACTTTTTTTGTTAAAAGAGAGGGAGTTTTAGCTTCACAAAGGGCTTGCGGAAGCCGGCATCCTCTCCACACAAAAAGTAAAATTGCCAAGCGCATTGGCTTTAAGGGAATCATCGTCCCGGCGACCATGATATTAGAAAACGCACAAAGCCAACTATGTGATTATATAGCAAGGAAGTGCGGCTATATATCTACGGCGACAGGGGCTGACGATATCCGATTAGGAAATTGCGCTTACCCCGGAAAACCTATTACCATAAAGGCAACTGTTACAGATAAAAAAGGTCCGATCATAAAAGTCAGATTCTATTGTCTCCAAAGAGGCAAAAGTTGCCTCGATGGTGTCTCTACATTTTTATTACGGAAAATATAATCATGCCCTTGGGAAGACGAGTATTCCCAAGGGTTTGTCTTTTTATATAGAGAAAAATACGATATAATATCAACCTATGCGTCTTTTTATATCTGTACCGATTAGCGTGGAACTAAAAAAGGAAATAGGGGAGTATCAGCAAACTCTCCGTCATTTGCCCTTGCGTTTAACTTCCCTTTCCAATCTTCATATTACCCTTGTTTTTTTAGGGGAGGTAGCCCACCAAGACTTTCCCGCAATTGAAAATGCTATTCAAAAGACGCTTGCGAATTTTGGAAGTCGGACTTCCAAAATTTTTTTAATACCCCTGGGTTTTGAACCAGGGCCCAAGAAGCGCTTCCCTGGGCTTATTTGGCTTTCCTTTAAGCCGTCAGAAGTGCTTGCCACGCTTCAAACACGCCTTGCCTGGGCGTTTAAGAAGGTGGGGGAAAGGCAATTTACCCCCCACGTTACCGTAGCTCGGGTCATTCATAATGGAAAGCTCAATCCCGACAGCGTGCCGTCAAAAAAAATATCCCAAGCACTCTCTTTTGCGCCAAAAGAAATTCACTTGATGGCGAGCGCCTTAAAACGCGGCGGGGCAGAGTATACGACATTAAAAACATTTCCCTTATGATAAAGCTTCTGGGGGTTTCTATTGAAGAACTTCCCCGAAGGGAAGTAATGGCAGAATTAGAAAAGGCAAAAGGCCCGCTCTTTATCGTCACGCTTAATCCGGAAATTCTCCTCCATGCGTGGCATGACGAACGCTACCAAAAAATTCTTAACGAAGCGGATATAAAAGTAGCAGACGGGGTAGGTATCGTTATTCTCTCGCGACTGTTCTACGGAGTGAAGTTGGAGCGCTTTCCCGGAGCTGACCTTGCGGGAGAGATAGCAAAGTGGGCAGAAAAAAATGGTAAAAAAATATTCCTCTTGGGAGGCGCAAGCGAAGCAAACAAAAAAGCTCTTAAAAAATTTAAGAGCGCAAAGGGATTGGGAGGGGCATTTACCGAAGCAGAGGCAGGGAAAGCTATTAAAGAATATCGCCCTGACGTTTTATTCGTCGCCTTGGGCGCTCCCAAACAGGAATTCTTTATTCACCAGCTACTACAAGCTAGCCACCTTCGCCAAGGCTTCGGCGGGCAGGCAAGCTACAAGCTACAAGCTATTTTGGTTGGCATCGGCGGCACCATTGATTACTGGGCTTATCCTTCTTTGCGCGCGCCAGTTATTGTGCGACGTATTGGCTTGGAATGGCTCTGGCGCGTTATCCTTGAACCCTGGCGTATTGTGCGAATAGTTAACGCGGTAATCTTATTTCCTCTCGCTTGCCTTTGGGAACGGTTGCGATTACAATAATGCTTATATGCAACACTTAGGTGTACTGGGAAAACATGTATATCTTATTGGCATCAAGGGTGCGGGCATGGCAGGACTCGCACAGATCCTTAAGGGATTGGGATTTGTTATTGAAGGCTCTGATATTCAGGATACCTTTTTTACCGATGATATTCTCAAAAAGGCGAGGATCCCTTTTCGCCAAGGATTTAATGCGGCGCACGTGCCAAACAATATTGACTGGGCGGTAAGTTCAAGCGCATATCTTGGTGAAGGAATAAATTCCGAAGTTGACGAATTAAAAAAGCGCGGCATACCTATGTTGAGTTATCCGGAAGCGCTTGCGTATTTTTTCAATCAGGCATACGGCATTGCCGTAACCGGCACGCACGGAAAGAGCACAACGGCGGCGATGATTGCCTATATTTTAGAGCAAGCGGGGAAAAATCCCTTTGCGCTCATTGGGGGAGAGTTATTGAACTGGAATTCAAACGCCCGCGTTCCCCGAAAAGCTAACAAGCTAATGAAGCTGACACCTAAAAGCTACTTCGTCATTGAAGCCGATGAGTACCGCGAACAGTTTCTCCATTATAGACCAGCCGTGATTGCCATCACCAATGTTGATTACGACCATTCGGATTATTTTGCGACTAAGGAATCCTATAAAAACGCCTTTAAAAAATTTAAGAAAAATATTAAACCGCATGGGATAGTTCTTGAAAACTACAAACTACAAACTAAAAACTACAAACTAAAAATAATCGGCGAACACAACCAGCAAAACGCAGCACTTGCCTATGAGGTGTGTAGACGACTGGGAATAGGTGATAAAGCGATACGAGAAGCATTAAAAACGTTTCAGGGACTAAGGCGGAGGCTTGAAAGGGTAGGAGAGTATCGCGGCGCCACTATTATTGACGACTACGCACATCATCCAGTAGAAATTACCGCTTCCTTATGGGCACTTAGGGACACATTCAAAAATAAAAAGCTCATTGTCCTTTTCCATCCCCACACCTATTCGCGCACGAAAACATTTTTAAAGGAATTCGCCAAAGCCCTCAGGCTCGCTGACGAAATTTATCTCTTAGACGTGTACGGTTCCGCAAGGGAAAAAGGAGGAGAAGTGGGCTCAGACAGCATTGTGGAGGAAATAGAGACCTTGGGGCAAGGTGCCATCAATTTACATACAATAAAAAATGCGGTACAATACTTTGGCGCGCATCTTAAGAAAGGAGATATACTGATAACTATGGGGGCTGGAGATGTATTTAGAGTAGCAGAGAAACTTGGAAAATTATGAAATTCAAAATTCCAAGCACCAAATCACAAATAAATACCAATATTCAAATGTTCAAAATTCAAAACGTTTGGTATTTTGGATTTAGGATTTTGATATTATTTGGAATTTGGTATTTTGGACTTGGGATTTCCTTTATAAACGCTCAAGTTACTTATGAAGGCACTAATATTCCCTACATCCACCCCCGCTCGGAATGGCTGACGACGCCGGAATTGAGAAACCTCTTTACATGGTATCCCTATAATCCCAAGGAAGGGGGAGAAATACCCGATTATTACCCCGTACAGCAGATCATCTTGCATGATACCGGCTGTAATCCTTCGCACCCGGGTTGTAATGACGAATCCCTTCCCACGCCTGCCATCCTTCAAAACACGTTTCGTTTCCACGCGGTAACGCGTGGATGGGGAGATATAGGTTATCATTTTATCATTGATAGAAAGGGAGAAATTTGGGAGGGGCGCTACGGCGGCAACGGGGTGAGGGGAGCGCATTTATACAATTCAAAAGCCTGCCAAAATTTTAACGTAGGCAGTGTGGGAATTACCCTTATCGGAAATTATGCCAATGCCGCCATACCGCCGGTTATGATTGAAAGCTTAAATCGCCTTATCGCCTGGATCGGGCTGACAAATAACATTGATGTGGCAAGCTCCCCGACCATTTCCGTGTGGACGAATCCAAAAGACGCCGCGGGGAAATGCACCGCGGATAGCGGTGGATTTACCTCAAATTTTACCGGTCCTCTCGTCTTAACCCATCGCGACATTGAGCCGGCGAATTCTGACGTACAAAATATTAATATGGCGGGTATTCGGGTTGCCTCCGCTACCCTTGCAGATGACCTAAAGGCGTACGCATTCCAGGAAGTAGGAGGAGACACCATCTTTGACATTGTCCAGGCAAAACTCCAGCAGGCGGGCGCGACCACCAAAAAAATTGCAACGATTATTAAAACGCAGTTGGATTATTTTCGCCCCGAACTTTTCGCGCGAAAGCCAGAACCCAAAGTCGCGTCAACCCCTTCAGCAAAAGTCTTCGCCGATGGAACACTTTTAAAACCAAAAAACAAGGAAGAGGTTTATATTATAAAAAATCAAAAGCGCATTCACATAAGCTCGGCCGCCCTTTTTAGTGGGTTGGGGCTTAAGTGGGATGCTATCCAGGAGGAAGATGAACCCGTGGTGAGTAGCTTGGCGCTTGATGTTCCCATCGTCTTTCCCAATGGCGTTCTCATTCAAGCTGGGACACCCGATGTTTACTACATTACAAATTCCAAGCGATACCTCATTTCTTCCCCTTCCCTTTTTGCCGCATATACCTTTAAGTGGGAAGATATCGTACAAATTACCTTAGGAGAATTAGACCGCTACTATCCATGGGGCGGATATGTGAAATGGCCTGACGGAACCTTGCTTCAAAACCAATTCAATAAGGATCAGGTGGTGGTGGTCAAGGGCGAAACTCTTGAAGCGCCAAAGGAAAAACTCACCGCAAAAACACCCCTACAGTTAGTAAACGGAAGGGAAATCGCAAGTTACCAAACTGCCAGCCTTGCGACGCCCACTTTTAAGCTTGCCCTTTCACAGGCATTTGATTCAGTAAAAAACGCTCTTGGCATTACCCAGAGCGCCCAGGCAAAATCTCCTTCATCTGAAACGGGGTCTGACGGGTCCTCAAACGGACAAACCCAAATCCCTCAACCCTCAACTCCTGCGCCCCAGCCGCAAGCCGAACCTGCCTCACAAGCTCCCCAGCCCGCCATTAAGATAGCACTCTGCAAAACGAGAAATACTGGAGGTGACGTAAATAAATGTGCTTTTACTTCTCAAGACGCTTTGGAAATTACGCAGGACGCAAACGGTATTAGCACGGTGAAAGGATATGAAGATAGGCCCGGCTTTAATGCCGATCTTAATGACAACGAATTCCGGGGCAAGGTATATACCACAAAAACCGATGACGGCAAAGTGTGGCTCATTAACGAATTGCCTTTGGAAGAGTACTTAAAAGGCATTGCCGAAACACTTGGTACTGATACGCCGGAGTATCGCAAATTACTCATTGTCATTGCCCGCAGTTACGCATATAACTACATTGCCCAAGATAAAAAATATCCGGATGTTCTCTTCCATCTCACCAACACCGCATTTGATCAACTTTACCGGGGCTATGCCTATGAAAAACGCTCAAACGGCCTTCCCCAAGTGGTTGACGGGTCAAAAGGGGAAGTGATTTTGTTTGACGGAAAAGTTATTGTGGGTGCATATAGTTCTGATAGCGGGGGAGTCACGAAAAGCGCCTGCCCTAAAATTTTTCCAAAATATTGTGATGAAGCCGGAAATCTTAAATCACAATTTGCCTATCTCAAAGGAGGAGCTAAAGATCCCGAAGGAACGATTCATGATCCTTCAAAAATCGCCGCGTCCCACGGCGTGGGCATGTCAGCCATAGGCGCAAGAAAACTTATTGAACTAGAAAAATCCTATAAGGAAGTGATAAAATACTACTATGAAGGGGTGGAGATACAAAAGATGTATTGAATGCTTAATTTAGAATTTTGAATTTCGAACAAATTTTGAATGACTCAATTTCAAGCAAGCGAGAAACAAGGTTCTCCATTATTCGTTAGCGAGCAAATCGAGCTTACGAATAATGAGAGGTTCTTATTTTGAAACATTGGAAATTCAGTCATTGATTCGAAATTAAAAATTCAGAATTCAAAATTCATTTGATGCCCAAAATATCTATCATCATCGTCAACTACAATTCTTGGTGCGACACCATTGAATGTTTAGAGTCCCTCAAAAAAATCACCTATACTAATTATCACATTTTAATCATAGACAACAACTCCAGTGATGCTTCAGTAAAGCACATTGAAGATTTTTTAAAAAAGAATCAAAAGCTACAAGCTACAAGCTACAAGCTACAAGCTAATGTTGGCTTCGCAGGCGGCAATAATGTCGGCATCGGGAAAGCGTTAAAAAAAGATGCTGCCTATGTACTGCTCTTAAATCCCGATACTATTGTTGAACCAGATTTTTTAGACGGCCTTGTTGATGTCGCCGAAGTTTGGAGGGAAAAAGGGAAGCTCGCATTTTTTGGTCCGCGAATCTACCTACAAGCTACAAGCTACAAGCTACAAGATCAAAAAATCTATTCAAACGGCGGTATCATCAACTGGTCGCGAACCAAAGGTATACTCAAAGATTATGGAAAGCGTGTAAGCGAGGTAGAGGAGAAAAAACCATTTGTGACTGACTATGTAAGTGGTACTTGCATGCTTGTTTCGGGCAAAATTATTGAACAAATAGGGCTCATGAAGGAGGACTATTTTTTATATTACGAGGATACCGACTGGGCAATACGCGCCCGAAGAAAGGGGATAGTAAGCGTCATTGTACCGCAAAGCATTATCTGGCATAAAATGTCCACAAGCACGAAAGAAGGATCACCCTCCTATATTTACTATCATGTACGGAATGGGTTATACTGCGGATGGCGGAATGGAGGCACACTTCAAAAGGCGACCGTGGCGGCTTTAAGCATATGGACATTCATAAAACAGCCTGTTAAACTTTTGATACCCCATAAGCGCCATTGGGCAAAGCCCGTTATGAAAGGAGTACTTGATTTTTGGAGGGGAAAAGCGGGAAAAGCTACCATTTCTTAATTTTAGATGCCCGACTTCCAAAAATAGAACACTATGGAATCTGAAAAGAAAAAATGTCAAAACTGCACTAAAGCATTCCTCATAGAACCGCAGGATTTCAAATTCTACGAGAAAATAAAGGTGCCCGCGCCCACGTTCTGCCCTGAATGTCGGCTCATTCGCCGGCTTTCGTGGCGCAACGAACGGACGTTTTATAATAGAACCTGCGACAAATGTAAAAAGGCCATAATTTCCATTTACGCCCCTTCAAGCGCCCTTACCGTCTATTGCTCTCCTTGCTGGTGGTCTGATTCATGGGACGCGCTTGATTATGGCGTGAGCTTTGATCCCCAAAAGCCATTTCTCCTCCAGCTGCGGGAATTATTTGGACGCGTTCCCCACATGACACTTCATGGTCTTTACACCACTCTCGTTAATTCCGACTATACCCACATGGTCAGTTATCTGAAAAATTGCTACATGGTTACCTAATAGTGATGTGGGAGAAAATCTTATATATGGAAGTGTCGTTAATAATTCAAGAGACAGTGTTGATAATCTTATGCTTGATAAAGGAGAACTTTGTTATGAAACAATCAATTGCCGCAAGTCGTATCGCGTTTTCTTTTCCCTTGACTGCGAGGAATGCGAAAATGTTTATTTCTCGCGCAACTGCATTAACTGCTCAAACTGCGTGGGATGCGTAAACCTGCGAAACAAACAGTACCACATATTTAACCGCCCCTATAGCAAGGAAATATATGAAAAAATGCTTAAGGGATATAATCTTTCCTCGTTTGAAAAAAGCGAGGAAATAAGAAAAAAAGCCGGACAATTCTGGATGCTTTTCCCGCAAAAGTACATGCATGGCAGGCGTAATGAGAATGTAACGGGAGACTATATCAACCATAGTAAGAACGTCCAGTATTCTTTTAATGTAGATAATTCCGAAAACTGCAAATTTTGCACGACAAGTCAAGGACCCTTAACCGATAGCTATGATTTTAATCACTATGGGGTTAAGTCTTCGCTCCTTTACGAAGCACTCCAGAGCGGGGACAAGGTATCAGAAATTCGCTTTAGCTGGTGGGTTATTACGAATAGCCGCGATGTGGAATACAGTATGTACCTTGTCAATTGTTCAAATGTCTTTGGAAGTGTTGGCTTAAAGCGGAAGAAATACTGCATTTTGAATAAACAGTACGATAAGGAAACATTTTACCGCCTTCGCGAAAAAATCATTGGACAAATGCATCAGACGCCCTTCAAAGATAAAAGAGGAAATGCCTATTCCTACGGCGAATTTTTCCCCACAGAGTTAAGCCCTTTTGGATATAATGAAACAACCGCCGAGGAAATGTTCCCCCTTTTAGAAAAAGATGCAAAAGAAAGGAGATATAATTGGCGAGAACCGGTAGAGAAAAACCCTCCTTTTACCATTTCCCATGAAGCGTTAGAAGATGATGTTGTAAATGTAAACGATTCCATCACGGAAGAAATAATCGGATGTGCTCACGGTGGAAAATGTACCGACGGATGCAGCATTGCCTTCAAGATCATTCCCGCTGAATTCGCATTTTATAAAGACCTTTCGCTCCCTTTGCCGCGCCTCTGTCCCAATTGCCGCCATGCCAGACGGGCAAAATTTCGCAATCCCTTTACGTTGTGGCGCCGCGCATGTCAGTGCGCCGGAGAATCATCAGACAACGGTGCATACAAAAATACGACGAGTCACGCTCACAAAGATACCCACTGCGTAAATGAATTTGAAACCGCCTACGCGCCGGAACGTCCTGATATCGTTTATTGTAATACATGTTACCAGGAAGAAGTCTTATAGTAGTCTGCATCGCGAAATAGCCCTAAAAATACAGCAACCATAACATTGCCAATAGTGCATACTCATTTGAAATTGAGATTACCAACGAAACGGAAGGGCAAGAAAGAGAGCGATACCCAGTGGCGCACCGTGCGCCAATATTTCTATCAAACTGCTGGTTGTGATACCCTGGCTTTGGGAAAGAATAACCACTAGCACACCGCTGATCCATAGAGCCGCCCATAACCCGACAAACGCCAAGTATTTATCAAGTGATAGAAGAAGCGCTATACATAAATCATTTATACCGACAAGAGTAATTAATAACGGAAAACTATCAATGATTGGGTGAAATATGAACGATCCTTCTAAAAGCCGCTCAAATTCTAAAGGAATTAAAAATGCAATCATTGAGTGAGCAAAAAAGGTGAGAACTGCTCCCAAGCGCAAAATTTCGATTTGTGTTTGACTTATAGAAACACGCGCTGGACTTGTCAGCGCCTGATTGATAAGTGCTTCATCCCAACCACTTGTCTTTAATTCTTGTTTAATTACTTCATCATGAAAGCCGCTTGTACGAGTCGTTGATATATAGTTGATAAGTGGAGACGGGAGAGGCTTGTTATCCATTTGTTTTTTGAAGAGAAGCAAGCGATATATCGTAATACAAAGGATGCTTGCTCCCGCAATAATTACCGCAACAACGACAAAAGATGTAGTGCCTTCATTATCAATGACCCCCGAATGGGCGACAACGTAAGGGAAAAACCCTTCAAACAGGCGATTCATAAACACTAAGACAAAAACTTAAACACTCCCTAATTCAGGGGCATGTGCTGATCAGTTGTTTGTATGAGGAAATCACTTAATGACGCAAGGTGGGTCCTTTGGGAATCGAGCCTCAAGCCTACATTAATGCTTACCATTAATAATATCAGTAAGACTAACTGTGAAACCCAGCCTGGCACGGGATTATTTAAAAAATCAAAAGATTGATACCCCATACTATAAAATTAATAAGTTATCCACTTATATGTATCATTATACCAAACTTCGCTTCTTTTCTCAATAAAACGAACATCGGCAAAAATCTTTATAGAAATAAAGGATACGAGGGAAATCTTGCTGGTGATAGCTTGTGATAAACCAGTAGATTTCTTTGAACGTTCTCTTTCCCATGAGCGTGCTCCACAGCAGAATCGTGATAACCTCACTGGTGCGAAACAAGCTTGGCCTTCCCCCTAACGGATGGACTGGTTCATGAATACTGTCATCTACCAAAACAAATTAGGAGGTTTTCGGATTCACGCTACAAATACTTGACAAATATACTAATATTATATATATTAAGCATCGTTGTTCTTTTTATAAACGTAGGCGCAAGCCGAATGACAAGTTACAGAGGAGGCTATATGTCTGTGAAAAGCGTTATTCTGATGTTTCTCATTGGGGCGTTTATGATTTTTTGGGTGCTATTATACATCATTCGCAATGAGGAAAATCGAGTAGAAAACCGAGTAAAAGCACAGCAGGAAGAAAATGCGAAACCGGTGGATGAGGATGCTGCAGTTGATATAACGGAGAAGATTCTTCGTTATAACGCCTATGGTCTTTCAGGAAAGGATTTACATCCGCGTGAATTCGTGGGGATGACCCGCGGAGTCATTGCGGGTCTTGTCGAAAAACTCGGAGAAAAGGGGGACCCTTATATTCGTATAAGGGTAGAAAAAATTCCAGAGAGTATCCATGTAAACACGTTTACATGGAACTCGTCGGATAGGCAGATTGTGCGCTCTCTTTTCTGGGTTAAGAACGAGTGGTTGTTGGTGGACCACCGTTTAAATTGCAAAGATAAAAAGAGGTGGGTTTATAAAGGAAAGGGGTGGGCGGTTGGAGAAAAAATTTTGCTCCGCTTCGATACCAGGGAGGGGTATGAAGCGGAACTTGCAGACCTGGGATTACCTGTGGATATCTCCACCTGCAAGTGGAGCTTTGACTAATCTAAAAGGGACGACACCGCGTGTCGTCCCTGAATTTTTTTAGATAGTATACCTTAGACCCACTGCACAATAATTGATATGGAAACAAAGTTTTACTCTGTGTCCGTATAAGTTATTGAGCGGTTTGGAAGTTTGTCAGTCCTGCGATGTTTTTGAAGATGAGGT
>CAYTEF010000008.1:0-22061 GCA_964436845.1 uncultured Candidatus Saccharibacteria bacterium
TCTATTCACCACGCTCAAACCATTTAAAAATCCCCATATCGCCACTATCCAGCGAAATGCCATTCAAAGCTGGCTTGCTTTAAAGCCAAAGTGTGAAATTCTACTTCTGGGGAATGACGAAGGGGTAAAAAATGTAGCAAGAGAATATCATGTACGCCATATCCCTGAAGTGGAAACAAATAAGCAGGGATTTCCTCTTATCCATTCGCTTTTTAGCGAAGCCCAGAAGAGGGCAGAATTCCCCTTGCTATGCTATACTAATGGAGACATTATATTCATGGATGATTTTCTTGCGGCTATCAAAACCATTCTCTTAACAAAAAAATCGTTTCTCGCGGTGGGAAGGCGATGGGATATGGAAATTAAAAAACCCCTTTCCTTTACCAAAGGATGGCAGAAAAAACTTCTCTATTCTGTCCGCAAGGAGGGAGTCCTGCATGGCTCTAGCGGCATTGACTTTTTTGTGTTCTCCAAAAAAACATTTCCCCAAATTCCCGATTTAGTCGTGGGACGCGCGGGCTGGGATAACTGGATGATTTTTAACGCTCGATCACGCGGCATTCCCGTCGTTGATATCACGCCATCAGTAACCGTTATCCATCAAAATCACGATTTTCCCGGAAAGCGAGAAACCGCGGCACGCTTTAAAGACAAAAGCGCGCAAAACAATATTGCCCTCGCCGGAGGATATAAAAATCTTTTCACCATCAGAGATGCTGATTACACGTTGGTAGGCAAAAAACTAAAAAAAACCCTTTCTAGATACTTTTCTTTCTTCTACCCATTAAGGCTTCTCCTCTCACTAAAACGGGCTCTCATAAAACGCTATGCCGCATAACATTGACTGGAAACATACAATACCTCTTTTCTTTTTCATTGCGGCGATCGCTTTGTCACCGAGCTTTAACTTTGGCTATGTGCCCGGGACAGGAAGAGTACTGGAAATTCGCGTAGAAGACATTCTCCTGGTGATATTCGGTCTGGCGTGGATAATCAGCTGGTTTGCTTCTCGAAAACATACGTTCATAAAACCTCCCCTTTGGGGTCCCATCTTTCTCTGGCTTAGTATTGGACTGGCGACTACTCTTTTAAATCTTATTCTTTCAAATATACAGCTAGGCAGAGCTTTTTTCTACTTTTTGAAGGAAATAGAATTTTTTGTTCTCTATTTCTTTATTTTTTACCATATAAAATCGCTGGATGCGGCAAAAGTGCTCATGAATTTTTGGTTTATTCTCGCTTTCATTAACGTAAGCTGGGTAATTTACCAATTCGCTGTGGGCATAAAGGTAGGGGGATCGGTGGCATATGGACCGAGCGCGATCCCCGAAGCAGAGGGTCCTTTACCGAGCGGCGGATTTTTTTTACTGCTCTTTATTTTTATTTTTAACCTCTTCATTTACTACTATTCTGGCCTTTCAATTTCAAAGGTTAAAAAATTTATTTTACTCATCGCCGTCCTCTCGCTCATGATTGGCATAGTATCTTCCGGATCGCGAACTTCCGTCTTATCACTCGGCTTTGCCATTGTAATAATCCCTATCCTTTACCTCATGAAACGAGGAGGGGTAAAAGCATCTGCAATAACTCTTCTCATGTTTATCATGCTCGCCGGATCATTTTACTACTTTATAGGATCCAAGCAGGCGACTCGCGGATACCACCTCAACCCTGTTGAGGTTGTTGCCGGCTTGGAAGGCGGACGAACCTGGGTTTGGAAGAACCAAGTCAATGCATTTCTGAAACACAATCAACTCTATCTTCTTTTTGGTATGGGAAAATCAGTGTCTCCCGTCTATGAGGAAAGCCACAGTCAATACGTGAGGAATTTCATTGAAACAGGAATTATAGGAAGTCTTGTATTTTTTTTCCTCATCGGGATGATTCTTAAAAAAACCTTACACGAGTTTGCAAGAGGAAAAGATCCTTTTTTAGTCGCTCTTTGCGCGGGAGCGTTTGTCAGTACCTTGGCTATGCTTGTCATGGCTATTGCGGCAGAAGTTTTCCTCTCAGTCAAAATAGATGAAATATATTGGTCGCTTACTGCCTTGACTATGGCAGTGATTTCCTTGCATAAAGAAAAACGCATAATAGAATGAAAAAAAGCGCCATCGTTTTTATTACGAACCATCCGGATCAATTGCTCTTTTATAAAAATATGGCCTTAATGAGAAAGGCAAAATATCCTACGGAAGAAATAATTTTATGCCGCATTATGAATCCCTATGATGCAAAAACTGACTTTGCGCCGTATAAATCTTCTTTTTCCCATGTTATTGAATTTCCCCGCATTTATAAAAAAAATCCTTTTGTTGTGGTGAGAGAAATCCTGCTCTTTAGAAAACAATTGGGTGTTTTAAAAAAAATGCTTCGCGCATATACTCTTAAAGGCATATTCTGCGTTCATTCGGCTTGGATCGGCGTGAATATTCTCCTTCGGGCGTTTCGTAACGTTCCGGCCATATATCGCTGGATATTGGTGGATACTTTACATATGCGCACCCTCCGCTACGATAGGCGCAAGAGTTGGTATTATCAGCTCTATGCTTTTGCCTGTTTTATTCTCTTTCTTCCTACATATAAAGCTGCAGCAAAAATGACTACGGGAGGAGTATTCGTTGACTTTCATTATGCTAAGCCTGACCTCTTGCCGGGAAAACTCATATCTTTGAAAAATCCCTGCGAACCCCTCCCCAGAAAATCCGATATCATTTCCCTTCCCTTTCCCCTGTTTTCTCCCTCGCGCTCTGCTAGTTCCCGGTCTAAAAAGGTAATGGTGGTTATTTTTGGTGATAGTACCATCCTAAGCCATTTTGGAGGATTTCTTAAAGAACGTACCCATACGCTTGCCATCATGAAAAATACTTTTCTCCGTTTAGAAAAATACTATAAAGACTCGCTGCTCTACTATAAACCTCACCCCGCCGATGAAGATATGTTCATGTCCGGCATTCGTAAAAAATATTACCACCATTTTAGCGCCTCCTTAAACGCGCAACAAATTTGCGAAGAATTTCACCCTTCAATTCGCGCCGCATATACATTCACCTCGGTCTCTGCCCTCTGGGCTTCCTTTTTTGGTATTCCCTCTTACGCCCTCTACCCGCTCATTTGCAACGACCAAGGAAAGAAGTTTTTTAACGAATTTTTTTCCAGCTCCGGGGGAAAGAAGAGAGCTCCTCTTATTCAGTCAATACAAGACCTTGATAGAATCGGCACGATAGATCATCTTAAGAGAACTCCCCCGTATCTTAACCCTAACCACTCACCTCTTCTTTATGACCTCTTCCATTAAGAAACCTCGCATTGGCATTGTCGGCGTAGGTTACGTGGGAGGGGCCCTGCGCAGTTATTTCAGCAAGAAAAAATTTATGCTTTTCCTCTATGACAGAGGTAAGGGCCTGGGATCGATTAAGACAATGGATCAGGCGGAAATCATATTTCTTTGTCTGCCCACGCCGTTTCAAGAACCAAAAGGATACGATGACTCAGCTTTATGGGAAGTAGTTAAGGCGCTTACCGGAAAGAAGATTATTGTAATAAAATCTACCGTACTGCCCGGCACCACTCAGGCAATTCAGAATCATTATCCGCAACACAAAATACTTTTTAATCCGGAATTCCTCCGCGCGCGAAGTGCGGAGGAAGACTTTTCACATCCTGAACGCCAGATCGTAGGATATACCAAAAAAAGCAAGCAAATCGCGAAATATATATTAAAAATCCTTCCTAAAGCGCCTTATGAGCGCAGTATTCCCGCAAATGAAGCTGAGATGGTGAAGTATTTTGGCAACGTATTCCTGTCTTTGAGGGTGATATTCGCCAACCAAATGTACGATCTTTGTAAAAAAATTGCTGTAGATTATGATCAGGTTATGGAAACAGCGGGGCGTGATTCACGTGTCGGACATTCCCATTTTGATGTATTCCACGAAGGGTATCGGGGATACCAAGGAAATTGTTTTCCCAAAGATGTAAAAGCACTGATCCAGTTTGCAAGAAAGAGCGGCGTCCCCCTGGAACTCATTGAAAAGATGGATAGGATTAACTCAAAGCTTGCTGCTAAAAAATCAAAAGAATAATATGGAACCCCAAATAATCCCGTTCGTTTCTGTTATTATTCCCTGCCGCAACGAAGAACATTTTATCAAAAAATGTCTTCTTTCCATTATTAAAAACGATTACCAAAAAGACCGGCTTGAAATTTTAGTGGTTGACGGTATGAGCGGGGATAAAACCAAAAAAATCGTGAAAGAGGTGACAAAAGAGCATCCCTATATTAAGCTTCTTAATAATCCAAAACGCATAACTCCTTGCGCGTTAAACATAGGCATAAGGCACGCAAAAGGAGATCTCATCATTCGCATGGATGCACACAGTGTATACAAGCATGATTACATCTCCTCCTGTATCAAGTACCAAAAGGAGTACGATGCCGATAACGTAGGGGGAATATTTGCCTCCACACCGCCTGTTGATACCCTTGTGGCAAGGGCCATCGCGCTAGGACTTTCCCATCCCTTTGGGGTGGGCAATTCTTACTTTCGCATCTATCCAAAAGGGATTAAAGAGGTGGATACGGTTGCATTCGGCTGTTACAAACGCGAGGTCTTTAAGCGGGTTGGACTCTTTAACGAAAACCTCGCACGCAGTCAGGATATGGAATTGAATTTACGCTTAAAAAGAGCGGGCGGAAAAATTATTTTATTTCCTGATATCATTGCCTACTATTATACCGATGCCACCTTGCGAGCGTTTTTTCGCCATAACTTCTTAGATGGGATATGGGCCATTTACCCGGTAAAATTCACTAAGAGGCTCTTAAAACCACGCCACCTCGTACCTCTCTTTTTTATTTTAACACTCTTTATTTTCTCCATTCTCTCTCTTTTCTATACTTTTGGTATACAGCTACTCCTCCTTACCCTCGGACTCTATATGGCAGGATCTATCATCTCTAGTATCCACCTTGCTTTTCGAGAAAAACGTGCAGGCTACCTTTTTGCCATGCCCCTCATATTCGCCATGAGACACTTCGCTTATGGGATAGGCTCTTTTTGGGGGCTTATCAAATTAGTTCTCCCATAAAGAATACCTATGGAGTATAGAAAAAAAATTGAAGCGAAACATTATGATCGATTGGCAAAAGAGTGGTCAACCCGCCATTTACGCGAGCAAGAGAATACCGACGTAGAAACATTAAACCACAGGATATTTCTAAGTTACCAATTCTGCGAGAAATGGATAAAAGAAAATGTCAAAAAAGGGTATAGCGTTCTTGACTACGGATGCGGAAATGGTATGCACTCAATCCTGCCAGCAAGGTTAGGGGCAAAAGTAACAGGCATTGACCTATCAGAAGAGTCTTTAAAAATCGCCCGCCATCTTGCAAAACGCGAAGGTATTCAAGATTTCACGACGTTTCTTAAAATGGACTGCGAACAGCTCACATTTCCGGACAATTCGTTTGATATTATTTTTGATGGAGGAACCTTTTCTTCCTTAGACTTGAAAAAAGCGATACCCGAATTAGCACGTGTGTTAAAGCCAACGGGAAAACTAATAGCAATAGAAACCCTTGGTCATAACCCTTTAACAAATTTTAAAAGAAGGTTGAATAACATACGCGGCGTTCGAACAACTTGGGCAGTTGATCACATTTTTAAAATTGGGGATATTGACATAATGGAAAACTACTTCGGGAAAGTTGAAACACATTTTTTCAATCTCCTTTCGCTCTTTGCTTTTCCTCTTCTCACAATCCCAGGGGGTACTCGTCTGCTTCATATACTAGAAGGACTTGACTCCCTCTTCCTGCATCTCCCTTTTTTGCAAAGATATGCATTTAAGATCGTACTAGCCGCATCAAACAAAAAGCATGGAAATTCGCAAGCAAAAAGAGCGAAATCATTATAATAAGAGAGCTGGTTATATTCTTAAGGAAAATTATGCTCATTTCAATTGGAATGAAGGATCTAAAAATTTTGGTATAGTCGCAAGGAGTCACTTCAAATTTACTGAAGAAAAAATAAGGCAAGTCGTTCGACAAAAGGGTAAGAACAATGTAACGATATTAGACTATGGATGCGGCACGGGAGTTCATTCCATATTTCTCGCAAAACAAGGCGCCCGCGTATACGGAATTGATATTTCAAAAAATGCAATAACTATCGCCAAAGAATGGGCAAAGCGCAAACACGTTAAAGCGCAAACCGTCTTCCAACTAATGGACGGTGAAAAATTACTATTCCCTGAAAATTTTTTTGACATAGTGTTCAATTGTGACACACTTTCGTGTGTGGATCGGAAAAAAGTATTTCCCGAAATAGTACGCGTTTTAAAGCCACACGGATATTTTATTAGTGTTGACACGTTAGGCCACAACCCCATCCTCAATCTGAGAAGAAGAATACGTTTAATGCGAGGAGATCGAACGCTTCAAACTTTCAATAATATTCTCACGACGAACGATATTAAAACAATGCTGCAATACTTCGATAAAGCTGACGTACGCTTCTTCCATCTCTTCACGATCGCAGGGATACTTTTGGAAAAATTATTTGGATTCATCTCTATTGGAAGATTCCTTGAGAAAATAGATAAGCGAGTTCTTGCTTTTCCGTTTTTTCAAAAATACGCCTTTAAAGTCGTCTTCATTCTTTCGTCTTCTAAAAAAGGACATGATAAAAAAAATATTTGACATTATCGCATCAGTCACGGGACTCATAATTCTTTCCCCCTTGCTTTTTGTTATAGCTCTTGGTATAAAAATAGACTCAAAGGGCCCCTTCCTCTATAGAGGAAGGCGCGTAGGCAAGGGGGGTAAACCCTTCTATATGTATAAATTCCGCACCATGGTAGTCAACGCGGAGCAATTAGGAGGCCCCACGACGTCAGAGGATGACACGCGCGTAACAAATGTGGGAAGGTTCCTGCGTAAGCATAAACTAGATGAGTTGCCACAACTCATTAATGTACTCAAGGGGGAAATGAGCTTAGTAGGACCCCGGCCAGAAGTGAGTCAGGTAATAAATTTGCTTCCTCGGGAAAAACAAAATATCATTCTCTCCGTTAAGCCGGGAATAACAGATTTTGCCTCATTACAATTTTCGGAGGAGGGGAAAATAGTTTCCAGAGTAAAGGACCCTCACGAGGCATACTTAAAAAAAATCTGGCCGGCGAAGATACGACTTCAGCTTAAGTATGTGGAAGAACAATCTTTCTTCACGGATATCCGAATTATTTTAAAAACAATTAAGAAAATTCTTTTTCGCTAACCTATGAAACCGGATTTGCATTCCATAACAAAAAAATCATCTGCTGAAATATCAAAAAAACTCTTTAAGGAGTTCCATACGCATATGGTACGGATCCGTGAATTTGAGGAATGCGCCGCTGACTCAGTGTCCAAAAAGGAGATTAAAACTCCCTGTCATCTGTACATTGGTCAGGAAGCGATTGCTACCGGGGTATGCCTTGCGCTCAAAAAAAATGATTACGTATGGGGAACACACCGCTCGCACGGTCATTACCTTGCAAAAGGAGGACCAATGAACGCCTTAATGGCAGAACTTTTTGGAAAGGAAAGTGGCTGCTCGGGGGGGAAAGGAGGCTCCATGCACCTTTTAGCGAAAGAGGTGGGTATTCTTGGCACTGTTCCGATCGTTGCCGCAACAATTCCTTTGGCGGCGGGCACCGCTCTTGCCTCGCAAATAAAAAAGGACAAGCGAATATCGGTAGCTTTTTTCGGGGACGGGGCAGTAGACGAGGGCGCATTTCATGAATCAATGAATTTTGCGGGCGTAAAAAAACTGCCCATGGTTTTTGTTTGCGAAAATAACTTTTATTCCAGCCACCTGCCCCTTCATGAACGCCATGCGCTTGATAACATCTTTGAGCGGGCAAAAGGATACGGAATGCCAGGCATACGCATTGACGGCAACAATGTGGTAGAGGTCTACCAAACGGCAAGGGAAGCCATTGAACGTGCCCGCAACGGAAAAGGGCCAACCCTGATAGAAGCACGGACTTATCGATGGCGCGGGCACGTGGGCGCAAATTACGATCTTGAGTTAGGCATCAGAGATAAATCTACGCTGGAGAGCTGGATGGAACGATGCCCAATTCAAACCCTTGAGAAATTTTTGACAAAAGAACGCATTTTTTCCCCTGCTGAATTAGAAAACATACGACACAGAGCAAAGAAAGAAGTCGCTGATTCCCTTGCTTTTGCGAGGAAAAGTCCTTTCCCTCATACGCGAGAACTTTTCACTCACGTCTTTAGTACTTTGTAAATACGCAGGGAAAAGGTCTCTATAAAAAATACATAAAAGTATTAATCTAACCATACTATACAAAAAAGTCAATATTCACTTTTTTCCATTTTTAGGATACAATTTGTTATCTCCATGGCTCGCATTACATACGGTGAAGCAATTAGGCAAGGTCTGGAACAGATGATGGAAAAAGACCCATCTGTTTTTTTGATGAAAATGCCATAACCGGCGCTGGCTTAGGAGCGGCTTTAGCGGGCATGAAGCCCGTTGTCATTCACCCCCGGATGGACTTTATGCTTTTGGCGGCAGAACAGATCATCAATCAAGCCGCCAATTGGCGCTATATGTTTGGGGGGAAAATACATGCTCCCCTTACCATTCGTTCTATTATTAACCGCGGCGGGGAGCAAGGATGCCAGCATTCCCAAGCCCTCCAAGCCCTCTATGCCCATGTTCCCGGCTTAAAAGTGGTCATGCCGGCAACCCCGTATGATGCAAAAGGCCTCCTCATCGCCGCCATAAAAGATCCGGATCCTGTCGTCTATATTGATGATAGGTCGCTTTATAACTATACTGGAGAAGTTCCAAAAAATTTTTATAGCATACCCATCGGCAAGGGAATCGTACGAAAGAAGGGCAGCGATGTAACCGTTGTTGCTCTATCGTTTATGGTTCAGGAAGCGTTAAAGGCAGCAACAATATTGGAAAAAGAAAAAATTTCTGTAGAAGTTATTGACCCCCGAACGGTGAAACCTTTGGATATCACGTCTATTGTGCAATCAGTGAAAAAAACCGGCAGATTCGTAGTCGCGGAGGCGGCATGGCTTACCGGGGGTGTGGGAGGAGAAATAGTAGCATCCGTCATCCAGCAAGCGTTTACCTTTTTAAAGACTCCTCCCCTGCGAGTGGCGCTTCCTGACGTGCCAGCTCCTATGAGCAAGAAATTGGAAGAAAAATTTTATATTTCTTCCCATGATATCGTACGTGCAGTTAGAAAAGTACTCACTTAATATATGGATTATCAGGTTCGCTTTATCAACCCCCAGCGTCATTTTAATCTTTATGGAAAAGAGTTTATGCGCGTTCTTAACGATCGCCTCGCGAATGGTAAGCTCATTTTGCAAGAGGATGTAACAGAATTTGAAGCGCATATCGCAGAAATGTGTGGGACAAAATACGCCATCGGCGTAAATAGCGGATTTGACGCGTTACGACTCTCTCTTGAAGCTCTGGGTATTAAAGAGGGAGATGAAGTTATTACGGTCGCCCATACGTTTCTTGCCAGCATTTCCGCGATTGTAAAAACGGGCGCAACGCCGGTTCTTCTTGATGTGGGAGAAGATTGGAATATGAATGTAAGCGAGATAGAGAAAAGAATTTCAAAACGAACAAAAGCAATTATTCCTGTTCATTTAAATGGAAGGATGTGCGACATGGAAGGGATAATGGCCATTGCAAAAAAATATGACCTTTTTGTTATTGAAGATGCCTGCCAATCATTGACTGCCTCATTCAAAAAAAGAAAAGCGGGCGCATGGGGAGTAACAGGCTGTTTTAGTTTTTACCCCTTTAAAATTTTAGGAGCGTTTGGCGAAGCCGGAGCTATTACCACCAATAATGTTAAAATCGCACAAAAACTCATTCTCCTTCGTTATCACGGGGTTGATCGTACCCCTGCACGCCGCATTCACTGTTATGGGTGGAACGCGGTCTTAGATAACATCCAAGCCGCAATTCTTAACGTTAAAATAAAATACTTTCCTAAATGGATAGAACGCCGTCGTGAGATTGCATCAATGTATGAAAGAGGACTTTCAAATATTAAAAATTTGAAGCTTCCTCATTTCCATCAGTCACAGTATCATGATGTGTATCAAAACTACGTTATTCAGACGAAAAAACGAAACGCGCTAAAAAAATTTTTGGAAGAAAAAGGCGTCCAGACGCTTATTTCATGGCCAATGCCCATTTACCGCCACAAAGAATTAAATCTTCCCGCTCGCCCTCTTCCCCAAACCGAAAGAATATGTAAAGAAGTTCTTTCGCTCCCCCTCTATCCTGAATTGACCAATAAAGAAATAACCTCTGTTATCAACCACATACATAGATTCTACCGATGAAATCGAAATCTTCCTCAACAATTTATAATCGGAGAAAAAAGATTCTTTTTTTTCTTTTGGCTGATATTGTGCTTATCAGTTTAGCACTCATTTTCTCATTCCTCTTACGCTTTGATGGGACGATTCCCGAAAAATATTATCCCTTCCTCCCCTATTACATTGGCATAAGCTTTGCTTTTACGATACCCCTTCTCTTCTGGCGACGACTCTACTCCTTTACGTGGGCATTTGTCAGCTTAAATGAAATAGTGGAACTTTTGAAAGTCACTATTATCAGCGGTTTGCTTTTCACCCTTCTCTATTACTTTTCCCAAGATACTTCACTATTTAAGGGCTTCCCCCGATCAATCATCATTTTACACTATTCGCTCATCTTTCTTTTTCTCGGATCAATACGATCCGCAAAACGAGTCGCTCTCTTGTTTTTTAACAAAAATCCTTCTGGAAGCGAGAAGAAGAATACTCTCATCATTGGATCGGGAGAACGAACTGATGAACTTATTCGCAGCTTACAAAAAAATTCTAGCGAATTTAATCTCGTAGGAATTCTTGACGACGATCCAGAAAAATATTTAACCCTCCTTCACCGCGTCAAGGTTTTGGGAGAAATCGCGATGCTTCCTGATATAGCAAGAACATATAACGTTCAAAGAGTCATTATCGCACTCCCCGATGCGGGAAGAAAGACTATTCAAAAAACAATTTCCCTTGCGAGAAAATCAAACATAACGGATATTAAAATTATTCCTACACTTTATGAAGTGCTCCAGGGTAAACTTACCCCAGAAACTCTCCGTTCGGTTCGGGTGGAGGACTTATTGGGGAGAAAGGTAGCTCATATTGAAACCGAGGAAATAGCGAAATTCCTTAAAGATAAGGACGTTCTCGTTACGGGTGCGGCAGGATCGATTGGTTCAGAGCTCTGCCGTCAAATAAGCACCTTCAGTCCACGGACCTTAAACCTCTTAGACTATGAGGAATCAAACCTTTTTCATGCTGCCCATCTCTTGAAAATAGATGCTCCTTCACAATCCCTAAAGATATTTCTAGCTGACATCCGGAATGAAGTTAAAATAGAAAGACTCATGCAGGATATTCGCCCACAAATTGTCTTCCACGCCGCCGCATATAAACATGTTCCGCTCATGGAGGAATTTCCAGAAGAAGCAGTGGCGACAAATGTATTTGGGACCCTTAACGTCGCCCGTGCTTCAGTAAACGTCGGCGCAGAAAAATTTGTTCTCATTTCAACCGACAAAGCTGTGAAGCCCATATCCATCATGGGTAAAACAAAGAAATTAGCCGAAATACTCGTAACAGCGCTTAATCAGACACACCCTACAAATTTTGTATCCGTGCGCTTTGGAAATGTTTTAGGATCACGCGGATCTGTCGTACCCATATTTCAGGAACAGTTGAGGCGAAGAGGTCCTATAACAATAACCGACCCCCGAATGACGCGCTTTTTTATGACAGCCCCCGAAGCATGCCTTTTGGTCCTTGAAGCGGGAGCGTTGGGAGGGGGGGGAGAAATTTTTGTCCTTGATATGGGAAAACCCATAAAAATAGTTGAGCTTGCAAGAGAATTAATCCGCCTTTCCGGGTTCAAGCCGGACCGAGACATTCCCATTGTCTATACCAAGCCCCGCCCCGGCGAAAAACTTTTTGAGGACATATTTAATGACGAGGAGGGTATAATCGCCACCCAATACCAGAAAGTGTTTCGTTCAAAAACTACCTATCGTGTGAGTACGCCTACTCTGCTAAAACAGTTAGAAACTCTGAAAAAACATTTTCATGATTACGAAAAATTAACTAAAGAATTAACTAAGCTTATTACCTAATCTCTATGCCATTAAAATCACATCAAACCCAAAACTACGAGGAAATTGATATTATTGATTATCTCCGGACAATCAAGCATCACTTTTCGGCCATCAGTGGAATAACGATTGGTACAATAGTATTTGTAGTAATCGCAACGCTTTGGTTGGTCGAGCCTGTCAAGTATGAAAATGAAGCAACAATTTCCATAGGGATGCATCAAGGGCAACCCATAGAGACCCCTGACGAGGTTATTGACCTTCTCGTTTACTCTTATAAGAATGTCAGCGCTCGAAAAGGATCGTTACCTAGAGAGATCGTTATATATACAGAAGGGTCCTCTGCGGAAGAGGTTGAGCAAAATATTAAAAGCGCAACTGACGGACTTCTCGCGCATCACGATAATTTACATGAAACGGGGAACAAAAAACGTTCCAGCGAAATAACTACTCTCCAGGAACGCATTAAGCAACAGGAAGAAATTCTCAATCGATACCAGCAAATGGTCCAAAAACTATCCTCGTCCCATGAAGCTCAAGCAATAGTATTGCAAAACTACCTTTCAAGCTACGGCGGCGTTGTTGAAAAAATTAGTATACTCAGAACAAAAATAGAGGAACTCCAACTGCAGCAATCCGATTATAGAGCAACTCAGCTCGTAAAGGAACCGGCCACAAGCAAAAAAGTGAGCACGAATATAACGACAAATCTGATAGGAGGTCTTTTCCTGGGCATCGTTATTGGTATAATATGGGCTTTCGCAAAGGATTGGTGGGACGTGAATAAACGCTTACTTAAGTGATGCTAAAAATCCTTCCACCTGATCTTTCAGATTGGGATTCAAAGAAAGCGCGTTGCGGGCTTCGCTTGCGGCGCGTTTTTTGTCACCAAGCTCTTTATAGGCGCCTGCTAATAGCAGGCGGTATTCCGGATTATCTTTATAGGTATTAACTAATTTTTCATACCAAGCAACCATCTCCTCGGTTCTCCCAAGTTTAGAAGCCGTGCGCGCAAGTATTAAAAGTTCTTGGTCGTCACTAAACCCGCCTCCTTTTTCTGTAATTTTTTGAAACTGTTCGTATGCTTTTCCAAAATCATTTTTGATGTAGTATGTCATACCAAAATACCACTCAACTGCATGGCTTTCAAAAATATCTTTATCAAGCGCTTGTATTTTTAAAAGCTCTTCCCGGGCTTTCTCTGATTTGCCTTGATTGATAAGAAAGACCGCATAATGCTGGATAGTATCAGGACGAGTCGGTGCAAACGCAATTGCCTTGAGGAAATGCTCTTCGGCATTTTTTACATCTGCTTCATTTTTCTGTGCCAATGCGCGGCGCTCATAAAGCTTTGCCAGAATGATACGCACACGGATGTCTTTTGGGCTCATCTCAAGTTCTTTTTCTAACTCATCTATCGCAAAATTGAGAAGT
Organism: uncultured Candidatus Saccharibacteria bacterium; assembly: GCA_964436845.1. Lineage (GTDB taxonomy): Bacteria > Patescibacteriota > Minisyncoccia > 2-01-FULL-47-10 > JBBTYX01 > CAYTEF01. The sequence goes on from CAYTEF010000008.1 coordinate 13,654, forward strand.
TCGCTAGTAAGTTCGGGAGTATTCGCTCCAAATACTCCTAGACGATTCCTTATTTCGTAATCGCCCAAGCTTTGATAGGAGAGGGCTTTCTTGTATCCAGTCAAAATTTGTTCATAATCCTTCTGGGGATGCTCTCCAAGCGAAAGTGTGCGGGCAAGTGTTTCATTCGCCTTATATGGCTGCCACACCCCTTGCCATAAGAATCCTGTCAAAATAAGCCATCCTCCCACCACTACCCATGGGTAGGGCCGCAACTCAAACCTTGAAGATTGGTAAAAAATGCTATTAGCCAATGCCAAAAAGAAAAAGAGGGGAAGGTAAGAACCAGGGTTATCAAACGCACTAATGTTCTGGATAAGATAGGCAATAAAAACTCCTCCAAAAAGTGCCACTTTAAATGGTTCCTTCTTGCGCTGATAAAAGAGCTGCACAAAAAGAAGCGCAAATATGGTAATATAACTTATTACACCAACGAAGCCGCTATCCACGGCAATCTCCAAGTATTTATTGTGAGTCCGGTCAAACGGTTCATCGGTAAGGGCTAAAAGCCGCGGGTTATAGAATTCATTTTGAGCGATCGTATAATTATTTGATCCCCATCCTAGGATGGGTCTTTGCCTAAAGGCCTTAAGAGCAGTGCCCCAGTTAATTGTTCTGGTTTCATCCGCCTTAAGTCCTGCGGAAACTGAATAAATACGCTGGGCCAGAGAAGTATCCTTCCACAGGGGAAAGCTCACGGCTAAGATGAGGACCAGGGTTGTTGCTGTTTTCAAGAAGAGCTTTCGACTACTTCCATAGAAACCGTAAGAGCCAACAAATATAAGCATTCCTCCTAAAAATCCAATAAGGGGACCTCTCGCAAAGCTCAAGGCGAGTATAGAGAGGTTAAACAATAATCCTACACTATATAATAAAGCCCACCGATTTTTTACGAAGAGACGAATGTCTTTAATACCCTTAAAGGGGATACTTAGGCTATAGAGAAGGAAAAGGGCAATAAATACATGGAACATTGCATACACCCCTACATAAATGGGACTTCCAAAGTCTCCTGCCATTCTCGTTGGGAGAACAAACGTACCTTGAAAGAGGTGAAAAAAATCTACCGACCGCAACCCGCTTATGACGCTCGCTAAAAGACTTAAGCGAAAGATCCATACCCACTCCTCTCGCTTCTTAAATACCACACCTAAGAGCAAAAAGAATAAAAAGAGTATAATCCAAATAAAAATTCCATCCATACGTTCAAAATTTGACCAAAAACTCCGCCAAAAATTCACCCCTTGAAGAGCGGCAACCATACTAATCAATATATAAGCGCCAATGCTTATCCCAAGCCAAGTAATTTTAGGGCTATAACGTGCGGGATTCTTTGACCAAAGATAGAGCCATAAAAGGGAAGCTACAAGGACAAGACCTTCAAGCGCCAGCGTGCGGGGAACTACGAATGGGAAAAACATCCCCCTTGCAATAATAAGGGGCGTAAAGACGCTCGCGTAAAGGAGAAATTTGAGAAACCGCTCCATAAAAGTGGCAATATAATATCATAGAAAAACAGCCCGAGCAAGTGCACGGACTGTTTTCTTTAGATCCTTAATCTGTCAAACTAGAGAGCTATTTAAGGTCCTTGCCTATCGGATAGTAGAGTTCCTTTGACCCCACTACTGCGACGTCCGCCCAGTTGAGTTTCATTTTGTTAAATGCTTCCAGTGTTGTCACCCAGCGAAGCTTTCCCTTTTCAATCTTGTAGACTTTTGGTGAGTCACTTGGCCGAATCAACGTAGCATCAGGGGTATTTTCAATGAATCCTTTTTGCACCTCTACAATATCCTCCCACTTGTGTCCTGCTTTATTAAATGCTCCAGCGCTTGGAATATGGAGTTTTTTGCCGTCACGCACCGTATACACCTTGAAGTCGCCCGCGCCCCGCTGAAGGGTGATTTGAGAGGTACTCTCAACATTTGAAGAGGCTACTTCTTGAATATTTCCCCAGTTAAGGCCAAGAGCGGCAAAGGCGGTTGGGTTAGGAATATGCAAAAGTTTTCCTGCCTTTACGACGAATACTTTGAGCGCATTGACAACGCGCACAAGAGTTCCTTCAACAAAACCTACCGATGCGACACCCGGAATGCTAGGAGTTTGAGGGGTTGAAATAGCGGGTGTTTTCTCTTCAGCTTTGGGCTGGAGTGCTTCTTTGAGCGCAGAAAGGGCGCCGCCACCGCCGCCTCCACCACCTCCACCACCTCCACCGCCGGTTGTACACGCATCAGTCGTCCCAGAAACGGCAGAGCTTGCCGAGGACTCACCAGAAGCGTTGGTAGAAGAAACCTTAAAGTAGTACGCGGTATTGCAGGTAAGCTGATCGGTAGTATATGACGTGGTTTCTCCAGAACTTACGGTTGGATCAGAGCCAAGGCGCGGGAAGGTTCCTCCAGAACTCGTATCCCGATATACATTGTATCCGGTCGCTCCTGATACTTGCGTCCAGCTCACTTTCATTGACGTTTTCCCCTGTGATGTAGCGCTCACCCCCGTAGGCGTGGAGGGCGCTGAACTCCCTCCCACGGGCGCGGTAGGCGCGAAAGTGGAGAAGTGCGTTACCGTTGCGGTTAAGGTATTGTTTGTTGCGTCTACGGTGGTGGAGAGCGATTCCCAGTTTTGCTTGTCTTCCGACCATACACTCAAAGTAAGATTGTTTTCGGTAACGCCCGTGGGAATATCGGCCTCGGTGTAAGGAACCGTTATGGTAATAGCGGTCGTTGAATCTCCTTCCGATTGATAGGAAATCTTATTACCCGAGGCGTCTTTGGGTGTTATATCAATTCCTTTATTTCCAAGGGCATCCGCAGTGTTTGTGTCCACCACGCTCGTTGTTTCTTTCGTGCTAACCGTTGCGTCATTAGAGGATGACTGGGTGCCGCCTTGGTCTTTGAGCGCTCCAGCAGGAATATAAAGCTGGAAACCCGAACCCAAATCATCGTTCTTTACAAAACCTCCAGAAGAAGGTTTAAGGGTAGAGGATTGGGGTTCTTTTACCGAATATCCCGCAATGGCCGAAAGGGTGATATTTTGAGAAGCGCTGCCCCCGCTTGCCACGGTAACCGAAATAGAGGTGGATTCAGAACCATCGGAACGCGCCTGCACTGTCCAAGTCCCGCCGGTTAGGTCCAGGGTGTAGTTGTTGCTCGTTCCTGTTACCGCGGTATCCACTTGAGTGGCGACAACTTTTCCTTGCCCATTCTTTGCCACCACCAGCGTGGGAGAAGTTACATTCGCGCTATTTATAAGCACACGCCCGGAAATTGTCGTATCTGACTTTGTCATGGTCCTGTTTGTGCCTGTGGATACTGCCGCGCCCGCGACCGTGATAATAGATGGATTGGCGCTATCAACACATCCGGGCTTGCCTGCCCCAAGCGTATAGTTTCCATTTGGGACAGCCACAGACCATGTCCCGCTCTCGCTCGTTTGCACCACCGCGTGTCTCCCATTCGTTGGATCAGCGAGATACACGGAAATTCCCGCCACGCAAGCCGCATTTGAAGAACTAATGGCGCCGGAAACCGTTTGGAGACTCGGGGGAGTAAGTGAGGCGGTTTGGGTAGAGTTGGTCGTGAGTGTGACACTCGTTGAACCAATTTGTCCGTACTTCGGATTGCTCGCCTTTACGGTGTAAGCAATGCCAGCCGTGGAAGCCGGGACGGTTAAGGAGTAGACGCCACTCGTATTCGCTCCCGTTCCAAAGCCTTTTCCTGAAGCGTCCCTTGCATCCACAAAGGCGTCGGTAATGCCGGTAATGGTTACTTGAATTGTTCCCGTGCCTGCGATAGAAAGGTTTTTGGTAGCGGTGGTATTCGCGGTTATGGTAAATGCCGCGGTGGGCGCCAAGGGGCCTTTGCCGGGCGCAAATCCTTCAAGGATGTATCCACTGCCTGCTTTCACCTTCATGGAGTATGTGCCGTCCGGGCTTGTTACGGTTCCATTCCCTCCGCTTGATCCAAAGATATGGAGCATGGCGCCCGCTATGCCTTCCCCGCTATCCGCGCTGCTATTGCCATTGGTATCTTGGAAAACCGTGCCAGCGACCGTGCCAAAATCAGCGCTTGACGCTTGGAAGTTGACGCCAGAAAGATCCGATCCGCTCACGGTTTTGGTAACTGTTCCTAAATCACCAAATCCAGGGGCAAAGGCGCGAAGCCGCCACGTGCCATCATCAATATAGAGCGTGTAACTTCCATTGCTATCTGTGGGCGCGTCCACCCAATTGCCAATAGGATTTCCTGAAAGGAGGAATTCTCCATTGATATGGGCGTAGGCAATACCATTCCCGCTTTCATCAAGCACTTTCCCGGAAATTGAGCGTCCGCCTTTTGCCACCTTGAGCGTAACGCCGTCTCCGGTCAGCAAGACGCCAGAGCTATACACGTCTGCGCTGGTATTATTGTCAGTATTGGAAGCATTGTCTTGCACTGTAACCTCAAAGGGTTTAGCCGGGGGCATGCCGGGCACGAACGTTTCCACTAAATAGGTGCCGTTGACTGTTTTTACTTCAAATGTTCCATCTCCTTTAGACTGGCCAAAGCCGCCGCCAAATACATCTGCCGAACCAAAGAACGTAGCAGGCCGCGTGTTTACATATGCATTTGCGATGCCGTTGCCCGAACCATCAACAATTTTTCCTTTAACCGTCCGGTTTGCCGTCTGAAGAACAAAGCTTATCGTAGGATTAGCACTCGTAGCAGTAACAACTACCTGATTGGGTCGCGGGGGGACAAAGTCAAATTCAGGGGGTGCGGACATTGATCCCATTCCTTTTGGCATTGAAGGGCCAACTCCTACTTCCCAAGTGCCAATGGATATCGGAAGGACGGCAGAGCCCACACCCGATCCATTAAGGGTAACCTCTCGTACCACATTCCCTCCGGTCTTCATATCAGATGAATTCCAGGCAAAGACATCAACTACTTTACTCGCGGGACCAGCTGAAATATTGACCGTAATCGTGCCGTCAGAGGGCTTTAATCCGAAATCCAGACCTGTTTTATTTTGCCCGCCACTAAGGTTGACGTCTTGCCACGTAGCGCCTCCCACCACATTAACTGCGGCAGTAATAGGAGGTATGTTGATATTATAATGCCCATCATTTAATAAAGTAAAGGAATAGGTGCCGTCAGAAGCTGTTTTGGTACACTCAAACCCTACCATTCCTCCCATACACACGGTGATATTTGCTAATCCGCTTTCTCCCGCGCCTTTTATATTGTCTTTATTGGTATCCGTATAAATCGTTCCGGAAATTGACTGCGTGCCCGGAGTCGTCAAGAAGAAGGGCATGGATGTTTTTGACTCAAGAAGCGATCCTGCGGTATCAAATGTTTTTACGGTTGCCGTGTAGCCGGTTGAGCTAAAATCTTTGGGCTGGGTTGAATTCTTAATTCCCTGAATCATCAATCGGACAAAGTCATTGGCGTTCAAGGCGGCCCCCGATGTCGTAGCCTTTACCGTAAGCGCGGCATTATCGCACGTGAGAGCAAATGTAACGGCTCCGGGCCCTGGGCCATTCATATCGTCATTTTCAAAGGAGGAGAATTTATCCTGACATTCTGTCGTTCCTCCATCAGCAACAAAACTAAAGCCAGTGGGGAAGCTGATGACAATCGTTCCTCCGGCGGGAACGCCGGTGGAAATATTAGACTCAACGCGATAGCGTGTCGTAGCGCCCGCAACCCCTCGCTCGGGCATCACCATGGTGCCCCCGGGCTGAAAACCTCCTCCTCCGCCACCCGTACCGCCGCCAGGAGGAGCTTGTTGCGGATTTTGTATGGTTCCCTTGCCCACGTTGAGCGCGGGGGTTCCGGTATTATTCACTCCATTTCCCGATAAGTCTTGCGTACTTGTCGCAACCGTTACCTTAAATGACTGTCCGGGAGGTATTTGCAACCCGTGAATGCTTGCTCTGCGAGAAAACGCTTCATACTCCATAAATTTACCCACCAGACTAATCGCGGTACCTTCAGGGCTTTCAAGACTGAAATTCGCAATAGCTCCGGCAGAATTAGAACCGGTTGCCTTCATTGATTCGGAAAAGAAAATCTTTATCTCCGCGCTATTTGCTTCGGCAAACTGCACCGTAGGCTTGGTGGTGTCTGCTGACTGCCCATTGATGAGCGTCCCCGTCGTAAAACTTTTGATTACATCAGCTGCTATGGTATTACCGAGCGCATCCTTGACCCCTGAAGCGCCGCTTACCACCTTAATGAAGTGTTTGGTAGAGCTTGCCATAATTACTAACGGTGAAAGATGCACCCCCCTGCCATCTCCTTCGGTCTTAATTTGGTAGCTGCTTAGTTTTGCATCATCGGCAGTGCTATTCCCGTTTGTATCAGGAATAATTTGTATCGTTGAAGAAGAAACAGTCCCCGGATCAATGGTTTCATTAAACATAACACCGATGTCTCCGATGACGCGGTCAATATTCACAGCGTTATTATCGGGATATGTTCCCAAGACGGTGGGCCCTGCCGTGTCTGCGGCAGCACCAGAAAACGGAACAAAATAATCAACGTTTCCCTCTAAGCCAATGTTGTCCGTGTTTTGTGTCGTGCTCTTAACAATAAAAATATACTTACTGCCGGAGACAACCTTGCCAACTCCAGGAGTAACAACGAGACGCTTACCTGCTGCGTCCCAGGAAAGTTCGGAAGCAATAAGCTTATTTGCCCCGGTCTGTCCGCCCGTAGTCGATTCATCAAAGAGTTGAATATTGTTTACAGAAAGCACCGACCCTGCTCCCGAGGTTGCCATACTGTCAAGTTGAGGATCGTTACCGCCCGGCTCAAAATTTACCACAATTTTCCCATTTGAGGGTAATGTGCCGCCGCGATTGGGAGACGAACCAACAATCCTTGGGGGAGGGGCAATGCCGGTAAAACTTCCCGAATCAAAACTGCCCGTCTGAAAGCGGGACATGAAATCAAACTGCAGTGCCTCTGCGCTTGTATTTTTTACCCCGCTTGATCCTCCTTTAATGGTAAAGGTATACCACGTACTGTTTGCCAACGCGGCATGATTGCAGGTAATTTTCCTGTTTGCGTTTCCCGCGCCATCGGCGCCTAAGGTTACCGAGGTGCAAAGATTAGTTCCCGTGGGCGCGCCGGTCTGGGTATTTCCCGTATTTGTCTGTAGGAGTACTGTAGTAGTTGTGACGGTCGTACCGTCAAGCGCCTGGTCAAATCCCCGATCCACCAGTGCATCCTTTGGCACGTTTGTCTGTCCATCACCCGGACCGCCAAACGTAGGCGCAGGGGGTGCTGCCAATGCTACATGTGGCAATAAAGAAAGCCCCAAAGGAAGCCCAAGGGACCAAATACTCACGCTTACGGTTAAAAAAGTGCTTAATGCCTTCTGGCATACTTGCTTAAGGTGATGATGCATACTTCTCTTAAAAACTACCCCAGCCAGCAAAGAACCTGACCGAGGCAGGATTATTATAATTATATACTTCGTGGAGTAAAGTTATCCACAATTTGAGCTTAGTTATATAATTATACCAGATTTCTATAAAAATCAAATAGCTAATTTCTCCAATCGCGCTATTTCTTCTTCAATGGCTCCTTTGTTGGGAGGATTTAAGGTAAGAAGTCTTTTATAAGTTGTGAGTGCTTGGTCATAAAACTTGCCCCTATCATAGTATTCCGCAAGGGTCAAAAGTAATATGCTATTCTTCTCCATTACACTAAGAGCCGCCAGCAAAACCTTTTCTTCCTCGGCTTTATCTTTATAATTTCCCGGGCGATAGAGTTCTGCCAAGCGAATATAGCCATCGGGCAAGTTAGGGTGGCGCTTTACTATTTCCTTAAACGCTTCTTCCGCTTTTTGATATTTAGCGACATCCTGATAGAGAACACCGAGATTGGTAAGTGCGTTAGTAGATACCAAATCAAGCTGGGCGGCCTTTTTCAATGCTTCCTCGGCACCCTCGTAATCACCTACCTGATATTTATTGGTTCCTAATTCAAACCAATAGGTGGAATCGTCCGGAGTTTCTTTGGTTTTTTGCTCAAGCGTCTCCATATTTTTTTCAAACTCGGCTAAAAGCTTTGGATTTGCCTTGCCAAGCTCCTCTTTTCGTATCCTCATGCGCTCCTCATTTTCCTTAGTTATCTGATACTCTGGCAAACCAAAGACGAGAGCAAATACAATGGCTATAGTAAAAATGAGAAATATAATAAGGGAAATTCTCTTCATAAGAAGGGGGATCTATAAACGTTAGTAGTATAGCAAAGAAAAAGGGGAAGTAAAGAGAGCGAAGGAAAAAGCCCCCGAAAGGGGGCTTTTTCACGCCGGTAGGAAAAGGCAAGGATCATGCCCACCGGAGGAAGTTCAGAAACTTAGGATGTCGGGAATGT
>CAYTEF010000009.1:0-19024 GCA_964436845.1 uncultured Candidatus Saccharibacteria bacterium
GCCGCTTGAAACAGTCGCGACACCCCCACTCTCTACGTTGCAAATGCCCGAGGCTTTCAGTGCGTTTGCTCCAAAACACGTTTTTTCAAGCTCTTCCACGGAGCAAGGTCCAGAATTTACGGGCGCGCAGTTGCCAGAACCGCTGCCTCCGCCGCCCCCGCCACCGCCAGATCCTCCGCCGCCCGGAGGCCCGGAACCCGGCTCGCCAACGCCAGAGAATGCTATTGCTTCAATGGGGCCATAAATGCTGTCATAGCCGGGGCCATTAACCCTAAACCATCCGGCAAGCACATCAGGGAATGAGGTATGATATAGCTGGAATACGTCGTTATAAAGAAAGTTGAAATAATTATGATGCAAGCCAGGAATGCGAAAAGGGGGATTATCTTTTCCTACCGCTCCATACGTATATGGTTCTCCGGTAAGAGGGTTGAGCGCTTCTGATAAGTCAATATTTGCATCTTCCCATGGGGCGGGTAAAAATGTTTCAAGTGTTAAAGTAAGTCCTCCTGCCGCGTCGCAGGAACCAAATCCACTGTCAGGCGTTTCTTTAGGACTATCATCAAATGCTTTTTGTGCCAAATCAAACTGGGCCTGAATGGCGGACTGGATTTTATCTTTCGTGATGGCAATAGGCGCGATTACCAAGCCCGTATCAAAATAAAAGTAGGCGCCGGTGTCGCTGGCGGCAGGGAAGGCAGTCTCATTTTCGCAATAATTTCGCGGGTCGCCTTTCCAGTAGCAATTTAGGGGTTTAAAAATTTTATTCGGTTTTTTTCTGTCAGCAACTGGCTGATCAAGCGCTTCATATTTCCCCCCAAAAAATTCGTTTTTATCCCATTCGTAGTCGCGCCAGGCGACGCGCAGCGTAGCTTCTCGCAGTCCTTCGCCAGAGGTATATTGAATTTTGCGGAGTTCTGTCATTTCCTGAATAATGCGCCCGGCAAGCTCTTCCACCTTTGCGGCAAGGCCGGTGTAATTATTTTCGGGGACGTTGAATGCCTGGAATTCTTTTTCCACGCTGTATTCCAGATTAAAATCCATATTTGAGGGCGGCTTGCTTATAGTAGGATTTCCAAACTTGGAGCCAAACCAAAAATTCAATGCCTCGGTTGAATTGAGCTTATCAGGATCTCCAACGATATCTAATGATTTCAGATTTTTTGTGTAGGGAGTTTTATGCGTTGGCGGCACGGGCGCTTCATCTGAAGCGGGGAGGAAGGAGGTAATGATGCGACAGCGCTGGGGAGTATACCAGGTTTGAGGAGGAGCCAGTATTATCGTGCGGTCTTTGCGCGTGATGTTATCAACGGTGGAATATTTTATATAGTCGCGAAGCAGGTCCTGGGCGCACTTTTTTCCTATCCCTCGCATACCCTCGCATAAATTATGAATATGCTGATCATCATTGATTTCTATGGGAGACTGGTTGCCATCTATGTCATCATATTGATTAGGATCATTGAAAAGTTTTTTACCCAAAGCTTCCCAAGTATCCGCTACGCTGCAGCCGCTCTGTAGTCCCAGTTGTTCACAATTCCACGGATCATTGATATCCGCAATCGGGAAGTGCCGCCAGTCGCCCAAGTAGCAAAAAAGCATATCCATGGCGCGGCGGCGGCTTTCCTCATAAATATAGTCATCCGCGTTGGTGATAAAACGGGCTTCCTGCGCGACAGCCACACATTGCTTCTGTCCATCAATTTCCACTTTTACCTGATAGGCGGCTTTGCAGATTTCGTCCCCGCTCTTAAATTCACCCGTTTCGCGGTCCTGATCAACTACCACGATCCCTAAACTCTGGAGTACGTTTCGTAATTCTCCATAGTTAAGTACAACTTGCTGGGTGCGCAGTTCGTTATAAACGGTCGCGACAAGTTTATTTACATCTTCCCTTGCTTTTTGAATGTCGCGCAACTGGGCGCGGCGTTCCGCGAGCTGCTTTTGCGTGGTTAAAAACGTGTGGAGATCCACGGTAAACTGTTCATTGGTATTTTGAAAATCGGTACACTTGTCAAATCCTACAATCCAAACGGGTACCGCGGCGCGCGCGCTATGTAAGCTAATAAGTAATAAAAAGCCAATAGTAATGAGAAAGAATAACCCGTATGACGTTTTCTGAATAATGAATAAGGAATAATGAATCATGCTTTTTCACTTGTTAATATTCGCCTCGCACCTTTTATTAAACCGTTAATCAATTTATGGACCGTAACAGACTGAGTGAATAATATCGTGAATTTTCTATTTTCTAAATAATCAACATCTCGCGCAATAAAAAGCTGGTTCTGGAGTTCCGTGGTTGACCCTTGAGCTATTGAATGAAAATGGATTTTTTCTAAATCGGTAAATGAATGAATTTTCGGTTTTTGCATGATTCTTTATTCATGATTCATAATTCCATCCACGCTCATGGATTACATCCGCAAAAGCCGGTTACCGAATCCCAGAGCCAGGCAAATTGTCCTCCGCCAGCACGCGCGGCACATACACAATTGCACGCAAGAGGGAGGCAGACACTCTGAGGGATAATTGGCTCACAACCAGCAGGAGGTGGCGCGCAGTAACAAAATCCCGAACAGGTAGGTTCCGGACAGCGGGGATCTTTGTCCCGAGGATCATTTACATACTGGGGAGGGGCACCGCAGCAGGGATCATACGGAATAGGTGTGACGCCCCAGCAGACTCCCTTGATATCGCGAAATACTGATGTCGCGCCGCCGCACTGCAGCCCCTTTATCTTATTATATCCGCACGCCGCATCACCCACGGCAAGGAGTATGTCTTCCAGAGAAGTTTTTTCATCGGCCGGAAAATTATCTGACGCCAGAAAACGATCCTTAATTGCCTTTACTCCCGCGGGGGGATTTTCAACCGTATAGGGGTAGGTACTTGCCTTTTTTGCATACGGGGGCGAGAGTTTGGGACTTGCAAGGGAGGTATGGGCTTCTTTACTCTTTTTTAAAGAAAATTCTTTTATTTGGTATTCTCCTTCGCCGCTTACGACAATCCGCTTTACCGTTATAAAAGAAAAGGCAAAGATAAGATTTAAAACAACAGCGCTTATAAATAATGTGATATATTTACTTTTGCCGGAGGCCGATGGCTTCATTATAAAATCTAATTATATTTGACGAGAAGGCAACGCCATAGGTGCGGCTTAAAAGCTGTAATTCCTGTTTACTTATTGCCACCAGCACGTCTAAGCGGGCAAAATCATCTTCTAACTCTTCTGGCTTAAGCTCTTCTGGCGGGATTGCTAAAGGTATGCGCATTACCTTTTGATACTCTTCCAATAATTGAATAGACATTTTGTGAAAAACCAACGCATCAGTCGGCGGCTCAATTTTCTGGAGTGCCATTTTCCCCTCTTCAAGTTGCTTTATCGCGTCTTCCAATAAGTCACGTTCTCCTAATGTAAATTCCATAAGGGCAAATTGCAGCGCCTCGGTGGTTAAGGGAATCGCCGCGTTCGCTTCATTTATATATCGGACAAGCGCTTTCCCTTTGTCAGGGTCTTTTGGCCGCCCTTCCAGAAAGAGAGCATTAGCGGAGTCAATTGATTCGCCTTGTGACGTATTGCCAAAAGTACCGCCGGTTAAGCGATTGAAGAGAGTCTGATTTTTCCCCGCTCCTTTGGTTAAGGCTTCGTTCGCGACGGAAACCGTTACCCTCCCATTATACAGGATAATGAGAGAAAATCCAAGAACTAATAAGGCGCCGATAATAATCCTTTTTTTGGTTATCATGGTTTTTCCTCCACTTGAGAATTAAAGGGCAAAAGTTTTACTTTGGCGATCAGATCGGCGCGCAGACGCTCTCCCTCCGCCACTTTATCTGCCAGCCACTCACCCCTTTTCTGGTTGAGAAAAACGACCACTGGATCTTTTTGCGCATTCCGTAATTCCTCAAATATAGCGTCAAGCTCTTGCCATATGCCAAAATAATGCTGATGCAGTTCCCGGGCGAGCGAGGGGACCGGGAGTTTTTGCAAGCTCGTAAGGCCCGATTGAACATTTTTTACCACTTTCTCCAGCGCGTCAAATGACTTATTCTTTACCAGCTGGCCGGCTAGGGCAAGGTAGGGGGATCCTTCCTGGGATAGGGAAGGTCCGGTGGTTACCTTTATATAATCAGCAATTTTTTGAGGATCATTATTGGTAAAGGTGACATCGCTATCAAGGATAACCGGCAGGGAAAACGAAAGAAGCCCCCGCTGGGTTAAGAACTCTTCAATGTCACTCTCTTTAAGCTGGGGATCGGGATTGCCGGTTTTTTCCGAAAGCCAGGAAAAATATTGAACCGTTAAGCTGGGATTTTTCCGGTCTGACAAGCGACCCGTTCCTTTCCCTGCGACAAGCGGGTCAAAACCTTGGGCCACTTCTTTGCCGTCCAGGAATCCATCGCCGTCAGTGTCAGCCCTTAAGGGATCAGAGCCATAAATAATTTCTTTGGCATCAGACAATCCGTCAAAGTCAGCGTCAGAAGAAAAGCTGTAGTTTGACGTTAAAAAATTTCCAAAGGTAAGTGTCTCCGTAAGATTTTTCTGCTCGGGAATAATAGAAAAATTTCCTTTTGGGAAGAACCGGTAGATGCCAGCTCCAATGGCCGCGATGAGGATAATGATCAAAAGTAACTTTTTCATGTTGAGCGGACTAAGGTTATCCAGTTTTCTAAGGTGAGCTCTTGAGGCCTTTTCTTTCCGAACCCTCCACTGATCAAGGAAAGGGAATTTTTAAGCATTTTTCTGGGCTGCGAAAAGGCGGTTTTTATGGAAGCCCACAGGCGTTCCTCATCATTCGCTTTAAGGGGAAGGGCTTTGGGCGGCGTTACGTCTATAAGGACTAGACTTGAATGAACCTTTGGCTTGGGCCAGAAGTAAGAGGGAGGGAAACGAGCTACTATGCGAGGGGTCCCGTAGTACTGGCAAAGGAGTCCCATTCTATTCATATTTGGGGGATGAGCCGTGACGCGAAGGGCGAATTCTTTTTGGATGGTGATAATCAGCTGTGCGGGTTTTTTGGGCTCCTGCCGCAAAAATTTTTCAAGAATAAGAGAGGTGAGGTTATAGGGAAGGTTGCCGACAAGTTTATAGCTTGTAGTTTGTAGTGAGTAGTTTTTCGGATCAACCTCTAAAATATCTCCATGCACGATAGCCACATTGGGCTTATCATGGAATCTTCGCTTAAGAACTTTTGCAAACCCTTTATCAATTTCCACGGCGATAACTTGTTTCGCAAGCGCTGCCAGTTCTTTGGTCAGAACTCCTAACCCCGGTCCTATTTCTAAAATTGTATCATATTGGGTGATGTTTGCAACGTGAAGGATTTCGTTAAGCGCTCGTTCGTTAATCAAAAAATGCTGGCCGCGCGATTTAAGAGGCGCGAGGTTATAATAGGTGAGGAGTTCTTTAATTTCGTGAGCATCCATATAGGTTGATGAATGACAGATAAAGCGTAAAACGTAAAGCGAAAAATGGAAAATAGCAATTTAAAATGTAAAACAAAATATTTTTAATTTTGCATTGTTGTTTTGCGTTTTTCTCTTTACGCTTTACATTTTTTCCAAGTAGCTAGTTCGGCAGGAATTTCATCCAAAAAATTTGAGGGCGGATTTGCCTGAACGTTTCCATAAAGAGTTCGCCTAAGCGCGTATGTTAAGAAGAGTCGCTCTTTCGCTCTTGTTATGGCAACGTAACAGAGCCTGCGTTCCTCTTCTAAATCAGGCTGGCTCGCAAGGCTCTTATAATGGGGGAAAACGCCGTATTCAAGGCCGGTGACAAAGACGCAGGAAAACTCCAGTCCCTTTGCCGCGTGAACCGTCATGAGAGAAAGACCCTCCCCCTCCTCGCGATCCTCATCGCTATATAGCGAGGCGCGTTCCAAAAAAGTGTTGAGTTCTTCTTTTGCGGATGTTTTGAACTGTGAGGCAATTCCTATAAATTCCTGAATGATTTCATTTGACTCTTCCGGGGACATGCTTTGATCAATCCGTTTCTGATAGCCGGTTTCCTTGATGAGAAATTCTATAAACGGCGCAAGCTCTAGAGAAGCAAGGCTTGCGCGGAGTCTTTTATAGAGAGTCAAAAAAAGAGAAAGGTTCTTTGCCGTGCGCGAAGTAAGGCGTTTTAAAAGTTCTTCTGGAACGACTGTCTTCTCAAATAACTCTCCCTGGTACGGAGCTATTTTTTTTGCCGTATCTTTGCCCAGTCCCCGCGGGGGAATATTTATAATACGGGAAAGACTTACCGTATCTTTTGGGTTTGCCAGAATGCGTAAATACGCAAGGATATCTTTTATTTCCTTTCGGTCGTAAAAGCGCGTAAGCCCCACAGTGCGGTACGGAATGGATGCCTGGATAAGCGCTTCTTCTAAAGGTCGGGATTGGGAGTTCGTCCGGAAAAATACGGCTTGTTCGGATATGGGATACCGCAGGCGCTTTGCCTTCCTGGCAATAAATGCCGCCTCATCCCGTTCTGTGCCAAACTCAATAATGGTGATTGACTCACCCGTTGCATTTTTTGTCCACAGCTCTTTTTTTGCCCGCCACTCGTTGTAGGAGATAAGGCCCTGAGCGGCTCCCACGATCGTTTTCGTGGAGCGGTAATTTTGCTCAAGCTTAATAACGGTTGCCCTAGGATAGGTCTTTTCAAAGGCGAGAATATTTCGGAGATCAGCAGAGCGAAAGGAATAAATCCCCTGGGCTTCGTCACCCACCACGCAGATATTGCCATACTTTTTTGCGAGAAGATAGGTAAGGCGCGCTTGTGCTATGTTGGTATCCTGAAATTCGTCAACGAGGATATACTGAAATTTTTCCTGATACGCGTTTAATACCTTAGGGTGCTTCTCAAAAAGATGCACCGTATCCATGATGAGGTCGTCAAAATCGCGGGCGTTTGCCTCCTTAAGTTCCTTTTGGTAGTACTGATAGAGTTGCGCGATGAGGCGTTCCCAGGAGCCCTCGGATCGACTCAAGAAATCCTTCTCGTCTAGTAATTCGCTTTTCGCCCGTGATATTCTTCCTAGAGCGGCAGAGGGAGTAAGGGAAGTTTCTTTAATGCCCAGGGTTTTCCATACACGTTTCATAAGGGAAAGCTGGTCAGCACGGTCATAAATCGTAAAGCCCCGATCAATGGCGAGTGCGCTTGCCTCTCTTTTCAGAATGCGAACGCATACGCTATGAAATGTGCCAATTGTAAGAAGCGGCAAGTGAGAGGGGGAAAGCTTCGCTCCTGCTATACGTTCCTTCATCTCAAGAGCAGCTTTATTTGTAAAGGTGACGGCTAAAATATTTTCAGGGCTTACCCCTTTTGATATAAGGTAGGCGATGCGATAGGCAAGAATCCGTGTTTTTCCGGACCCGGGTCCCGCAAGAATGAGGACCGGACCTTTTATTGCAGTGACGGCTTTTTTTTGCTGGGGATTAAGGGTGGATAAATTCATGATTCTTGAAACGTGAAGCTTGAAACACCAAACTACTCACTTTATATTTTACGCTTCAGGTCTCATGCTACAGGTATTTGTCAAGCTTGACAAGGGGAATGACTCGGGTAAAATAGGGGGATATTGCGGAGGACCAAACCTTAAAGTGTTTTATTCATTCACGAACGGTACAACTCTATATTGTCCTTGCTACGATTATCATCGCGATTTTCTCAGGAATCGTTTTTAGTCCCTACCCGTTTGCAAAATCCGCACTTAGCGCTTCACCGTCTGATGGCGCTTTTTATTTTGTCTCAGAACACATTCCGCAATCATCCAAGGACTTAGTTTCCTCAAAAGGAGGGCTCCAAGACACCAATGATTTGGAAGCTACGATTACTGATTTTACCTTCTCCCCCTTAAATCTTCCTTCAAAAGCACCTACGCGAAACGAGGTAACAGAATATGTCGTGAGAGAAGGAGATACGTTGGGAGGGGTTGCGGCTTCCTATAACCTCAAATTGAGCACTGTTCTTTGGGCGAATAACCTTTCAGAAAAGAGCTCTATTCATACAGGACAAAAACTTGCCATTCTTCCTGTGGATGGGATCCTCCATAAGGTAAAATCCGGCGAGACGTTGAGCTCCCTCTCCCTCGCTTATCAAGTATATACGGAGGAAATGATGAATATTAACGATATCTCTCCAGACGGGTTTATTGTCGCAGGGCAGACGTTAATTATCCCGGGCGCTAAGCCTCTTGCCCCACCGGCAAAACGAAGTGTTTCTCGCGAACCCATTTTAGCCAATGTGCAGGGGGCTCTGGTAAATCCTGCTCCCGGCGCAAGGCTTTCCCAAGGGCTCCACTGGCGCAATGCCATAGATCTTGCAAATTCATGCGGCTCGCCTCTCGTTGCTGCTGCCTCGGGCACGGTTCTTAAGGCGGATGGAACCGGATGGAATGGCGGATTTGGAAAGTATATTATGATACAACACGCGGGCGGGTTTGTTACCTTGTACGGCCACCTTTCTGAAATTCTTGTCGCCCCGGGGGAAGCGATAGGGCAGGGAGAGCCCATTGGCTCTATTGGTGCTACAGGTCATGCAACGGGATGCCATGTCCACTTTGAGGTACGGGGAGGCGTTAACCCTTTTGCGAATTAGTAAGTAGTTTGTAGATTGTAGTGAGTAGAATGGAGTCGAAGAAACTACAAACTACTCACTACAAACTATCAACTCGTTAGACCACTTTAGGCTTTCGCAGACTCGGATCAATTAAAAATTTTTTAAGATCCCGCCTGCCAATTAACATATCGTAGCGGACTTCACCGCGCTTTGCCACTGATGCTTCAGTGGTTATTTTTTCGCCTTTAAGATGAAAGGTAAGCTCAATAAAAGAGCGATCCTCTCTTCCTAGTGCTGATCGCACCGGTTTTTTATATATAGCGGTTTTTTTGAGCCCTAATTTTTTAAGAAGGTTTTGATCAATGGAAGAAGAGTAGGCACCAGTATCCATTTTTGCCGTCATATCCCAGGGGCCGCGAGGAGTCTCAATTTGAATAGGTTCAAATACCCCAATCACGCGCTTCCCCGAAACGGTTTCAAGCTGTTTTGCCATATCTCCTCCGAAAAGGGCTTGGGCAATAGCAACGCCCTGCCGCGCATTTTTTACTCGCAGACCCCGTACGCGTTCTAAATGCTCTTTTAATCCAGAAAGGTTTGCATTTTGTATCGCAAGGCCGGGCATGGCGTTTATTTCAAAAATGTAAGGCTGGGCATGGCTATCAATGCCAATGTCTATTCCCGCGAAACCCAGGCCCGCTGTCTCCTGAGCCTCTACCGCTAAGAGTAGTATTTTATCCCATGCGGGGATGGGTATTCCTGAAAGCAATACGCGGGATTCCGGAAGAGAGCGCAGCATTTTCCCCACATGAATCGCATGGGTCGTTATTCCCCGTGCTAAATCTATGCCCACGCCAATGCCTCCCATGTGCAAGTTTGAGCGGCCTTCCGAACGCCGCGTTGGAAGGCGCAGTTCGGCCATAACGGGAATGTGATTAAAGACAATAACGCGAATGTCAGGGATTCCCCGCGAGGCGTAGGGCTTAAGCAAAGGGTGAACGGTAGCCCGTTCTTCAAGAAAGGCTGTATCTTCACTGGGCGAATATACTCCCCGGATAATCGTAAAAAGATGTTGTTCAATATCGTTTCGCGAGATGAGCTTCCCGTTTGACCCAATCCACATATCCGCCTTCCTTCTGCTTTTGCCAAATATAATAATGATCCCTCTCCCCTGGCGAGAACGCGCGGGCTTAATTACAAAACTTGAGGGAAGTTCGTTCCAGGGGATTTTGGTGATATCGTGCCAGCTTGATACAAGAAAAATGGTGCGCGGGGTGGGAAGCCCCTTTTCTTCCAGGCGCGTTTTCGTTTTGAGTTTATCATTTGCAAGGCGGATAGAGGAAGGAGGATTGAAGCTTGTTACGTAGTCTAAATTTCTGGCATTCATGCCAAGTATAGTATGGGAATGTCCCAATGAGGTAAAAATGTTCATGCTATGCTTGGTTAATCTGAGCGAGAGACAAAGGCAAAGAAACGAACATATTCTACCAAACGAAGACCACGAAAACGCGCGAGGAAGAGGAGTATAAAAAGCAAAATGAGCCCAAAGAGGAAAGGCGAAGAAAGAATAAACGCATGAAGCTGGGAGGAGGTGAGGAGATAAAATGAGGAAGCAAGGAGGAAAACCATGCCCAAAAACCAAAAGACAGGTTTTAACGGATGTTCCCCCGGATGAATTTGCAATATGCCTTGAGCGCTTACTAAGATAAGCAGGAGAGGCAAAATGTCTATTGCTAAGAGACCCTCTTTGCTGAAGTAGCCGGCAAACGTGAATACTCCCAACGCGATAATACTTAACATAAATAGACTAAAGACATGCCGCGCGGCCAAAAGGAAACGCTTGCGCTCTAAGAGTTTTCTTAAAGAGACATCAATAATAACGGCACCGGCAAAAAACGCAATTCCATAGAAAAAACCAAAAGACTCTGACTGCATAGCAAGCGCCAAAAATATGCCGCGATAAAGCGGAACAGGAATCCCTACAATAATGCGAAAGAATATAATAAGAACGCCCAAGGCTGGCAGAAGAAGCAAGAAGAGAATCATATCCTGCGACAACCCATTTTGTATAGAAAAAGAAAAAAATTCGCTAAGCATAGGAAAAATTAGGTTGCATCGGTAAGGACCCTTACGACGTCGGGATATGCCTCTAAAGCATTAATGAGAGATTTAAGTTCTTTGGACGCGGGTTTGGTTACCCTTGGGGTGTCACCCTCAAAATTCCAGGAAACACCCCCGGGACCCACGAGTTTTGCCCCGTGTTGAGAGAGAATATGGCGAACCTCTGGGAGGGCGCGGTTTTTATTATCCGTGAATCCTTTTATAATAAGGCCTTCTCCGTTCCTTGCGTACGCTTCCAAAAGAAATACTTCACCCTCTCTGGCACCCCCGCCTTTTGCGCGCTCAATTGCCCGTTCAATATTCTCTTTAGGCATGTTCTCCGATCGCGCCTTTTCAACAATGCTTTTAAGCGTGGGATTGGCTTCAACATCAGGATTGTCCTTTGCCGCAATGGTAATTTCCTTTGCAAGCTTGGAAAAACGCTCGCCTTTTTTGAGGTCTTCAACGGCTTTTTGATGCTTTACCTTACTCCACTTTGAATGCCCTGACATAGGCCCTTTTATAAAACACTTTGAGCGAAAAGTCAACCTAGTAGCTTTAGTCACTTCACGAAGTATTTTTCCTTTAACATTGTGTCTCGCTCTTTCTCTCTTTCTTTAATAAATGTTCCGTAAGCACTTAGTTCTTTGTCACTTTTTTTATTGAGCTGGCGCGCCCGTTTAAGTAGATATTCTTTGGTGTTTTTTTTGGGGTCTTTTAGCACTTCTGTTAAAAGAGCCTGAATTAAAAGGCCGATACGCTTTCCTTCTGGAATGGTAAGCGCGGTTTTTATTTCGTCGCCGTTAACAATGAGCTGGAAGCGCGAAAGAGGATCGGAGGCAACTTTTTCTAACATATACTGGAGGTGGCGCAGACGGTAGGGATGCGTTTTGGGCACCGGAGTCGCGCGCCTGTCCGCGCGGCGTAGGGCTAAGAGTTTTTCAAACACCTCTTTCCCGCCCACGCGCTGCAAAAGCCGGCGCACGCCCGAGGGCGTTACCTTTCCTACGTCGTAGTAAAACATGTGGTGATAAACCAAGTGGGAAACTTCTTCAATGGTTTTTTTGGGGAAGTGCAGTCGCTCAAGAGCGTTTTTTGTTATTAAGGCTCCCACTGCCGGATGATCGTAAAAAGTAATTTTGCCTTCCGCCTCCTGCCTCACGCGAGGCTTGCCAATATCGTGGCAGAGTGAGGCAAGGCGGACTACTAAATCGCGCGACTCTTGGGAAGCCCACTTAAGAGAGAGGACATTGTGAGTGAAGACGTCATGCCGATGGGGGCCGCGTTGAACCATGCCCATACCTTCCTCCAGTTCGGGGAGCACGTGGGACAAGAGGCCGGTTGTTCTCATTACCTCAATGCCCTTTTCCGGTTCGGGGCTCAAAATGATGCGCGTGAACTCATCCCTTACGCGTTCCTTGGCGATTTCCTTTAAGAGGGCCGCATGAGTCTTTATTCCACCTAGGGTACGTTTTTCAATGGAAAATCCAAGTTCAACCGAAATTCTTAAACCACGCATCAGACGAAGGGCATCTTCGGCAAAGCGCTCGTGAGGATCCCCAACCGTTCGGACAATTTTCTTTTTCAAATCCTCCTGTCCACCAAAACGATCAATGAGTTTTTTATCTTTACTCATTGCCATGGCGTTGATGGTAAAGTCACGGCGCGCCAAATCTTCTTCTATACTCTTGGCCCAGCGGATTTCATCAGGTCTCCTTTTGTCAGAATATTTTCCCTCTAATCGGTAGGGAGTTATTTCTATGGGAAGATTGTCAACAAGTGCGGTCACCGTGCCAAAGGCGTTTTCATAAAATGCTTTATAGCCAGCATTGGTAAAAAGCGAAAGAATCCCCTCGGGTTTTGCATTGGTGGTAATATCCCAGTCTTTTGGCTCCTTTCCCAATACTAAATCCCGCACGCATCCGCCGACGAGATATGCCTCATGCCCCCCCCTCGCGAGTATATCAAGCCCTTCCTTAACGGGTTTTATAATGGTCATACAAAGCCCATTATATTCTCTCTTTCCAAAAAAAGGAAGACGCGATATAATGAATTTATGCCAAAGCTTAAAAAAGGTCTTTTAGAGGAGCTTTCTCACGTGAAGCGCGTTGAGGAAGAAGACCTTGCGAAGAAGCGAGCCGATGAATTAGGCCTGCCTTATTTTGATTTGGGAAAATTGCCCCTTAACATTTCAGATGTTGTACTTCTTCCTGAAGCAAAAGCAAGAGAAGCAAAAGTATGCGTGATAAAGCGCGAGGGAAAGGAAATTATGCTTGCGTCTTTACATCCAGAAGGCGACAAGGCAAAGGAAGTAGCAAAAGAATTGGAGCGAAAGGGTTACATCGTAAAACATTCGGCTGTATCATACACGAATCTTCTCTACGCGTGGGAAAAGTATAAGCTGTATAAAAAAATCGGAAAGGAACTGCGAAAAATTTTTGTCATTGACGCCCCGCGCGTGGCAGAACTTGAAAAGAAGCTTGTAACGCGCCGCGAAATGGAGGAGCATATAAAAGCGATAGGGGAGGAAGACACCAATCCCTTCCTTGAGGTTATGTTTATTGCCGCCATTCAGGCAAATTCAAATGATATTCATATAGAGCCAGAGGAAAAGGAAACAAAGGTACGGCTTCGCATTGACGGCATTTTGCAGGATGTGGCAGCAATGAAAAATACTCTCTACCGCCACGTCCTCAATCGATTGAAAGTGCTCGCAGAGTTAAAGATTAATATAAAGGAGATAGCGCAGGACGGACGCTTCACTATTCGCTTAATGCATGAGGAAGAAGCAAAGCCAAGAGACATTGACGTGCGTATTTCGCTCATCCCTTCCTACTATGGGGAAACGATTGTGATGCGCCTTTTGGGAGTGGCGGTGACAAATCTTGATGTTGCTGGCTTGGGGCTTCAAAAACATCAGTTAGAAATTCTTTCGGCAAACTTAGCCCTTCCCAATGGCATGATTCTCACCACCGGCCCAACCGGTTCCGGAAAGACCACACTCCTTTATGCCGCGCTCAACAAGGTAAAAAAACCCGAAATTAACATCATTACCATTGAAAATCCTATTGAATATCAGGTTGAAGATATTACCCAAACGCAGGTTGATAACAAAAAGGGATACACCTTTGAAAAAGGGTTACAGGCAATTTTGCGCCAGGATCCGGACGTGATACTGGTGGGGGAAATCCGTTCTGAAGAAACAGCCCAGACGGCGGTTAACGCCGCGCTCACCGGACACTTGGTTTTCTCCACCCTTCATACAAACGACGCTCCCGGCGCCATAGAGCGGCTGCTTAACTTAAAAGTTGACGTTAACCTTATTCCGGCGGCTCTGCGCATTGTCATTGCCCAACGCCTTGTGCGCACGCTTTGCACGGACTGCAGGCAAAAGGTGAAGTTTCCCCTGGAGCATAGGGAAGCGATTAAAGAAGCGATTGCCTTAATCTCGCCTCGCTCCTATGTGGATATCCCTGTAATACCCGAATTTATGTACGTTGCCGGCGGATGTGAAAAATGTTTTGGAACGGGATACCTGGGGAGGACCGGCGTTTTTGAACTTTTTGAGCTGAATGACTATATTGAAGAAAAAATTTTGGCGAAAGTAACCGTGTATGAATTGCGAAAAACCGCGATTGAATTTGGCATGTTAACCATTTTACAGCATAGTCTCCTAAAAATGTTGAAAGGAGAAACATCCCTAGAAGAAGTTCAGCGCGTTGCTGGCGATGCCAAATATATTGAAGAGCTCTACGGCCAGGCCGTACTCTCCATTCTCTCAAAGGCCCTTAACGTTAAAAAGGAAACAATAGAGAAGGTAAAAGCTTTGCCGGCAAACACGCCCGAAGAAGTGCAAAAGCTCTACGAAAAACTTACCGAACAAGAGCTTAAGGAAGCATTCATTGCCTTTGCAAGTCAGGTGGGAGCTTCTGATATTCACGTTGAACCGCAGGAAAAGTTTTTTGTCATTAAGTATCGCGTGGACGGCATTCTCTACGAGTTTGCGCGGCTTCGCCCCGAGGGCTTTGCTTCGCTTTTAAGCACCATTAAAGAGCTTGCCGGTATGAAAATCGGTCTCTATAAGCGCATTCAGGAGGGGCGATTCAGCGTCATTATGGAGGATCAAGTGTTTCGCGTGGACATTCGCGTCTCGCTCATCCCGGGAGGATATGGGGAAGCGGCAGTACTTCGCATTTTGCATGAGCAGTTCACGTTTTCCCTAGAAAAATTAGGTGTTCCTCCGGTTATTCAAAAGCGCTTGGAAGAAGAAGCGCGCCAGCCCAACGGACTTATTCTTGCTACCGGCCCCACGGGCGCCGGAAAAACCACCACGCTTTATTCCATATTAAAACTCATCATCAACGACAAGAAGAAAATCATCACCATTGAAAACCCGATTGAATATAAAATTCCGGAAATACTCCAGACACAGGTTAATCCGGATGCTAACTATGATTTTCCCGAAGCCATGCGCGCCATTTTGCGCCAGGACCCGGATGTCATTTTAATCGGCGAAGTGCGCGACACCCTTACCGCAAAAACCGTCTTTCAAGCAGCTTCCACGGGCCACTTGGTTTTTTCCACGCTCCATACCAATGATGCATTAGGCGTGTTGGAACGGCTTTACAGTTTAGAAATGCCGGCCGATCAGGTGGCGGCAATTTTAAACATCGTCATTGCCCAGCGCTTGGTGCGAAAACTTTGCGACGCCTGCAAAAAAGCCCTCACCCCCCCGCCCGACCTCGTGGAGCGTCTTAAAGAAAATATCAAAAACATCACCCCCTCTCTTAAGCCGTCCGCTGATTTTTCTTCGCTTACCCTCTTTACCCCGCAGGGATGCGATACGTGCAATTTTACCGGATTTACCGGGCAAATTGGTATTTTTGAAATTGTCTTTATGTCAGAAGACTTAAAAACGCTCATCAGAAAACACGCCGATCATCAGGAATTGGTAAACGAAGCCAGAAAGGCAGGGTCAATTTTCTTGAAAGAAGAGGGAACGTTAAAACTCATCGCGGGTGTTACGTCGCTTGAAGAAGCGGAGCGCGTATTAGGAGCAATCTAATGGCATGAGAATACTTGGCATTGATCCCGGCCTTGCCGCGTTAGGATACGGCATAGTGGAAAAAACAAAGGCAAAAGGCTTAAGCTGTATCACCTACGGCGTTATTGCAACGCCAAAGGATACGCCTATTGGCCAGCGCCTGTCGCATATTCAGCGCGAACTTCGCGTTTTGCTCCGACTTTATGAGCCGGACGTGGCTTCGGTGGAAACGCTTTTTTTCTTTCGCAACCAAAAGACAATAATTGAAATTGGGCAGGTTCATGGCATCTTATCCCTCACGTTTTACCACTCAAAAACGCCCACGTTTCGCTACCCTCCATTACAGATAAAAAATGTGGTCACGGGAAATGGACGGGCGGAGAAAAAAGATCTGGAGAAGCACGTAAAAAGAATTCTTCGCATGAGAAAAAAAATACGCCCGGATGATGCCGCGGACGCGTTGGGAGTAGCGCTCTGCCACTTATTAATGCCTTCCCACAAAAAGTAATCTTTAGAAGTCCGACATCCAACATCAATGAAACAGAAGGGTTCTCGTGGACGAGAACCCTTGTTAAAGATCAATTCTGACCTGTGTGATTAGTGGCATCAAGAGTTTCCTAAGCTCTTGGTAGTTATTTTCGCTCTGGAGCCAAGCGTTCGCAAATTCTTCGCAAACTTTTTCCTCCCTGCGCCGATGATAGTAGGCGACGCGAGCGTTGATCCGCCAGTCAGGGGAATTTTTCAGAAGGGCCTTCTCTTTCCTTGTAACCCTTGGCGTGAATTCCAATGGAATAAGCTTGCCATCCTGGAGAACCCCAAATTCAAACGTATGACCAAGTTCATGCACAACAGTCATGAGCCATTCTTCAACAGGATCATGAGCATTCAGCTCTATCTCCATATATCCTCTTGAAGGAATCGTGAATGTTATCAATTGACCGCGCACCTTATCAGGATAGTCCTTCTTTAATATTACTCCAATCCATCGTTGTTGCAGCTGTTCTTTTGCACTCTTTCCTTTAAGTATTGCAAGCATTTCTTCAATCACACGACTTGGCATTGTTTTTCCTCCCTTTAGTGTGCGGGCTTTATTATATCAGCGGCTCTCATCACTTTCAATACGCGCTACGTTATAGGCTTGATGAGTTTTTTCATCCATGGCGGGGAACTTGCCTTAAAGCTCTCAAATTTTGGCTCTATCAATTCCGGATGGTCTAATGTTGCGATAGTCATGCAGATAGTATCACTTCCATCGTCCAATGCAAAAAGAGAACTTCCGCATTTGGGGCAAAATCCTCTTTTTGTCTTTTTTGACGATTGAAAAAGTTCTGGCTTTGCGTTTTCGTAGGCGAGCGAAGCAAGGGGAAAGTCCACCCACGCCACAACGGGCGCCCCAGACCAGCGCTGGCACATGCGGCAGTGGCAAAGGTGCGGACTTGAAGGTTTGCCGGTTGTCGTATAACGTATATGTCCGCACAAGCATCCGCCTTTGTATGATTTCATTTGCCTTTTATTTGGGAATAATTTTTACGAAGTGGCGTTTTCCTTTTGATAGAATAATGGGATTTTTGAGCTCTATCGTTTGGCGAGGTGATTCAAGGACGTTTTCATCAATGCAGATTCCTTTTTGTTCAACTAACCGGCGCGCTTCACTCTTGGAAGAAGCAAGGCGCGCTTTGAGTAAAAGATCAATGGGGTTATACGAACCTTTTGGAAGTCGGACTTCCAAAATTTCAGCGGGGAGTTTTTTTTCTGAAAAGACGCGCTCAAATTCTTTTTTTGCTTTTAGAGCGGCTGACTTCCCGTGATAGAGCGCTACCACTTCCAAAGCCAAGCGCTCCTTTTTTTCTTTGGGATTTTTGAGCGCTTCTATTTTTTTCATTTCCTTTTCTGCAAGGCGGGTGGCAAGTTTTAAGTAGTCAGCCATTAACTCATCGCGAAGCGACATCAATTTGCCAAACATTTCTGCGGGCTCGTCCGTAATATTTACCACGTTGCCCCATGAGGTGGACATTTTCCTGCCGTCTAGTCCCCAGAGCATGTTGGTCGTCATAATGAGCTGGGGCTCCTGGCCATAGGCTTGTTGCAAAATTCTCCCCGCCTTTAAATTAAAAAGTTGGTCTGATCCGCCAAGCTCAATATCGGACTTTATCGCGACCGAATCGTACCCCTGCAGGAGCGGATACAAAAATTCGTCAATGCCGATTTCTTTTTGCGCGCGGAAGCGTTCGGAAAAATTGCGGCGTGAGAGCATTTGGTTAACGGTCAAAAGTCGCGAAAGTTTTATCAAGTCCGCTTCGCTCATTTTATCGTGCCACTCGCTATTAAAATGGAGTTCAACCTTTTTGGTGTTTAGGATACGACCTATTTGGGAGAGGTAGTTTTTTGCGTTTTCTTCTATATCTTCTTTTGAGAGAACTGGACGCCTTTCCTCTTTATCTGAAGGGT
Organism: uncultured Candidatus Saccharibacteria bacterium; assembly: GCA_964436845.1. Lineage (GTDB taxonomy): Bacteria > Patescibacteriota > Minisyncoccia > 2-01-FULL-47-10 > JBBTYX01 > CAYTEF01. The sequence continues at coordinate 18,138 of CAYTEF010000009.1, forward strand.
CGCCGATGCGCGCGGTGAAGTCACCAAAAATTAAGACAATTGTATGTCCCGCGTCCTGAAACTCGCGAAGCTTCCAGAAGGCCACGGCTCTGCCGATGTGTATTTTGGGTCCCGTGGGATCAATGCCGAGTTTCACGCGAAGCGGTTTTTTTTGTGCCAACTTTTTTTGTAACTCCTCTTTTGAGGGGAGAATGCTTTCTATGTTTCGGCTAAGGATATCCATACGCCTTACTATACTAAAAACACTTGAAATGCACAAGCTTTCAAGATACAATGATTGCTATGAGATTTCTCTTCCGTCTTATCAAGTTTTTCTTTGTGTTGGGGTTCATAGGGGTCTTTGCTCTGGCACTCTTAGCGTTCTGGTATATTAAGGATTTACCTGATCCCTCAAACATTCTCTCCCAGGGATTTGCGGAGTCCACGAAAATTTACGACCGCACCGGCAAGGAGCTTCTCTATCAAATAGGACAGGAGCGAAGAACGGTAATTGGTTTAGAAGAACTTCCCGCGCATGTGAGGTGGGCAACGCTCGTAGCGGAAGACGCCGATTTTTATAAGCATCCGGGGATTGACGTAACCGGTATTTTGCGCGCGGCGTGGAATGATTTACGCAGCCGTGCCCTTGAACAAGGGGGGTCCACTATTACCCAGCAGTTTGTGAAAAATGCTCTTTTAGCCCCGGAAAAAACCTTTTCGCGCAAGTTCCGCGAAATCGTGTTGTCTTTTTGGATAGAGACAAAATACACAAAAGATGAAATATTCGCCTTTTATCTCAACCAAATTCCTTATGGTTCCAACGCTTTTGGCATTGAGCAGGCAAGCCGTGCGTATTTTGGCAAATCAGCGCGTGATTTAACCATACCAGAAGGAGCTCTCCTCGCGGC
>CAYTEF010000009.1:19034-21563 GCA_964436845.1 uncultured Candidatus Saccharibacteria bacterium
CCCCAGCGGCCAAGCTATTTCTCACCCTATGGGGAACATAAGGATGAGCTTCTCGCCCGTAAAGACATGATTATTAACCGCATGGTGAGCGAGGGACATATTATCGAAGAGGAGGGCAAAAAGGCAAGGGAAACAAAACTTGAGTTCGTCAGCGGCTCTGCCACGTCGCTTTTCGCTCCCCACTTTGTTATTTATATTAAAGAATATCTGGAAGAGAAATATGGCAAGGAGCTTGTGGAGCGGGGGGGACTTGAGGTGACCACCACCCTTGATACGCGTATCCAAAAGGTTGCCCAGGAAGCAGTGAAAGAAACCGCGACAAGCAATGAAAAAAAGTTTAAGGCCCAAAACGCGGCACTCATTGCCATTGATCCCAAAACAGGCCAGATCCTCTCAATGGTGGGGTCTCGCGATTGGTTTGATGATGAGGTTGATGGGAAAGTAAATGTATCGCTTCGCCTTCGTCAGCCCGGTTCTTCCTTTAAACCCATCGCCTACGCAACGCTTTTTGAGAAAGGGTACAGCCCCAATAGTTTGGTATTTGATCTCCCGACCACATTTACGACGCGTGCGAACCAGCCCTATACGCCCCGCAACTACGACGGAAAATTTCACGGACTCCTCACCATGCGTCAAGCCCTCGCCCAGTCAAGGAACGTGCCGGCGGTGAAAGTATTGCACCTTGCGGGCATTAATAATGTTATAGCGCAGGCGCGAAAATTTGGCATTTCTACCATTGATCCGGCGCGCGTGGATCTTGCGTTGGTGCTGGGAGGTGCCGAAGTGAAATTGCTTGACCTAACCAGCGCATATGCCATGTTTGCGAATGACGGCGAATATAATCCTCCTACTGCTATTTTACGTGTGAAAGATAAAAAAGGAGAAATTTTGGAAGAATTTAAAGCAAACCCACAAGAGGCGCTACCTTCCGACGCGAGTCGTCTCGTTACGTCAATTCTTTCCGACAATGAAGCACGCTCTGCGGTATTTGGTCCTTCAAGCCCGCTTTACATTCCCGGCATTGCCACGGCGACAAAAACCGGGACCACGTCAGATTTCAGGGACGGATGGACCATGGGCTATACTCCTCGCTTGGCCATTGGCGTATGGGCCGGGAATAATGATAATACACCGACGAAAAACGGCGAAGGTGCGTTTATCGCAGGACCCATTTGGAATAAAGTAATGAGGTTTGCCGCAGGAAATTTTCCGCAGGAATTTGGCGGAGCATTTACGGCACCCCCGGAGGAACCAAAGGTAGCAGATAAGCCAATGGTAAATGGGGAACTTGTCTTTGAGCGTGAGGTCTTGGTTGACACACGAACGAATACAATTGCTGAACCGGGGACCCCTGCCGTTCTCACGGAAAAGCGCGTTTTCCGTGAAATTCATTCCATCCTTTACTATGCGCGCCCAGAGGATCCCCAGGTTCCTGATTGGGAAAAGTCTGTCCAGGAGTGGGTTTCTGCTCAGCCTGACGCATACCTATATAATCGTCCTCTGCCTCAGACCCCTGGAAACGGGAGTTTCCCTCCAAATGACTCCACAAGCCCACGCCTGGAAATTCTAACCCCGCCTGAAGGCGCCATTGTGAGTGCAAGCAGTGTTTCTCTTTCCTTTGATTTTCAGTCAACCCTTCCCTTGAAGCAGGTGGATGTATTCTTTGACGGCGAATTAGTAAAGACAACCCTCCAAAGTCCCGTAGAGCTGGATATTACGAATGTGTCAAACGGCCAGCACATTATCCTTTTACGCGCATTTGATAAAACGCTTCGCCTAGCCGAGGGCACGGTTCAAATTGTTGTGGAACGATAATTATATGGCACGAAACATACAAAAACGACAACTGCAGCACGTGGGAGGAATACTGGAGAAAAAATTATCCCAGCCGCGTTTTAAGGAAGCCTTAGCGTTTGGGGCAATAAAGCGAGCAGCTGAGGAATTTTTTCGGGAAAAAAAATTAGCGGTGGACATTTTGGAATTTGACTTTAGAAGCCATACGCTTGTCCTTAAAACTCCTCATTCAAGCATGTCGCGCGAGCTTTTAAGTTATCACGAGGAGTTAAATGAGTTTTTCGCGACAAAGAATTCTCCAAAGATAAACCACATGCGCGTCATGACAAAATTTTCTCACTAATTTTTTTCATGCCCCTTTTCGTTATCATTTTAGGCGTTATATTCCCGCGCGGCATTATTCTCCTTTTGTGGGTTTTTACCAACTGGTTTAACGGGCTTTTCGGCAATTTCGTCTTTCCCGCGATAGGATTCATTTTTGCGCCTTATACACTTCTCTGGTTTAGCGCGGTGCAAAATTGGTACGGCGGGACGTGGGAATTATTTCAGATTGCCATTCTCGTTTTGGCACTTGTTGCCGATATTACCGTATTCAGCAGAAAATCCAAGTAATGAATAAATTTTCAACTATTTATGATAGCAAGAGAACCATTACTAAAACGAGCGCTTGATATACTTTTGAAGGAACAGGCGATGACTCTTTCTGACCAAGGGCTATGGGCTGATCGCCTTAAA
>CAYTEF010000010.1:0-2563 GCA_964436845.1 uncultured Candidatus Saccharibacteria bacterium
GCAATTTATGATGTCGCTAACCCCTCAAAAGTCCAATTTAGGGTGGACGCATACAGACATTTGCAAAAATTTAAATGATGAGATATACTAAAAGGGATTCTATGTATAACTATGGATGAAACTTATTGGGAGGAGTCATTCCCCCCGCGTCACCATCCCGATCATCATTCGGCCGGAAAAGTCTCTGAAGCAGAAAAACGCGCAAAAACCTTAGCACAGGACCTTTCCTCGTTCACGCAGGATTTATTGACGCGCGCGGGTAACGGGGAACTGGATCCCTTAATTGCGCGGGAGCGCGAGGTGGAGCGCATTATTCAAATTCTCAACCGGCGCACGAAGCGAAATCCCATATTGGTGGGTGATCCGGGCGTGGGGAAAACCGCTATTGTCTATGGCTTGGCGCAAAAAATTGCAAAACGCGACGTACCCCCCTCGCTCCAACAAAAGCGCATTTACGCGTTAAATTTGTCAGCACTTGTGGCAGGAACAATGTTTCGGGGCGATTTTGAAGCACGGCTGGATATGGTACTCCGGGAAGTTAAAAATCAAAAGGCAATTTTATTTATTGATGAGATTCATATGCTTGTGGGCGCGGGACAGTCCTTTGGAGCTTTGGACGCGGCAAATATGTTAAAACCCGCGCTAGCAGAAGGGCACATTCAGGTTATTGGCTCAACCAGCTTTGAGGAGTATAAATTTTTTATTGAAAGCGATAAAGCACTTGAAAGGCGTTTCCAGCCGGTCTTTATTAACGAACCCTCGCCAGCTGACGCGGTTGAAATTCTAAAGGGGTTAAAGGCTCGATATGAAGATTTTCACCATGTACGCATTACGCAGGAGGCGCTGGAAGCGGCAGTAAAGCTTTCTGACAGATATTTGCAGGATCGCTTCCTTCCTGATAAAGCGCTTGATGTGCTGGATGAGGCATCAGTGGTAACGGCCATTACGCGCGGATCAAGCCGCGACGTGAAAAAGATTGAAGGTCTGCGCATGCGCGCACTGCATATACGCGAGAAGAAAGAGTACCAACTGCGCCAGGGAATGTATGACAACGCCTTTTCGTTAAAAAAAGAGGAGGAATTACTCTTAAAGAGAGCTTTTACCCTTGAGAAGAGTATGGTAAAGACACGCCGTCCGGCGTTAGTGACGGAGCGCGATGTGAGAAGAGTTATTTCCACGATGACCGGTATCCCGCTAGAAGAGATGACCTTAGTTGAGATGCGAAAACTGCGCGATTTGGAGCAGGAACTCTCGCGCGAGGTTATTGGCCAAGAGGAGGCGATCAAAGCTCTTGCATTAGCCATACGCCGTTCGCGCGCGGGACTCACCTTTCAGAATAGGCCGGTTGGCTCGTTTATTTTTGTGGGGCCTTCGGGCGTGGGGAAAACCGAACTTGCCCGCGTACTGGCGCGTAAAATGTATGGGGCGGATTCTCTTATTAAGTTTGACATGTCAGAATTCATGGAGGCGCATACGGTGGCGCGTCTTATTGGAGCGCCTGCCGGTTACGTAGGGTACGGACGAGGGGGAGAATTAACCGAAAAAGTGAGGCGCAATCCGTATAGCGTAGTATTGTTTGATGAGATAGAAAAAGCGCATCCCCAGCTTTTCAATATCCTGCTGCAGATTTTAGAAGACGGCGTGCTTTCAGACGCGATGGGACTTGAGGTGGACTTTAAGAATACCATCATTGCTCTCACTTCAAATTTAGGAACGGAAAATTTATTTCAGAAAAAAGGAGAAATAGGCTTTTCTTTTGGGAAAGATAGAAAAGAGCAGGGAGAAAGTTATGAAAACATCAAGTCCGAAGTCCTTAGTGTATTGGAGCGGTCGCTGCGCCCGGAATTTCTCAACCGCATTGATGACGTTATTGTTTTTAAGCCCCTTCTGTTTTCAGAAATACAAAAAATTGCCACACTCCAGTTAAAACAGTTGCGCGCAAACCTTTTTGCGGAAAAGCAGATTCAGCTTACATACCCGCGAACGCTTACGGACTGGATTGCACAAAAATCCTTTCAGCAGGAGCATGGGGCACGGCTCGTGCGCCGAACCATTGAAAAAGAGGTAACCGATACGTTAGCCCAGCATATGTTTGCGGGAAAGTTTCGAGGGACGAACGCACTGCGGCTTAAAATTAAGAGAAACACCGTTGTGCTCGCGTAAGTAAAGAAATCCAATGTATTACATCACCATGGGGAAGTGCAGGGGGTTTAGCTTCCTTTTTATCATCTTTGTTTTCATTCTTTTTTATAGTGTTTTTTTCTTTCCGGGTAGGCCGCCATTTGCAAAGGCAGGAGTTGGAGATAATGTATCCGGATGGGTCTGGTCTTCAAACATCGGCTGGGTCAGCCTCAATTGCACGAATCAAGGATTATGTGCCTCCTCTAACTACGGAGTAAATGTTGATACAGGGGGGAATGCGTCAGGTTATGCGTGGTCTTCAAACATTGGCTGGATTAACTTTAATCCGTCAGGACCATATCCGTCGGCACCCAATAACGGTGTTAAGGTGAATTTTGTGACCGGAGCGGTAACCGGCTGGGCGAGGGCGCACACATGCATA
>CAYTEF010000010.1:2573-19474 GCA_964436845.1 uncultured Candidatus Saccharibacteria bacterium
GGATGGATGGATAAAAATGGCGGGGACAGGATATGGCGTAACGATTGATCCTGCGACGTGCAAGGCGGTAAGCGGGAGCTATGCGTGGGGCGGAGGAGACGACGCAAATTTTGTCGGCTGGATTAATTTTCGCGGCGCTGGCTATGGGATGGATATTAATCCTTCCGCGTGTATTCAAGCGCCCCTTGAGCCGAGCAATTTGCGCACCTCTCCTGACCCCCCTGATTACTGCGTAGTACCCCCATGGACGATTAACTTTGCCTGGGATTATGTGGATCCCAACGTACCGCCTTCTAGCCAGCAGGGATACGAGCTTGAAATTGATAATAACAGCGATTTTCTTTCTCCAGAATTCCAGCAGGCAAAGTCTCCCTACGTAAACCCCTTTGACCTTATTACCATAGATCCGGCTTTTTTAGCGGCGGGAACAAATTATTGGCACGTGCGTGTGACAAATGCATTAGGGAAAACGTCCCTTTGGTCTAATCTAGGAACAACGCCGGAGCTTCCTTCAATAAATATTCCCATTCACTCGCTTCCTAAACCGGCATTGGATTACACCCCAAAGAGCGTATCGGCAGGGGTGATAATTCAATTTAGCGATCAGACGGTGTTTGATGCGGCTTCAGTTCCTGGCAGTCATACATGGCTTTGGGATTTTGGGGACGGCAATACGTCACCCCTCCAGAACCCTTCTCATGTGTACAATGCGCCGGGAACGTATAATGTTGCCCTTACCGCAACTGATGACGCGGGAACGTGCGTGACTGATCCGCCCATAACACTTAACGCAAAGCCAAAACTTCCGAAGTACCGGGAAGTGCCGCCAAAATAATAATTTTTAAGATGATTTGGCCATTTTCAAGGAAAGGAAAAACTGCCCATCTGGGGATTGATATCGGTACCACCTCAATAAAGATGGTAAAGATTGAGAAGTATTCCGGAGGAGCGGCAAACGGGAAAAGCCCCCGCGGCAAACTCATTAACTATGGAACCCTTCGCGCGCACGCACTCTTGCGAAGCAGTACCGCGGATGTTATTCAGACAAAACGCCTCACGCTTTTAGAATCAGAAGTGGTAAAGATGATTCAGGCATTGCGGCAGAGGCTGGGGGACGACAGCAAGGAAGTGATTATGTCCATTCCCGCTTTTTCTAGTTTTGTTGACGAGTTGACGCTTCCCAAGATGCCGGAAGAGGAAATTCCTAAAGCGGTTGAGTTTGAAGCCCGAAGTCATGTGCCAGTTCCGATTAACGAGATAGAATTAACATGGCAGGCAGCAGGAGAAGATGCCGGGAGAAGCGTTATTACTCTCGTGGCCGTTCCTAAGGAGATTCTCTTTCGCTATAGGAATATTTGCAATCAGCTGGGACTTACATTAAAGGCGTTAGAAGTTGAAACGTTTAGCATTATCAGGGCGTTGAACCTTTATGACGAAGAGCCGGTGATGATTTTGGATATTGGCGCAAAGAATACCAATATTTCCATTGTGAGCAAAGGGTTCTTGCGCGCCTCTCATAATATTGATACTTCCGGAAGAGATTTAAGCAAGGTTATCTCTCAAGGGTTAGGCATCCCCCTTGATCGTGCCGAACAGGTAAAGCACGAGCAGGGCCTTTTGGTGGCGGGCACCGAATCTATTAGCGATTTGCTCTATCCGGTGGTGGACAACATATTAGAAGAAGCAAAGAGAACCGCGCAAGAAAAAGGGGCACTCGGGTCATTAAAACGCGTCGTTCTCACAGGGGGATCGGCGTCACTTAAAGGATTGCCCGAATATATGCAAAAAAAGTTTCAAATTCCTATTGACATAGCCAACCCGTGGGCTACAATAGAATACGACAAGCGGCTTGAAAACAAATTAAAAAATGATATGTCAAGTCTAACCGTTGCGGTAGGATTAGCGCTTTACTAATATTTTCTATGTCCGGCCCAAGTTTTACATTTCAAGAAAAAGCTCCGACCAGGCGAGGACTATTTGGTCAGCTCGGTCTTTGGTTGCTCTTGAGCATTATTTTTTTATTGCTGGTTTTGGGCATATGGGGGGGGAGCTTCTTGCTTAAAAAGGTGTTTACTAACAGACAAGTTGCCATTAAGGTAGAGCGCGACGGACTTGTTTCTAAATGGCCAAAAGATTTAGAGCAGGGTATTTTGCGCCTTCCCTCCCAGGTCGCGTTTGCCGAGAAGTTAATAAAGGAACATACGCATGGCTCAAGGGTCTTTGATTTTTTGCGTTCTTACACGCTTAAAAAAGTTATAATAACATCAGTGGACATTTCACGGGCAAAGCAAGAGAATAAACTTAAGGTGAGCGGGGAGGCGGCAGATCTTGGAGCGCTTGCCGAACAGATCGTATTGCTCAAATCTCTTAAGGAAATTGTTCAAGTAAAAGTTTCAGAAATCAGTTTAGGGGAACGCGGCGGGGTGAAATTTACCTTTGCCATGGAGATAACTCCTGCATTTTTTGCCGCGCAATCCCCGCGCTAATTTTTCTATCGTGGAAAAACAAAAACAAAATTTATTTGCGGCTCTCGTTGCGATCGTGGCAATAGCGTTTTTCTACCTCGTAGCATGGGGAAAGATAAGCGAGGCATACGAAGCCTATAGCTTAATGCAAAGCGAGCAAAAAGAAAAAGAAAGCCTGAAGTTTCTCGTCAGTAATGCTCCTTCCTTCAAGCAGCGATTTGAAAGCGTGAGGCTTGATGCAAAGCGCATATTACAAGTGGCTCCGGTGACATTTGCCGAAGGAGATTATATCGTGGCATTCGCTTCACTCGCATCAGAAAGCGGATCCCTCCTCAAGAAGATTGACATAAAAGATCCAGAAAAAGACGGTATAGTGCAAATTCAAGCAGAGGTTGTTGGCAGCGTTGCCTCACTAGAAAGATTCTTGCGGGCATTGGAAACAAGTATTCCATTCCTTGATTTTATAGATACATCCTTTGATGGCAAAGAAGACATTCATCAATTTAAGGTAGTTGCCATTACCCATCTTTTACCAGCGTCAGAGGAAAAAACATTTCCATTTTCAGAGCTTAAAGAGCATCTTGAAAAAGCGCTTGCCATAAAATTAGATATTCTAAAAGATCCTCAGTTCCAGTCGTTAAAACCAAGTCAGGGAGTGCCTGTACGGGAGCCGCTGCGCGAAAACGTCGGGAGAGAAAATCCTTTTGCTCCATTCTAGCTTTACGAATTACAAAGTTTTGTATGACTCTCCTTGAAAAACTTCAGGAAAAAGGAATAATCTCGCCCGAAATTAGGGAAGAGATCTCAAGGCGCACGAGCGATGAGTCGCAAGCACTCAATCTTCTCCTCTATCGCCGATTGGTAACCTCTTCTGACCTTGCGCACATACGCGCAGAAACATTTGGGCTTGAGATGAGAGAAGTTTCCAGAAATTTTGTTATACCGGAAGAACTTCTATCTATTTTTTCTCAAGATGCCATTCTTAACTTAAAAATTGTTCCCCTTGCCCAAGAGGGCGATGAAATTGAGGTAGGGCTCGTAGAGCCGGAAAATTCTAAAGTGGATGCCGCCCTTGACTTTATCGCAGTTTCTCATCGTGCCACCATAAAGAGATTCATCATCACACCGGAGGATTTTGAAAGAGTCAGGGAGAAGCTGCTGAAAATTGAGACAGAGGTCAAGCAGGCGCTTGAGCGATTTGAAGAAGAAGAAGAGGTGAGAAAGGGGATAGGGGAAGAAGTTACCACTCAAGTTCAACTTCAGCGGTTAACTGAAGAAGCGCCGGCATCACAGATTGTGGACGTGATGTTGCGTTATGGGGTGGATTCCGGGGCATCGGACATTCATGTGGAACCAACGGGGAAAGAGATGAGGGTGCGTTTTCGCTTAGACGGCAAATTGAAAACTTCGCTCATTCTTCCTAAAGAAGTACAGTCTGCCATTGTAAGCCGTATCAAAATTCTTTCACATCTCCGGGTGGACGAAACACGGATTCCACAGGACGGCAGAATTCATTTTCTCTTTGGACAAAAGGCGGTTGATTTTCGGGTCGCCACCTTCCCCACTATTACCGGAGAGAAAGTAGCATTGCGTATCCTTGACCCGACAAAAGGCATTACCACACTGGAAGAATTGGGTTTCCAGTTAAAAAGCTTGGATGACGTGAAGGAATTTATAAAAAAACCTTTTGGGGCGATGCTTATCTCCGGCCCTACGGGTTCGGGCAAAAGTACTACCCTCTACGCGGTGTTACAGGAATTAAATAAGGAGGAAGCGAATATTGTAACCCTTGAGGATCCGGTGGAATACTATATTTCAGGGATAAATCAGTCGCAGATTCGCCCCGAGATTAACTATACGTTTGCGTCGGGTCTGCGCCAGATATTGCGGCAAGACCCAAATATTATTATGGTAGGAGAAGTTCGCGACAAAGAGACCTCAACACTTCTCGTGCACGCGGCACTCACCGGCCACTTGGTATTTTCAACCATTCACACCAATAATGCGATTGGCATTATCCCCCGGCTTTTAGACATGGGGATTGATAATTTCTTAATTCCTTCGGCTCTACGCTTAGCCGTTGCCCAGCGTCTCGTGCAAAAAATTTGCCAAGCATGCAAAGCGCCATACGATCCTCCAATGCAAATGCGAAGTATTGTGGAGAAAGAATTGAATCTTATGTCGGATGAAATGCGCGAGCGCGCCGGAATATCAAAAAAGGATATAGCGCGCCTGAAATTTTTTAAGTCACCCGGTTGCGATGAGTGCGGGGTAACTGGTATTAAGGGAAGAGTCGCGGTTTTTGAAAGCATGGCGGTGAGTCAGGAGATGGAAAAAGTAATAGTGGAAGAGCCCAACGAAGCAAAGTTGCGCGAAGAAGCCCTAAGGCAGGGAATGATAACTATGCGCCAAGACGGTATTTTAAAAGCGTTAAAGGGAATTATCAGCATAGAAGGAGTATTGGCAAATACGGCGCCGTCGTTTCTATAAGCTATAAGCTAATTCCTATAAGCTACACTATGGACAAGAAGAAAATACTTCTCATTGAAGACGACGAATTTATTTGCCAGATGTATGGGATGAAATTCCAGCAGACGCCCTATCAGCTTATTCTGGCAAAAGACGGCCAGGAAGGCCTGGATCTTATGAAAAAAGAGAAACCAGACTTAGTATTTTTGGATATTGTCTTACCCGGACTAGACGGTTTTGAAGTATTAATAAAGGCAAAAAATGATCCAGAACTAAGTGCGATTCCTATTATGTTGCTCACGAATTTGGGTCAGGAGGATCATATTAAAAAGGGCATATCTTTGGGAGCAGAAGATTACATTGTAAAGGCTCACCTTACTCCCCAGGAGGTGGTGGGGAAAGTGGACGCCTTCTTCCAGAAGGGAACGCAAGAAAATAATAACTCATAATTTGTAAAGAATATGATGAACATAGCCCTTAAGATACAGGAGTTACTTGAAGTTACCGCTTCTCGCGGAGCATCGGACCTCCATTTAGTTGCCGGCCGGCATCCTACCATTCGGATTGACGGATCACTTATTCCGTTAGTCAAGGAAGCTATTCTCTCTCCGGAGGAAACTGAACAATTTGCGTTCTCTTTAACATTTCCTGAACAAAAAGAGCGTTTCTTAGAACAGGGGGAACTGGATTTTGCGTATGATTTTAAGGGCAAAGCGCGTTTTCGCGTGAATATTTACCGCGAGCGGGGATTTGTTGCGGTTGCATGCCGTTTTATTCCAAACAAAATACGCACATTGAGCGAACTTAACCTTCCTGAATCTCTTTCGCGCTTCACCGATGTTTCGCAGGGACTCTTACTAGTGACCGGACCCATTGGACACGGGAAATCCACCACGCTTGCCTCACTCATTAATGAAATTAACCATAAGCGAAATGTACACATTTTAACGGTTGAGGATCCGGTGGAGTACGTATTTGAGCCGGACAGAGCGCTTGTCACCCAGCGGGAAGTGAAGCGCGACACCAAGGATTTCTACACCGCACTCGTGCATACCTTCAGGCAGGATGTGGATGTCATTATGATCGGCGAAATGCGTGATCCTGAAACCATGGCAACGGTCATTACTGCGGCAGAAACCGGACATTTGGTGTTTGCGACGCTCCATACCAATTCCGCCTCTCAAACCATTGATCGTGTTGTGGATAGCTTTCCCCCGTCCCAGCAAAGCCAGATATGCATTCAGCTCGCCGCAAGTTTATTAGGCGTTGTATCCCAGCGACTTATTCCCCGTTCTGACGGTGGAAGAATCCCCGCCTGTGAAATCATGCTTGCTAATGGCGCGGTGCGCAATTTAATTCGCGAGAATAAGACTCATCAAATTGATATGGTGATTAGTACGAGTTTTGACGAAGGCATGATAGGACTTGATAAATATTTGGCAGATTTAGTGTCTCGGGGAGAGATTGCTCTGGAATCAGCCGAGCGATATTCGCTTAACCGGGAGGGGATGAGAGAGATGCTTGGAGGGTAAAGTAGTTACTTAATGAGGCAAGGACGAAGTCCGTAGCCGAATTTAGTAACAGCTTTACCCCGTTACAATCCCGCGATGTACGTGGTGTATTAAAAGATAGAGACGTAAGTCGGCTTCGCCTTTAGAACAGTGAAGTATCGCTACGCGTGGCGGGATTGTAACGGGGTGTAAGAACTTGTAAGTTCGTCGTCGCTATGCTCCTCCTCACTAACAATTTCTATCATGGAATTTTCATATAAAGCGCGAACAGCACAGGGAAAATTGCAATCCGGTATTGTAGAAGCATCCACTAGGCAGGTAGCGCTAGATGTTCTCCAGCGGCATCAATTGACGGTGGTTTCGGTTGAAGAACACCTGCGCATGGGGCTCCTATTTAAGGAACTTAAGTGGGAGCGCGTGGGTCTGCGCGAACTCGTTACCTTTTCACGCTCATTTGCTACCCTCTTTGACGCAGGAGTGCCCCTTGTAGAGGGACTCCGGATTTTAGCGGACCAAAGCACCAACCCCTTTTTCAAGAGCACCATTTTGCAGGTTATGGATGATGTGGATGGAGGGATGAAGCTTTCACAGGCACTCAATAAGCATCCAAAGGTATTTTCTAATTTCTATCAGCACATGATTCGGGCAGGGGAAACATCCGGCGCTCTTCAGAAAACACTTCTTTTCCTAGCCGACTATACGGAACGCCAATACCAATTGCGCGCGAATATCAGGAGTGCCATGATTTATCCTATTTTTGTCGTGGTGGTCTTTATTATTGTGTTTTTCATCATGATGGTATTCGTCGTTCCTCGTTTGAGCGGAATTTTACTTCAGGTATCCAAAGGAGAACTTCCCTTTATCACCCGCGCCGTTCTTGCGACCTCAAACTTTACAACGAATTGGATACTTGTTATACTTCTTTTATTCGGAGGACTTATCGCATGGGGTTTTCGCTACCTGCGTTCCGAGGCAGGAAAGAATGTGTGGGATCGCTACCAACTGAAAATCCCCGTTTTTGGACCCATGCTCAAAACGGTTTACCAAGCTCGTTTTGCGGACACGCTTTCCACGCTTGTGCGCGGAGGCATTCCCATTATTGAATCCATGCAGATTACCGCAGATGTGGTGGGGAATAATATTTACAAAGAGATTATATTGAAAATGGCTGAAGAGGTAAAAGCAGGCAATACAATAGAAAGTGTTGTTAAACAGCATGAAGAGTTTTCCACACTTCTTACGCAAATGATCGCCGTAGGAGAACGTTCCGGCAAGCTGGAAGAGATTTTAAATAAACTTGCCGCATTTTTCCAGACAGAGGTGGATAGAACCGTAAAAGGCCTTATTCCCTTAATTGAACCGCTTCTCATTATCGTATTGGGCGTGGGCGTGGGCATCCTCGTCGCATCTATTATTATCCCGATTTATACCATTATCTTGAATGTTGCCTAGAAATAATGAAGAAGGGTTTTACGCTTATTGAGTTACTCATTGTTATTGCTATTATTGCTCTTTTGGCAGCAATACTTTTTACCTCAATTGGACAGCGGCCGTTTATTCGTTCAAATGACGCAAAGCGCCTTTCCGACCTCCAGAATTTGAAAACAGCGTTAACCCTTTACTACACGGATGATCATAGGGTATATCCCGCAGATGCCGCCTCACTTGCCACAGAACTTGCTCCTACTTATATGCCTGATCTCCCGCGCGATCCTAGGCATGATGCTTCAGGTTGCGATGCAAGTTTCCTGGCTGATGCGAATCGCTTTCCCAGTTCAGTTGACGCCAATGGTGATTATGGGTATCGTTATTTAGCTTCCGCTAACCAGCAATCGTATGTTTTGCAGGCATGCCTCCAGGAGGCAGAAAATGCTGCCCTTGAGAGTGACTGTGACGACCCAATGGCAATCCCCCCTTGCTTTGATAATACCGTGCCGGTGTATGACCTTCATTCATAAATAGTTTTACGAATTACAAATTCGTACATGCCTACGGATTCGTAATTCGTAAAAAGAGAAAGGAGGTGAATATGATATAATGAAAAAAGGTTTTACGTTAATTGAATTGTTGATCGTTATCGCGATCATCGCGATTTTGGCAGCCATTCTCTTTGTTTCCATCGGAACCCAGCCGCTCCTGCGTTCTCGCGACGCAAAGCGCGTATCTGACTTGCAGAATTTAAGAACGGCGCTGGCGATATACTATACCGATAATAACAGATACCCCGCGACTACTGAATTTGGAGCAGCGGGTACAATACCCTTCGTACCAGGATATGCGCCAGCGTTGCCAAGGGACCCCTCCGCCAACGCCAACGCGCTTAATGCAACGAACTGCGCTGGTTTTACGCCGACATTTGGCCACGACGGAACGCCTGCGATAACTGAATATGGATACAGTTATGCAGCAACTGGTACCACGCCCCAAAGATATGTTTTAACCGCGTGTCTTGAGTCTAATACAAACGTTGCCCTCGCGAGTGATTGCGACGATACTGTTACTACTCCGGCATGTTTTGATGATGGTGATGGTGCGGGTTCAGGGACGACGTTATATGATATTGCCACATAGTGAGAGATTCTATGTCTTTCATTATTTTTTCTGCTGGACTTGCTGTAGGAAGTTTTTTGAACGTAGTTATTGCCCGCTTGGCAACAAGGCAAAGTATATTTTGGGGACATTCTCGTTGTCCTTACTGTAACCATGCGTTAAGCGTTGCTGATTTGATTCCCCTTGTTAGCTATATTTTCTTGGCAGGCCGGTGCCGGTATTGCAAAAAGTTAATATCATGGCAGTATCCGGCAGTTGAACTTGGCACCGGCCTCGCCTTTGCGCTTGTCGCGTTTACATTCTCCGATCCCTTTGACCTTGTATTCTGGCTTTTTTTTGTCGCCTCGTTTGTGGTTATTGTGACTTTTGATGCGGCAAAGCAGGAGATCCCGCAGGCAATAGTATGGCCCCTATTGGGAGGGGCACTATGGTATGTACTTTTACCTTTTGTTATTGAGCGAAACCTTGCGGGAGCGTTTAATGAAATTATTGCGGGATTAATTACCGGGGGGCTTATTCTTTTTATTGTACTTATCACGAAAGAGAAGGCAATGGGCATGGGAGACGTGCCGATTGCGGCACTCCTTGGATTGCTTTTAGGATACCCGCGAGGTCTTTATGCGCTTGTTTTGGCATTTGTATTGGGTGCGGTGGCAGGTATAACACTTATTAGCTTGAGGCGCGCGGGGCTTAAGACCGCTGTTCCTTTCGCGCCATTTCTCATCGCAGGGTTGCTGATTTTTGTCTTTTTTGGTTCGTTGATGAAGTTTTAATTTTGAAATTCATGCGAGCATTCACTATTGCAGAACTTCTTATTGTGATTGGTATCATCGCGATTTTTGCTGGCGTCATCGTGTTTAGTCCGACACGGGGACAAGAAACATATAAGCTCCTTAACACTTCAGAAGAGATAGAAGCAGTACTGCGAAGAGCGCAAGGGCTTTCCCTTGCGGTAAAGGATTTTAACGGTACTCCGCCCGGGGGCGGGTGGGGAGTGCATTTTGACAAGAATGAGAATTGTTATATCATTTTTGCCGATCATCGGCCGCCGGGAAGCCCGAATGCTGCATATGATGCTTCCGGCCTTGAAAATAGCACACCTTGCGATACAGCAGTCGTAGGTCCCCAGACCGAGCGTTTTGAGCACGTTTTTTTTCCCTCCTCTGTTGAGGTAAGTCAGCTTCTAGACGCAGGAGGGAACTCGGTTAGCGAGCTTGATATTGTTTATCGTCCGCCTCTCCTCACGACCTTTTTTAATGGAATAGCCGCAGCTTCTGGCCAAACCGCTCAAATCGTAGCGCGCTCCAAAACCCTAAATACCACGAAAACGATTATGATAAATAGCGTGGGGAATGTGGAGGTACAGTAAGAGATAATTTTTAATTTAGAGTTTCGAATTTTGAATCAATTTTGAATGACTGAATCTCAAAACAAATACAATGTTTCAAAATTAGAAAATTAGAATTTGATTCAAAATTTGAATTTCAAAATTCAAATTTACCATGAAAGCCTTTTCCTTCCTTGAAGTCATTATCTCCGTTGTGATAGCGTCAATTGTGTTTGTCGCGGTTTTCGCGCTGGCGTTTCAAAACTTAACCGCCGCTGAGGTAACGCGAGACCGATTTATTGCCGCAAATTTAGCTCAGGAAGGCATTGAGGCAGTGGTTAATATGCGTTCTGGCAACTGGCTTAATTTTAAAGATGATGTGGATTTAACTGACGGAAGCTTAACGAAGTGGCGAGGAGAAACCGGATGCGCAGCCGGGGATGTAAACTGTCTTGTCGCCGGGACATATATTGTCCAGTATAATACGACAGCAGCCATGCCAGACACAAATGCTCTCTACAACCCCTCTTTGGTGGCTGATGCTTCCGGGAAATATTGCCATATTGCGCTTAATGCGCAGGACGGCTGTGCGCAAAATAAGTCGACACTCTTTAGCCGCACAATACGGATTGAAGACATTCCCGGTAATAATCACCAAATGAAGGTAGTCGTAACGGTATCATGGCCTGACGGCACCGTCCAGGTGGAAAGCCGCCTCTATAATTGGCGATAAAGAAATATATGAAGAAGGGATTCAGTTTAGTGGAACTTTTAATATCGCTTGTTATTTTCTTTTTTGTGCTTTTTGCCTTGCAGGGACTTTTTTCAACCGTCTGGACCACGCAGTTTCGGGCGCTTGCGATGAAAAAACTTGCCGACAATACGCGCACCACTCTTGAAATTATGGGACGCGAAATGAGATTGGCTTCAGGAGATCCGAGCACCTGCGCTGGCATGGGGGGTGAAATATTTAAGGTAGGAGGGCTTGGAAAGAGCATTAAATTCAAAGATTTTTCCGGACGATGCGTCATTTATGAGTTACAGGGTACCACCCTTGAAAAGGGGATAAATGATGAAACGGATTGTAATGGAATGGCCTGCGAAGCGTTCTTGGGAGGCAGTAAAATTAGGCTAACCAACTTGAACTTTCAGGTTATTGCTGACCCCCCGCCTCCGCCTAATCCAACGAGACAGCCAAGAATCATCATTAACATGACGGTTGAGACGGATGACCCGACGGCGCAAAATCAAAAACTTACCATAGCCTTAGAGACCATGGTTTCCCAGAGGGAACTTAACGTGCCGTAAGCATTAGCTTGTAGGAGATAGGAGATAGCTTGTAGGAACGACGGAATTATAATGGAGAAGCCGTCTCTAAAAGCACATAAACACTTATTCCTATAAGCTATTTCCTAACTCCTATTTCCTAACCCATGAAAGGACTAGCCCTTATTCTTACGTTGCTTATTGTTTCCGTTGCCATCGTGATCGTATCAGGATCAGCGAGTATTTTTGTTGCGGAAATTGCGTCTTCCAAGCAGATTGATTTATCTACCGTGGCATTTTATATTGCCGATTCTGGTATTGAGGCAGCGCTCTATGCGGAGCGCATTTGCAATCCCCGCAGGAATGGAAACACTTGTCCGGGGGGTCCCACCACAGTGGCGGGCTTAGAAATTATTCCACCCAATGTTGATGATTGTAGAGCTGATGGTGACGGTATCATTGAGCCGGGAAATAACGAAAACAATGATACTTGCCTGGATAGACTTGATAACCTCGGATGGTATAGCTATACCGTAGTGAACAATGTGGGTGATCCGCGCGATGTTACCTCCACGGGACAATTGAGAAGCACCAAGCGATCAATACAAGTAGAATACTAAAAAATAAGTCTTAAGTACCAATGCCCAACGCCCAATTAAGTCCTAATGAGAGAAATTCTAAAAATGTAAAGAAGAAACTCGTGTCTTGCGGCAGGAAGCGCAAGAATTGAATTTAGTCTTTGCAGCAATCTGCACAATACAAAGAAAAATAAAGATTGAATCATTAGGATTTAACGAATTCAATGGTCATTGGGCTTTGGTCATTGAAACTTATCGTTTCTTTCCCCCGTCTTGATTATTTATGAACAGGGTTCAAACGCAAAAACGTATTACGGAATTAAAAAGGGTAATCAACCACCATCGCTATTTGTATCATGTTCTGGACAAAGCGGAAATTTCCGATGCGGCGCTTGATTCGCTCAAACATGAACTAAAAGAACTTGAGGATGCTTTCCCAGAGTTTATCACCCCTGACTCCCCTACCCAGCGCGTCGGGGGGAAGCCCTTAGAGAAGTTTTTGAAAGTGAAGCACAAGGTGAAGCAGTGGTCGCTGGAGGATGCCTTTTGCCAAAGCGAAATACGAGAATGGGAAGGCCGCGCGAAGCGGTTTTTACATTCTGCCCATGATTTAGATTATGTGGGGGAATTAAAGATTGACGGATTGCACGTGGTGTTAAGTTATGAAAAAGGCATGCTTAAAACCGGTGCGACCCGGGGAGATGGCGAGACGGGCGAAGACGTTACCCAAAATTTAAAAACCATTGAAGCGATTCCTCTTCGCTTGCAAAGAGAAATAGACTGCGTCGTGGAGGGCGAAGTATTCATGAGAAAGAGTGTTTTGGAGACGCTCAATAGGGAAAGAAAGCAAAAGGGATTACCAATCTTAGCCAATCCGCGAAACGCAGCCGCTGGTGCCATTCGCCAGCTTGATTCTAGAATTGTAGCTGAACGGAAATTGGACGCGTTTGTCTATGAATTCTCCTGGCCGGAAGATCGCATTCCTCATACGCAAAAGGAAGAGCTTGAATTATTGGCTGAATTGGGATTTAAAGTTAATACTCATTGGCGATATTTGAAAAGCATTGGTGACGTGGTTTCTTTTTGGAAGCAGTGGGAGAAGGACCGCGATAGCGAAGACTACTGGGTTGACGGGATTGTGGTAAAAGTGAATAATAGATCACTCCAGCAAGCACTTGGATATACCGGAAAAGCGCCGCGTTTTACCCTTGCGGCAAAGTTTTCACCTGAAGAAAAAACTACTATCGTTGAAAAAATTATTGCCTCGGTAGGAAGAACGGGCAAGATAACGCCGGTCGCCTTGCTTAAACCAGTTGAAATAAAAGGAACCGTCGTTTCACGCGCGACACTCCATAATTATGATGAGATAGCGCGTCTTGACGTGCGCCAGGGGGATACGGTGATTGTGACAAAAGCGGGAGATGTTATTCCTCAAGTGATAGGGGTGGTGCAAGAGCTCCGTCCCAAAGACGCAAGAGCGGTCGTACTCCCGGCGCGATGCCCGATATGCGGGAAAGCACTCATGCAAAGGAAGGGAGAAGTGGATATTTTTTGTACAAATCCCTCCTGCGGCGCGTTACGGGCAAAGCGCCTTATTCATTTTGTCTCAAAGGCGGGACTTGATGTTGAAGGAATGGGGAAAAAAATTGTATCACGCCTTATGGAACTGGGCCTTATAACAAACATAGCCGACATTTTTACGTTGAAAGAAGAGGATATAGAAGAATTGGAAGGATTTGGAGAAAAATCAGCAAAGAATTTAGTTGAGGCGATAGAAAGGGCGAAAACGATTCCCCTGTGGAAATTTTTTATTGCCTTGGGAATTGATTATGTGGGGAGTCAGGCGGCGCTCTGGATAGAGGATTTTTTGATAGATCGTTCCGGCAGAATCACCACGCCAGGAAAACTTTTGCGAGTGTGGATGAAGTTAACCCCGCAAGATCTTACTTCAATTGAAGGCATTGGGCCAAAGGCGTCGGAAAGTTTTACAGCCTTTATTAAAGAGAAAAAAAATCAAGCGCTTTTAGAGACGTTTGATAAACGGAGCATAACATTTATTCTTCCGGAACAAAAAGCAGGGACGCTCGCGGGCAAGACCTTTGTGTTTACCGGAGAACTGGAGAAAATGACGCGAAGCGAGGCGCAGGAGCTGGTGCGCCAAAAAGGCGGTAAAGTTTCTGAATCCATTTCCAAGCGGGTAAATTATCTCGTGGCAGGCAAAGAGGCGGGTTCTAAACTTGCCAAGGCAAAAAAACTTGGAGTTAGCATCCTCTCGGAAGGGCCGTTTCTCAAGATGGTTTCGTAATATCCCATGCCTCTCCCGAAATAGGACAAACACTTGAGGAGGCAACCGCTGGTGTACCAGCTGTCCTGCCAAGGGCATTGCTGGGTAGCTATGTTGCTTGAGGATAAGCGCTGAAAGCATCTAAGCGCGAAACCTTACCCAAGATTAGACACAGCCCTCGTAGGAGACTACTACGTTGATAGGCTTCAGGTGTAAACGCCGTAAGGCGTGTAGCCGAGGAGTACTAATAGGGCGTTTTGACTTCCTCCAAGAACTTTAACACATTTGGACATTACTATACTGTTGAGCGGCAAAGCGCTTTTGGTGTTTTTACCGGCAAGGCAACACGCCTTCCCATTTCGAACAGGACCGTTAAGCTTGCCATGGCCGATGGTACCCGCCTTTGGCGGGGAGAGTAGGTAGATGCCGAAAGCACTTTGTCGCCCAACGAAGAGAAAAAACCGCTTTTACAACGGTTTTTTTGTTTTTTTGAAGATTTATGCTAAAATAATAGTAACTGTGGATAACAAGCGTGAGTTTCGGGATCATCGGCAAATTCACGGCCATTGTCAGTATATCATACTTTAATGCCAACAGTATTTTTCAAAAATTTTCTGTTGCGCGCGCTAACTTACCATGTAAGCAACGCTTGATTTTTTAACAAACAAAGCATAATAGCGTATGACCTCCGCAAATGTCCAGAAAATAACGATTTTTTTAGCAAGTTTGCTTTTGTTCTTTGGGGGCGCAATGTATTACTGGAATTGGATAAGCAATCAACGAGAACAAGTTCAGCCTTCTGTTGATCCTGCGGCAAGTCGATTCGCATATCATTTGAATGCGCTCAAGGATGAGGATTGGACAGTTGTTCAGGTTGATGATTTTGTTATTACCCCGGCTTCTATCTCAATTCGTGCCAACGATACAGTCGGCTTTATTGCTTCTGATGCGCGAACATATAAAGTTTCCATGAAAGGTTATGAGCTTTTTACCATTCGCGGCGCGGCGCATAAAGAGAAAATGACGGTTTCTTCTTTTATTTTTAAGCATACGGGTACGTTTACGCTTGTTTTCACTTCTCCCGATGACGATCAACGTCAAGGAATTTTAATGGTAACTATAACGTCATGAAATCGTTTTTTTTTCTCCTTTTTCTCCTTTTTTTCTCTTGGAGCCTATTGTTCTTTAAAGCCGATGCTCAAGTATGCTCCGGCCCTCCCCCCGACTGTCCTTATCAAACCCGTTATTGTGGGTGGGCATATGATAGCACTTATGAAGGATATGGAGCCAGTGGCTATTGCGGATTCGGAGAATGGGGGATAACATATCGGTATTGCCGTTCAGACTATCAGATTGATTGCAGGGATTACTATTCTGCTCAATGTGTAAATGACAGCTGGGTTTGTTCTTTTGACCATACACAAATTTTTCCAATAAGCATACCTTCACAGCCTTATTGCGCAAGCGGCGGTTACCAAGGATGCGGTACCCCTTCTTTTTATTGTGGTGGTTGCGGAGGTGGAAGTGTTCCTCCGCCTCCGCCTGTGAGCTGCACGCCTTCCTCGCAAACAAGGCAGCCAGGTCAAACCGTTTCTTTTAGCGCCGTTGGTGGCGTCGGCTCTTATTCCTGGTCAGCGCCGGGGGGAAGCCCTAATTCCGGAGGAAATGAATCTTCCTTTTCAACAACCTATAGCACCACTGGAACAAAAACCGTTACCGTGACCAGTGTCGAAACTTCAGATCAGTGCACCGTAAGCGTTGTCCCTGCCACGCCTACTCTTAGCGTTTCTTTGCGCACTTGCGCTTCTCCAAAAAATGTAACGGTGAGCTGGAATGATGTTGAGGGAGAGACAGGCTATACCCTCCAGCGCAGGCAAGGCCTAACCGGAGCATGGGCAACCATTGCCACTCCTGACCCAAATGTGACCAGTTATAATGATATCGTGCCTGTCGCCACAGCGGACTACTACTACCGCGTACGGGCGGACGGTAGCGCGGGCAGCTCCGCTTTCTCGGCAGCGGTTTTGGCCGCAGCACCCGCATGTCCCAACCTCACGGTTGTCCCCGACAGTGTTGATAGCCATACCGGTTCGCTCATCGCGGGAAAGGCGGTAACCTTTAAGGCAACGGTGCTCAATAATGGGGAAACAAGCGCAAACGGCACTCCCACCTGGAACAATAACTTCCGCATTAAACTTAATAGTGCTACGTTTAACCCCACGGGCGCTGTTGAATTATCCCCTCACGCGCTCATGTCTTCCTTGGCGAAGGATGAAAACGCTGACGCGGTGTCCGGAAGCTGGATAGCGCAAGGAGGCACCCACACCCTGCGCATGTGCGCGGATACCCCGGGCGACGTGGTTAGCGAATCCAATGAGAGTGTCGCGGATAACTGCGAAGACTGGACGTTTACCGTCTGCGAGCCAACGAATCCTGACGAACCCTCGCTCT